>DAHXNK010000002.1:18516-59804 GCA_027365415.1 Acidobacteriaceae bacterium
TGGTTCTGGCGCTGGCGCGGGACTTGGCCCTGGCGCGGGTGGTGGCTACGGCGGCGGCGTGATGCACGTTGGCGGCGGCGTATTGCCACCTAGGTTGATCTACTCCGTTGACCCGGAGTTCTCCGACGAAGCGCGCAAGGCTAAGTATCAGGGGACGAGCGTAGTCGCCTTGATTGTGGATGCCAATGGCCTGCCGCAAAACATTCGCGTAATTCGCGCCCTAGGCATGGGGCTGGATGAAAAGGCCGTCGCTGCGGTCAAACAGTATCGCTTCAAGCCCGCGCAATTTCAGGGCCATGCCGTGCCCGTTGAAATCGACGTTGAAGTGGACTTCCACATTTATTGATTTGCGTGGCAGGGATGCAAACTCCCCGATGCTAGATGGTTAGTCCTAGCGCTTGGTGGATGGCCGCATTCAGCTTCTTCAGGCCGCCTTCAACATCCTTGCCAAGATGCACGCGCAGTGCGCGTCGGCCTCGCTGGTCGAGTACAGCCAGATCGCCCGCAGCCTGCGCCGCAATCACCACGCCAAAGGTATACTTCTGCACTGGAATCGCCAGATCGGGCGCATGGTCTGCTGTAACCTGGAGAAAGACGCCCGTGTTGGGGCCACCTTTGTAATCCTGCCCAGTGGAGTGCTGAAAGCGCGGGCCAAAGCCGAGGCAGGTTGCCACGCGCTTGGCATCGCGAACCGCATGGCGAAAGCGCTGCACAATCGCCTCATGTGTGTCGTTCATTTGCAGATAGGCCAGCGTGGCGAAGTAATCGCCTGCATGAATCTGCGACAGGTGCGCCCGCAGATAGGCCGTCAGATCGGCCTTGCCCGTTGGCAGCGCGCCCTGCAATACGGCAGCATATTTTTTCCCGGCGAAGAGCGCGATGTCGCCTTCCTGGAAAACGGGCGCGTCCTCGGAGAGCTTGCCTGTCTCTTCATACGCGGAGGTCAAGCGCTTGGTTTCGATCTTGCTGGCCTCAACATCGGGCTGGTTGAATGGATTGATGCCGATCACAGCTCCGGCGACGGCGGTTGCCATCTCCCAAAGAAAAAATTGCTGCCCCATGTCGTAGGTCTGTGCCATGTCAATACGGACAACAGGATGACCGGCCTGCGCCAGCTTCTCCACCGCTGCGTCGGTGGCGGCGTTGTCCGCGCCCTGCAGCCGAACGTGCGCGAAGATGCGATCGCTGCCGTAATGAGCGGGCGAGGCAATATCCTCGCGATCCACCGGCGTGATGCCCTTGCCCTGCTTGCCCGTGGATTCGGCAATCAACTGCTCAAACCATGCGCCCAGGTCGTGTATCTCCGGCGAGGTGAAGAAGGTAATCTTGTCGCGGCCCGCATTGGCCGCAACTCCCAACACCAGGCCCAGATGCACGCCAAGATTATCGCCAATGTTGGCGGACTTCGATGCCTCTACAATGAGCCTAGCCTGCGCCAGAAATTTTTCGACATCCAGGCCCATCACCGCTGCGGGCACGATGCCAAAATTCGACAGCGCCGAATAGCGCCCGCCAATTGACGCATCGCCATAGAAGATTTTACGGAAGTTGTCGGCCTTGGCCACCTGCTCCATTTTGGAGCCGGGATCAGTGACGGCGATGAAGTGACTGCCCGCTTTTTCCGCGCCCACGGCCTTCTGCATCTGCGCAAAAAAGTATTGCTTCAGAATGTTTGGTTCCAGCGTGGAGCCGGATTTGCTGGAGACGATGACGACCGTTTTTTTCAGATCGACACTCTGCTCGACAGCGCGAATCTGCGCAGGATCGGTGGAGTCGACAATCTGCAAATGGGGAAATCCCTTCTGTTGGCCAAATGTGAGCGAGAGCACCTCCGGGCACAGGCTGGAGCCGCCCATGCCAAGCAGCAGCGCGTGCTCGAAGCCCGATTGTCGCACGTCCTCCGCCAGCGCGTGAAACTGCGCTAGGTCTTTCTGCTGGCGCTCGACGATATCCAGCCAGCCCATCCATTTCGATTCGTCTGTGCTCGTCCAGAGAGCGGCATCGCGCGACCAGAGGCGGGCTACTTTGTTATTACTCTGCCAATCGGCAACGGTGGCGGTGGTCTCTGCCTGCAGGCTTGCGGGAAGCGTAAAAGAAATTTTCATACGACGCGATTGTCTCATTTCAGAAGATGGATTGTGTGTTCTCGCTCACGTTGTTGGAGCGAACGTTCTCTTCATGGGATGCGGATGGACGATCTGCGGTTTCCAAACGCGATTCGCAATGCCATTTTATGATGAATGCAGCAGCAAAGAGAAACTGCCTTCCCCGGGGAGCAAAAAAATATGGACATCCAGACCATCGACCAGCAGTACAACCAGATGCAGACAGCCTCGCAGCAGGTGATGCAGGAGATCAAAGATCTTGCCACCAAACTGCAAGCCGAGCAGAGCAACGGCAACCAAAATGCGCGCGAGTGGCTGCTGGACTTGAAAGAGGTCGCGCTGGCCATCCAGCAACAACAGCAGCAGACGGCAAATCTGTTGCAGGCCATCCACGGCTTTGTCGCCAATCAGAATCAGGCATATGGGCAGCCCGGCTATCCGCAACCGAGCTATGGCCAGCCCATGATGGGCACTCCGATGCAACCGCAAGGCGGCTTGGGCGGCGCGCTGGGCGGATTTTTGAACTCCGGCTTCGGTCGTGCCGTGGAGATGGGCCTCGGCTTCGGCCTGGGCGACGATCTAATCAACAAGATTTTTTAGGGAAGCGCTGACGTGTAGCCCCGGCAATCGCCGGGGCTACACATCAGTTAGGCGCACTCAGGCTACGACTTTGAGCGGGGATGAATTGCGTGGCTAGCCTCCCCGTGATCGAAAGAGGGAACACTTGCATGGATGGAGTCCCCGTAACCCCTTCGGCCCGTACCATAACTCGGAATCTTCCCGGATGCGTGTAGGTGTGCGTTACGGCGCTGCCCTTGGCTATCACGCCGTCTCCAAAATTCCACAAATAGACAAGGACAGGTTCGGAACCATCCTTCTCGTGAGCGGAAAAGTGAAGCGTGCTCCCGGTTTTTCCATCGCGTGGAACCTGCACATCCAGACTGATTGGAACAGCGGGGATGCTAGTGTCCACAATTTTGAGGACGCGCACGGAGCGCGCAAGCTGACCAACAGTTAAATGGTTTGCGGTCAGAGGCTGTCCCATGTCTGGATACAGCGCATCAATAACCTGATAGTGGTGCGTGGGGGAAAGCCCCAGCGTTGGCAGGTCAAACACATGGGTTCGACGTTCTTCCGTCCAATTGAAGACCGTAAGAATACTTGTCCGGCTGTCCTCTTTCAGAAGAAAGATGCTGGGTTGCTTGTCCTCTGGCGCGTAGCTCATCAAGTCCAACGGCGTTGATGCGTGTTGGAATTGTGCCATGTGGATTAGTTCTCGATTTGTCACCAACGCCATGCGGTCTGAATCGGCACCGAGCGTGGTCAGATCGTCGCCAATCTCGAACATCCCACCGGAGACAGCCGCCAGCGCAATCGACACTTCTGCTTCATTCAGCGTAAGTGGACGAACCCCATCGTTGGCCTCCGGGTCTGGATCCGGATCGCTCACTAGTTGATCGGATACCGTAAACGCATCTGGATCACTCAGGAAAAAATTGTGATTCATATAGTAACGAGCTGCGATTCCCGGCGCGGACACTTTGCTGGCATAAAACGTGTGTCCCGTGTCATTGGAGATACGCCCCATGTCCACATATCCCACAGGATTCAACATTTCGCCGCCGTCTTTATCCAACAGAACCTTGTCGCCAACGGTTTTCCGAATCACATCGAGGCCGATGCGCTGCGCCTCCAGCGCTGTTGTGTTGGGACGGTAGTAATAGCCTTCGATCGCGTTGTCTTCCATGAAGTCCATTTTGATGTAGCGAATGCCCCACTTATGCACCAGCGTCGAGTAGGTCTGGCGCAGGTACTCCTGCGCTCCGGGATTTGTAGTGTCGAGGCTGAACAAGGGATCAGTATGGTGCATCACCCAGCCACAACGAATGGGTACTCCCTTTGCATTGTGGATCAGCCAGTCCTTATGATGCTGGTAGACCCAGGAGCGCGCCGATACTTCAAAGGGCGCGGTCCACACCCCTGGAATCAACCCCTTTGCCCGCGCTTTTCGTTCCAGCGTGCGCATTCCATCGGGAAATGCGTTTGGATTCGTTGTTGTATATTCGCCGCGCGCGTAATTGTACCCTTCGTCGATAAAAAAGAAGTTGTATCCGAGAGGTTCCAAATGCTGCGAGAGCCACTCCGCATTGGTGAGCGCGGCTCCTTGGTTCAAGCCAAAATAATATGCCGTCCAGCTCCACCATCCCATCGGCGTGGTGGTAGTTGCGGAAAACCGAGGATGATGTAACTGCTTAATCAGCGCCCCGTAGGTTTCAAGCTGGTGGTGGTAATCCGTACTCACGCTGAAGAGAAGCCGCTCGGAGGCCAGCTTGTCTCCGGGCTTTAATGGAAGCGACAATTCGATTTGATCTTCTGCGGAAGAATACTGCAAGGAGTTTTCTTTTGTCATCTCCGTGGTTCCCGTGGAATCCACATGGTAGGAAGTAACCTGTGGCCCGCCGCTTTTCGCGTTGGAGACGTGGAGCCGAAGAATAGTTAGAAAACGATCTGAAGTGAGCGCGCCGAGAAACAGGCTGCGATGGCTTTGTTGGTTATAGATCAACTGGCTTCCCACTCCACGGTGCATTCCATCCGTGGCATCTTTTAGATCGAGAATTTGCATTTCCGGGCGATCCTCGCTGAAGCTGTCGGAAAGCACCCGATCCAGGGAAGCATCTCCACCTAGATTCAGGATGTTACTTCCTTCTGCCGCCACGGGGCGAATGGCCTGAATGTGAAAGGCGCGGGAGGTCGAGTTATTTGCAATGACCTGAACATCTCCGAAGGGGATGGAAGAATAGGCGCGAAGGATGAGTGTAAGATTCGGCTCCCCGCGCAGTCCGGAATACTGTACGATCCACTGCCGCGCCACGCCTAGATCGTCGGCGACGTTGGATTGACTTACCTGGTGTTTAGGATACTCACGCGAAGAAATCCAGCGATGATCCACCTTGACGGCAAACTGCGCCTGTAGCACTGGCTCCGTCAGGCCCGCCGCGCTAATCGTATACGAGCCATCTGTCGCGCCGACGGTCACTTGCAGCGGAGCATCGGTTGCTGCCGCCTGCGGAGATTGACTCGCATGACATGGAATGGAAAACAGGAGCGCAGCTAGCAGCAGGCATTGCGTCCAGCGAACTAATCGAGAGGGCATGAAATTCATAAGGGTCTCCCTTTTCGTGCGTAGTCTTTTATAAAAACCTTGAATTGCGCGCATTGCCGATCAGAGCGATATCCCGCGCTTCCAGGGGATAAAGTCGTCCTGGCGCAATATTTCCGCTTTCGTCTGTTTGTCCCCGCTTGCCACCTGAAGAATGTATTCCAGAATAGCCTCGGCAGACTCCTGAATGGTCTGCTCGCCCGTCAGGATCGTTCCGCAGTCGAAGTCAATAATATCCGACATGTGCTTCGCCAAGACGGAGTTTGTGGATAGCTTGACGACCGGAGCAATGGGGTTCCCGGTCGGAGTTCCCAGTCCAGTGGTGAAGAGCACGATATTCGCGCCAGCGCCCACCTGTCCAGTTACAGCCTCCACATCGTTGCCCGGAGTACACAGAAGATTCAGGCCGGGCCGGGTCGCATACTCTGGATAATCGAGAACATCGACCACGGGAGAAGTTCCGCCCTTTTTTACGGCGCCAGCCGATTTCATGGCATCCGTCGTGATCCCGTCCTTGATATTTCCCGGCGATGGATTCATATCGAATCCGCTGCCGATTGCTATTGCCCGCGCCGCATAGTCCTTCATCATCCGGCCAAAGCGCTCTCCTAACTCACTCGTTACGCAGCGATCTATCAGGTTCTGCTCGACGCCGCAAAGCTCTGGAAATTCCGCTAATATGCCGCGTCCACCCAGGGCTGTCACCAAGTCGGCTACATGTCCGATCGCTGGATTCGCCGTGATCCCGGAAAATCCATCCGACCCTCCGCACTTCAATCCCACGGAAAGTTTGGAAATAGGAGCAGGAGCGCGACTCATTTTATTTGCGTCGATCAATCCAAGAAACGTCTCCCGAATGGCGCGAGAGAGCATCGCGGATTCCAGTCCACTTTCCTGGTGATCGAAAATCAGGAGCGGCTTACGAAGATCCGGCGACCGCTTGGCAATCTCTTGCCGCAACATGGGAATTTGTGCATTTTGACAGCCCAGACTCAGAATGGTGGCTCCAGCCACATTTGGATGATGAATATATCCGGCAAGCAGCGCGCAGAGTATCTGCGCATCTTCACGGGTTCCTCCACAGCCGCCTTCATGCTGGAGAAATTTAATGCCGTCAACATTGGAGAAGAGTTGGCGGTGGTGGGGCGCAACATGGCTTTGATCTGGCTTGTAGTTGCGAATTTGCTCAATCTTCCCCTGCGCATAGAGCGTGGAGAGTGCTGCAACCTGGAGATGATAGGCTCCCCCAGACGCAACCCCCATGCCATGCTCGAATGCCTCCTGCAGCGAGCGGACATTGCGATTTTCGCAGAACACCAAGGGAATCACGAGCCAGTAGTTGCGCGTGCCCACCTGTCCATCGGGCCGATGATACCCAAGAAATGTCCTCCCCTGCCAGCGGGAGACATCGGGGGGAGTCCACGAATAATCTTTTGTTTTCGCATGAAAGTCCGTTGTTTGATGATGCACGTTGGCTGTGTCGATTCGCTCTCCGGCCCGGATCGGCTTGCAGGCTTTCCCTACGAGAACTCCATACATAAGGACGGAATCGCCCACGGAAAAGTCGCGCAGCGCAAACTTATGCTTGGCTGGAATATCGGAGACGAGCGTGTACGTCTTGTTGGCAACGGCAACTTTATCCCCTGCGGACAAGGCAACAAGCGCAACAGCGATATTATCTTTTGGATCAAGTTCCAGAACTTTCTTCTGTAAGAATTGAAAATCACTCATAATTTTTTATTCCTGTCGTGTTTATATCCTTGAGATGGCGATCCTTGTAGTTATAGCCCGTGCAAACCCTCGCCCATAGTTGTTGTTTGCTGCGTGTTCGATGGACGGATCAACAAAAACAAGAAGGCGGTCGCAAAGAGCGGCAGCAATCCGGCAGCCATGAATGCGGGGTCGTAGGAGTGGAAGTGATGAATCGAGCTTCCCACCCCCAGCGTGAAGACTGCGCCCGCAAGACCTGCAGCTAGTCCGCCGAATCCTGCAACCGTGGCCACCACATCTTGCGGGAAAAGATCCGCAGGCAGAGTCAGGCCCATCGTTGACCAGCTCGCGAAGCCCCACATCGCCACGCAAACCAAAGCCAACGCCGCATAAACATTGTGGACGCGCGCAGCATACATGCTAGCCAGAATCGGCAGGCAACTGGCTGTGCATATCCACAGGCGGGCGCGAATGACGGAAACGCCTCGTCGAATGCAATAGCCGGAGAGCCAGCCGCCAGTAAAGTTTCCAAGATCGGCGGCAACAAAGGGTATCCAGGCAACCAGAGCAATTCGTTTCAGGCTGAATCCACGAGCATCGCTCAGGTACTGAGGCAGCCAGAAAACATAGAACCATCCAATCGGATCGGTGAGTGCGCGGCCCAGAACAATGCCCCAGACATTTCGATCCTTCATCAGGCTCAGCCACCGTTGCAGCACAGGCTTCCCCGATTTGGGAGCCACGTCCTGGCCGGCGCGGATGAAGGCAACCTCCTCCGGCGTTACTCGCGGATGGCGATCCAGCGTATGGTAGGCGCGCAACCATGTAAGCAGCCAAAGGAAACCGAGCATTCCTGAAAAAGTAAACGCCCAGCGCCAGCCATACCGCAGCGCGATCCAGGGAATTGTCAGAGCGGCCAAGGCTCCTCCCACGCTGGAGCCACTGTCGAAGATCGCCACAGCCAGACTGCGTTCCTCGCCGGGGAACCACTCGGCGACCGCCTTGCTTGCTCCCGGCCAGTTGAAGCCTTCTCCAAGGCCCAGCATGAATCGAAAAGCAGCGAAACTAAAAACGGAGCTGGCGAAACCCGTGAGAATGTTCACCACAGACCAGAAGACAACCGCCAACGACAAGCCGATCCGAGTTCCCACAGCATCCAGAAAGATGCCTCCAAGGAGCCATGCGATTGCGTAGGAAACTTGAAATGCGCCAAAAATTCTAGCCAAGTCCGTGTGGCTGAAGTGATATTGGGCCGTAATCATCGGCGACAGCACAGAGAAGGTCTGGCGGCTGATGTAATTGATTGTCGTGGAAAGAAAGAGCGTCCAGACAATCCACCACCGCGTCCGCCCAATGTGTCCGACTTTTTTCGACGGCACCACTTCTGGTGCCACCTGCTCTATCTGTTGATTCAAGAAAATCACCTCATAAGGTCAACGCTGTCGCCGTGGCACCAACAAATATCCACGATATGCTTCATGGTCTTCGTATGTATTCTTCGCTGTCTGCATGCGCCAAAGATTTATCAAGATCCCAAGTTGGAATGATTGCTTTCGATACCGCGACGCGCCGCCATCTCCCGCCCCAAAATATCCTTTTCAACATCCGACAACAAAGCTACTGCCAAAGGAAATATTTCGGTCTCTTCCAAAAGTATATGGCGTTCATAGAGTTCCGATAGCTCAGTCAAAATCCCTGTCAATCTTGCATTGACTTTTGGCGATATGCCACCCTCCATCATCCACTGATGAATGATCGCGTCCGCCTCTTGATGTTGCAAGTCAGCTTTTCTGTGATCTATCTCAAGGCACTCAATTTTTTTTAGAGTTGCCCGCATCTCAGGAGTGTCCATGCAACGTAGTCGTGGAAACAGCGACTGCTCCTCATCCGCCGTATGTTTGGGAGCGGCATCACGGAAATACCGAAGAGCGGCCTCCAGGCAAGCACATTGGGGGGGCGTAAGCGGCCCTGCATTCGCATGGCCTACCGTTGTGAGAAGCGCGTTCAGAAAATATCGAATGCGTTTGTGGCAATCACTGAGCATTCCAAGCGGTTGAGTGAAGTCACTTTCGATCTTGCCGCCAATTTGAGTGAGCATGGATGATTCCTGTTCCGTGACATCTGCCTGCGGCGCATATCCACGCGCCTGACAGTAGGTTCACAAATCATTACTGCTGGATGTGTGTTCCATGTCGGATGCGTGCTTGGCGCGACAGTATATTAGAATACTTAGGATACTAGAAGAAAATTGGAAGCGAATCGAAAGCATTCAGTTTCCCCGGAGTATTCAATGGCATCAACAACCAGTGGGGCAGCTCCACGGCTAAACCGCGCGCTCAGCCTGTGGAACCTGATTATTATCGGGATGGTCATCATCCAGCCGACAGCCCCGATGGGAATTTACGGGGTCATCAGCAACAAGGCGCACGGCCACGTTGTTACGACCATTATGATTGCGATGGTCGCGATGCTCTTTACCGCCGTCAGCTATGGGAAAATGGCGCGCATCTACCCCAGCGCGGGTTCGGCCTATACCTACGTTGGACAGGAAATCCATCCAGCCCTAGGATACATCACCGGCTGGAGCATGGTGATGGATTACATCCTGAATCCGCTGATCTGTACGGCCTTCGCCGCAAAAGCGGCCATGAACATTCTTCCCATACTTCCCTATTACGCATGGATTTTGATCTTCGCCGCGCTCTTTACCTGGGGAAATCTGCGGGGTATCAAGGCATCGGCTCGCATCAACGAAACCATGTGCGCGGCAATGGTGGTCGTGGTTCTCATCTTTCTTGGCGCAGTCGTCAGGTTCGTGTGGGGGATGCACCATTATGGCGCTGCTTTTTACACGGATCCGTTTTACAATCCGCAAACCTTTAAGACCTCGCGGCTGTTTGCCGGAACTTCGGTCGCGGTACTTACCTACATCGGCTTCGATGGAATTTCCACCTTGTCAGAGGAAGCAGAGAATCCACGCCGCAACATTCTTCTGGCTACCGTACTCGTCTGCCTGATTACGGGCTTGCTTTCTGGATTGGAAGTGTACGCGGCGCAATTGGTTTGGGGCGCCAAGCCGTTTCTCAGCAGCCAGGTAGAGTCGGCCTTTGCTATGGTCTCCCAAAAGGCGGGCGGAGTGATCCTGTTCCAGTTGGTCAACTTTACGCTCCTCGTCGCCAATGCTGGCTCCGGCATGGGCGCGCAGTTGGCAGCAGGCCGCCTGCTCTATGGAATGGGGCGTAGCAATGCGCTGCCCAAGGCCTTCTTTGGCGTGATCGAACCGAAAAGCAGGATTCCAAGGAACAACATTATCGCCGTGGGTGTTTTTGCGTTGCTGGGCGCGGGAATTTTGGAGTTTTTTGCGAAGCAGTTGGGTGGCGGAGCCTACGAAATCGGCGCGCAGGCAGTCAATTTTGGCGCATTTATTGCCTTTATGGGCGTGAATGCAGCGGCCTTTGTTCGCTATTGGCTGCACGCGGAAAAGAGAACGCTTGGCAATTTTCTCATTCCATTTCTAGGATTTTCTATTTGCGGATTTATATGGCTGAATCTCAGTCATACGGCATTGCTGCTTGGCACGGTATGGATGACAGTCGGTATCCTCTACGGCGCGATTAAGACGCGCGGATTTCAAGCCAAGCTGGTCAATTTTGACATCCCCGCTGAAGATTGAAAGGTGATCAAAGAACCATGAAAATACCACGGAACAATCCATGCCGGACGATCGCGGCATTGCTGTTGATCTTGATCGCATCTGCTTTCCACAACACAGCCGGAGCGCAGCAAACCAAGCAGCCGCAGCAGCTTCACTGGATCGGAACCTGGGCAACGGCACCCATGACTCCAAACGCGGACGATCAACGCGCGTTTTGCGATGTCACGCTGCGTGAGATCGCGCACATCTCCGTAGGCGGAGATCAGGTACGTGTTCGACTGACAAATGAATTTGGCGTGTCTCCGCTTACGATCTCTGCGGCACATATTGCTCTCAGCGCCGGAGGAGGCGCGATTCAGCCGGGAACAGACAGGTCGCTCACCTTTGGCGGCGCAACGAGCATCCAAATTCCTGCTGGGGCCATCCTGCTCAGCGATCCGGTGGAATTGAATGTTCCGGCCCTTTCCAACGTTGTCGTGAGTCTCTATCTCCCCACGCAATACATCCGCAATGGAACCTTTCACGACGAGGCATTCCAGACAAATTATCTTGTCCAGGGCAATGCGGTCGCCTCGCCAACTCTGGTGGGAGCGACAAAACTGGAATCCTGGTATTTCTTCGATGGCCTAGATGTCGTTGCTAATGCCCCCCATGCTGGAGCCATCGTTGCGATAGGAGATTCCATCACAGATGGAGCCTATTCCGCGCTGAATGAAAATCGTCGTTGGACAGATTTTTTTGCCAAGCGACTACAGGGACAAAAGGAAACGGCCCAAGTGTCGGTTCTGAACGAAGGGATTGGCGCCAATCGCATCTTGAGCCAGGGGTATGGGCCAAACGCGCTCTCTCGCTTTGATCGGGATGTGCTGTCGCAGAGCGGCGTCAAATATCTGATCCTTCTGGAAGGAATCAATGATATTGGACATCTTGTCGGAAGACCTGTTTTCAAGATCAACGCGCAACAATTGGAATTGGCTCTTGCACAAATGGCGGGTCGCGCGCGCAACGCTGGAATCAAAGTGTATGGCGCGACGATAACGCCCTATGAAGGAGCGGATTATTACTCCGAAAAGGGAGAAGCCATCCGCGAAGAGGTCAATCAGTGGATTCGTACCAGTGGGGTTTTCGACGGCGTGATCGATTTCGACGCGGCCACGCGCGATCCTCATAACCCCAAGCAATTCCTTCCCCAGTATGACCACGGAGACCATTTGCATCCAAGTGATGCCGGATATCAGGCCATGGGCGATGCCATTGATCTAAAGCTCTTTCGATGAGGCGGATTTCGTACCCAGCAGTCCTAGCTGCTTTTTTTATTTGCATAAACACGGCAGACAATGGTGTACTAAGGGAGAACCGCTGAAAGCTTTTAGTAGATTTCCTTATTATCGTCTCTTAACCCTTAACTGCAAACGGAGGTTGTCGTCGTGAAGATTGGAAGTACATGGGGCTACGTCATTACCAAGTATGGCTATCCGCCATCGGTGCCAGATATTACTAAGGGCTTGCGGGAGACAAAAGCCCTGGGTTTTGACAGCATGGAGATTGAAGGCCTGGGCAAAGATAACCTTCTCGCGGTCTACGCAGTCCGCAAGGAACTGAAGGCTGTTTGCGATCAGGAAGGGCTGTACATCAACAATTTCTCCCCTATTTTGCCGAATTTGGCCAGCATGGATTCCGCGCTGCGCGTCGAGGCCCGCGATCTGTACAAACGCGCCATCGAGATCGCATCGTTCTTTGGATGCGCGACCCTTTTGGGAGACAGCTTTCCTCCTCCGCTCAAGTTTCGCGGAGACGTTCCCTACAAGAAGGCCATGAATTACGGCGGACATTTCGCGGTGGAAGTGGATCCGGCCTTCCGTTGGGATCGCCAGTGGGATGTGTTGGTTGAAAGTTGCAGCTTCTGCGCGGAAGAGGCGGGAAAAGCTGGCCTGCTCTTTTGCATCGAGCCACGCGTGGGAGAAATGTTGAGCAACACGGATTCCCTCCTGCGCATGATTGACGCGGTGCAGCATAAGAGCTTTGGCGCGGTACTCGACGCGGCGCATCTGTACGCGCAGAAGGAAATTCTTCCCCTCAGCGTGGAGAAGCTGGGCAAGCGCATCTTCTCCGTCCATGTGGCGGACAATGACGGAAAAACCAATGAGCATCTGGCACCGGGCCGTGGAACCGTGGACTGGGATGGACTCTTTCAGGCGCTGAAAAAGCATGGATACTCCGGGTACTTTGCTGTCGATGTTCTCATGGTTCCCGACTTGGAAGAGCAGTATCGGGAGTCCTTGGTGTTTCTGAAGGAAATGGAACGGAAGCACGGTCTCTAATCTGGGGCTGAAGCGGACGGTAGACAACAGCGATTCGATCAGACGGAGGAAGACGTGGCGCAGGTTTTGCTATTACATCCAAAAGACAATGTTGCCGTGGCGCTGGATGACATTGCGGCGAAGTCTGTCGTTGCTGTCCTCGGCGCGGAGATGCCCTTGCGTTTGACCGCTCAGCAGGGAATACAGTTTGCCCACAAGCTGGCCCTGCGGCCGATTGCCACAGGGGAGGCCATTCTGAAATATGGCATCCCGGTTGGCTTTGCGACGGCTCCTGTGGCTGCGGGCGAATGGGTACACACCCATAACGTCGGCTCGTATTACGCAGAGAAAAAGGAGGCGAAGTGATGGATCATATTTTGGGATACGCTCGACCAATGGGAGTTCCCGGCATTCGCAACTATGTGGTTTGCATTCACACGGTCGAGTGTTCCTCCTTCGTCTCCCAGCGAATTGCGGAGATTGATCCCCGCGTCCAATCTGTGGGATTTCCAGGCTGCTATAAGAACGAATACGCCTCGCGGCTCATGGTCGCGCTTGCCACACATGCCAATGTCGGCGCGGCCCTGCTGGTCAGTCTGGGATGCGAAGGAACAGACGCAAGCGCGCTTGCCGAGGCCATCCGCGCCACAGGCAGGCCGGTGGAGATTCTCCGCATCCAGGAAGCAGGCGGAACGGAATCGAGCATTGTCCAGGGACGCCAGATCGTGGCGCGCATGTTGGCGGAGATCGAGACGACGCCCCGTGTGCAACTCCGTATATCGGATCTGATCGTGGGCACGGAATGCGGAGGCTCGGACGGAACATCGGGCATTGCGGCTAATCCTGCAATTGGCCATGCCTTCGACCTGCTCGTTGATGCCGGAGCAACGGCCATCATCGAAGAAACGCTGGAGATGGTGGGGTGTCGGGACATCATTGCGCGCCGAGCGGCGAACCCTGACGTTGCGGCGCAGCTTTCCAGGACAATTGAAAAGGCGGAACAATTTTCTCAACAGGTCGGCCAGTTCTCGATTGCTCCTGGAAATGAGAGCGGCGGACTGAGCACGATCGAAGAAAAATCGATGGGCGCGTTCATGAAATGTGGGAGCCGAAACATTTCGGGCGTCATCAAGGTGACGGAGAAGCCTTCAGGGAAGGGGCTGTTCGTGCTTGATTCCGTGCCAGACCCGTCCGCATTTCTGTTCGGATACAGCAATCCCAATGACTCGGAAGGAATCCTCGACCTGATCTCCAGTGGCGCGCATCTTGTCGTCTTCGCAACCGGGCGTGGGAGCGTGATTGGAAGCGTAATCGCGCCGGTTCTAAAAGTGTGCGGCAATCCCAAGACCTATGCGCGAATGAGCGGTGACATGGATGTGAATGCGGGGCGCATCATTACTGGCGAGGCGACGCTGGCTGAAGTGGGACGGGAAATATACGAGGCAATCCTAGCCGTGGCCGCCGGAAAGCTCACCGCCGCCGAGGTTCTTGGACATCAGGAGTATTGCATCCCCTACAAGCACCAAAATCTCTGCGCAAACCTGTAGAATCGAGGCTGTCAGCCAGCTCAAAACAATACGGGCTGGCGGATTCCCCCGCCCCAGTAACATTCCTTTCATCTTCCGCTTACTCTAAATTAACGCTACGTTCAACGCGCTTATAAATATGCCTGTTCCTATGGGGTGTGGGATAAACCGCGGCTGCACACTGCGCTCTATGATTCCGAAGCAATGATCGAAGCAGATTCGCGCGTACCCACGCAACATAATCTTTCGGCGAGGTCTTAAGATGTCAAAATTGTGGAAACTTGCAGGCGCTTTCATTCTCTTCATGGTCGGTGGAGCATCTGTGTTTGCAGCCAGCCCGGCCATCGTCCGGGGAACCGTCACCAATGAGCAGGGAAACGTGGTGTCGGGCGCGCTGGTAACGCTGACGAACTCCATGTCGCAAAAAGCGATAACAGCAACGACGGGCCAGGATGGAAGCTATAGCGTTTCCATCTCCAACCCAGATGGCTACACGCTGATTATCACCAAGGATGGATTTCAAGCCTTCTCCGAATCTCTGGAATTGCACTCCGGCCAGATGGTCGATGCCGATGCCAAGCTGCTGGTTCAGGTCGCGCAGCAGACGGTGACCGTACACGGGGACTTAGATGGAGTTACCACGCAGCCTTCCCAAGAAAAAGTTTTTGAATCCGCCCAGTCGATTCGCGTGATTGACCGTCAACAGATGGATATGGTCGGCCCGGTCGCAGGCGGCGCGCAGGTCATCTCCACTGCTCCGGGGGCCATCGTCACGGGCTACGGCGACACAGGGGCCACCAAGTACACGATCACCCTTAACGGATTAAACCAGGGCTGGGGCGGCTACGGTGGATACACCGGTGGCGCAGCGCTGGGTGTTACGTTCGATGGCATACCCGTTGTTGATCCCGGTACTGACCTGTGGCCGTCAGCCACACTTCCAGAAAACGGCCTCATCCAGAACACCAATGTCACCTATGGCCCCGGCAATCCTGCGGATCGCTGGTACACCAACATCGGCGGCTCGATTGAGTTCACTCCGCTGCAACCGACCGCAACGCTACATGGAACCGTAATCACCACATACGGCAGCTATCAGCAAAAAGATGTTGTTGCCAGCGGCAGCACCGGTCTGTACCACGGATGGTCGGCTGTGGTTTCTGGCGGCACGGGAAGCGGCAACGACTTCCGCGTGGCCCCGGATGGATTTGCCAACCCCAGCAAGGATTGGGCCGTTCAGGCCAAGGCGCTGAAAACCTTTCAGGGAAGCAGCTTGGAACTGGGAGGCTATTACTCCTACGCTGGAGGCTATCGGTCGCAGGTGATCCCAGTCGCGGCGAACCCGTACGTCACGATAGATGGTACCCTAGGCAGCCAGCAATACAGCCAGCCCACATCGGGCGAGTACAGTACCTTGGCGTACAACATCTACAATAAGTACGATGTCAATCAAATGGGTCTGATCTACGGGCGGGAGAATGTGGAGCTGGATAACACCACAACCGTGCAAAACACGTCATGGTACATGCACATCGCGCGCTTACACAATCGCCTCAACGATGCCTATCAGGATCTTTCGGGATCAACTGGCAACCAGCAGCAGAACGAATACAACAATCCCTACTCTGACACCATTGGAGACAAGCTCCTTATCACGAAACGCCTGCCGTGGAACACGGTCAGTGGTGGCGGCTACTTTATTCACGATCTATACAACAGCCGAAATAACTTCTATGGCCCTGCGTGGGGTGGCTCCAAGACGACCGCGAACGTGGGCGGCAATATCCGTTCCAGCTACTTCAATACCAATGACTTTTCCCTCTTCCTGCAGGATGACATTCATCCTGTTGCAGCCCTGCACATCATGCCTGGCATTCGTTACGTTGGATTTGCCACAGGCTTCTACAGCGCCGTGCAGCAGGACTTTAACCTTGCGCCAAACCCAACCCCACAAACATCAGGCCTAAACTACACCACAACCCTGAGTACACACTGTCGGTACATTCCCGGATCTGGATATTCAGCGAATAATCCAAACCCTACGGTTGATCCCTCCGCCTACGTCGGTGTGCAGGATGCCTGTCCCGCTGCCAACGAAAATCGCAGTGGCATCGAGCCTTCGGTGGACGCTACTGTGAATGTGCGTCCGTGGCTGAACCTTTACGGCGGATTCTATGAGGCGCTGCGCACACCGGAACTGGGCGGCGGCGGCGGAATGTTTCAGGCCGTCGATCCCGTCAGTTATCACTTGGAGCGCGGAACCTATTATCAAGGTGGATTCAAGATACACACGGAAGGAACCGGCTTCCGCAACAATTTCATCTTCGGCGCGGCTTACTACCATCAGCAGTTTGCCAACCAGGAGATTGACACCACGCTGGCCAACGGCGATACGTTCGATGCCAATGGAACATCCAACTATAACGGCGTCAATATGTTTGCCGACGATGACCCGATCCAGAATCTTCACCTCTTCGCCAATGCAAACATTGAGGCTGCCAGCTATAGCAGTTATATTACGGGTGGACTTTTCGTAAATGGAGCGGCAACCTGCACAAATCCCAATGGCACACCTGTCGCGGGTTGCTTGAACTACAACGGCTACCCGGTGTCTTATGTGCCGACCTCCACGCTGAATGCTGGGGGCATTTATACTACGCATATCGCAAAGCGTTTTACCGTCGAGCCAACGGCCTCGTTCCAGTTTATTGGCAGCCAGCATCTCTTCGATAACTGCGCCGAAGTGTCGGGTGCTTGTACCAGTCCAGCACCCAGCAAAACCGTAACCATGCCAGCCTACGCCACGCTCAACCTTGGCGCGGAGGTTCCCTACAAACTCCTGGATTTCAAATTTATGGCGCTGAATGTGTTCAATACCGCGTACAACGAGTTTGAATACATCTCCGCTGGCAGCTACTTCAACACTTCAGCAACAGCTCCGGCTGGATCGCAGTACGCCTATAACTACGTCACAGCCTACCCCGGCGCTCCGGTCACAGCCTATGGCAGCGTAAGCGTCCACTTCTAACCAGAAGAGCACTGCCTACTTACAACTCAGGCCCAGCAATCTGCTGGGCCTGAAATTTTTCTTTTCGCCCGACTTTGAAGGGGACGAGCTTTAGTCCCTGAGGGATAGCAGTGGAACTTGAGCAGAGATTCCCTTGTTCTATTCGTTTCCTTTGTATCGCCGCTGCTCCGCTACGGGGAGGAACTTCGTGCGAATCGTTCCCGTCACAGGAATGCGAAAATCATCTTTCCCGGTGAGTCCATCCAACCCCAACGCGGTGAGTTTCACATGGTAATTGTTCGCATAGGTGTATGCGTGGCTGACTTTCGCGCCCTCCAGAATTACACCGTCGCCAAAATCCCAGCGATACGAAACCACCGCTGTCTCTGGGGTGGCAAGGTTGGCAGAGAACTCCACGGTCTCTCCCGTCTTAGCTGTGAGCGGATGTTGCGCTTGAACAACTGGGGCCTTCGCTGCAATTCCTGTATCGACGATCTTCAGCACGCGAACCGAGTGAAGCGGTTGACTTACAACCAGAGAGTTCGATGCCGAAATTGAAATTCTCTTCTTATCTAAAACGTCAAAGACCGTGTAGGGCCCTTTTCCTTTAAGGCCGAAATCGGCAAGTTTGATCGCGTGGGTTCTTGCACGGTCTGTCCAATTGAAGATGGTAAGAACACTCTGCCTCCCATCTTCCTTGAGAAAGAAAATGCTCGGCTGCTCATCTTCGGGAAGATATGTCATCAAATCCACGGGAGTAGCCGCCCGGCCCAGGCGCACCATGTCGATCATATCTTTGTTCTGGATCAACGCCAGTCGTTCTGGCTCCGAACCCAAGGTGGGCAAATCGTCGCCGATCTCATACATGCCCCCTGCGACAGCAGCAAGCGCCAGGGAAACCTTGGCCTCATCCAATGTAAGTGGACGATGACCTCCGTGCCACGCCAATTGATCCTTCAGCGTCTGGGTGGATACGGAAAAGGCGTCTGGGTCTGACACATAAAAATTGCGGTTCATGTAGTATCGCGCGGCAATTCCTGGCGCTGCGACCTTGGTGCTGGATCCGAATGCGTGCCCCGTATCCTGCGAGATGCGGCCTAGATCAACATAGCCAACGGGGTTCAGCATCATGCCCCCATCTTTGTCCAGCAACACATCGTTCCCAACGGTTTGGCGGATAATGTTAAACCCGATCCGCTGCGCTTCCATCGCGGTTGTATTGGGGCGATAAAAATTACCTTCGACCGAGCTATCATCCATAAAATCCATCTTGATGTAGCGAAGTCCCCAGACATTTACCATCTCGGAGTAGGTCTTTCTCAGGTAGTCCTGGGCACCTGGATTTGTAGTGTCCAGAGCGAACAGACGGTCATCCTTGTCATCACTTACCCAGCCTAGGTGAATGGGGTCGCCTTTTGCGTTGTGAACCAGCCAGTCGCGATGATTTTGATATACCCAGGAACGCTCGGAAACTTCAAACGGCGCCGTCCATACACCGGTGATAAGTCCAAGACCACTCGCTTTTCTTTCCAAACGATCCATGCCATGCGGAAAAAGCGTGGCATCCGGCGTGGCATATTCTCCTCTGGCATACATGTACCCATCGTCGATGAAAAAGAAGTTATAGCCGAGTGGTTTCAAGTGTTGCGTGAGCCATTGAGCATTCGTCATGGCCGTTCCTTCATTCAGGCCGTTGTAATAGGCGGCCCAGCTCCACCAGCCCATAGGCGTGGGCGTCGTTACTCGCGCATGATGGAGTTTCCGGATAATCGATCCATAGGTTTCTAACTGTCGGTGATACTCCGTATCCACACCGAGAAGCAACCTTTCCGACGGCAACTCTGCCCCAGGAGTGACTTGCAGTTTCAACGGCATTTTGTCTTCGGGGGGAGAATCCATGAGCGATCCTTCTTTTGTGATCTCCGTGGTGCCCGTGGAATCTACCTCATACGAGGCGATATGCGGTTGCTTGACATCCCCTGCAAGATGAATCCGCAGGATCGTCAGGAAACGATCAGATGTTAGCGCCCCAAGAAAGATACTTCGGTGACTTTGTCGATTGTAGATAAGCTGGCTGCCAAACCCGCGCTGCACTTGGTTTGCCGTATCTGCCAGATCGTGAATTTTCAGGGGGGGCTGATCCTCACTGAAACTATCGGAAAGTATGCGATCCTCAAGGGCTGGCCCCCCTAAATCGAGAACGGCGTTTCCCGATGCTGCAACGGGGCGAATATCTTCAACCTGTATGGATTTCGTAGTTGAATTCTTAACAAACACCTGTATGTCTGCGAAGGGTTGATCTGGATACGCGCGCAAGATGTAGATAATATCTGGTTCGCCAGACAGTCCGGAAAAAGTCACTGTCCATTGCTCTGCCGCTCCCAAATCATCCGATACCTTTGCATGGACTACCTCATGTTTCGGATAATCCGCAGATTTCAACCAGCGATCCTCCAATTGCACGGCAACGCCAGATTTCAGTACAGGAGACGCGGAACCAGACACGCCGACAGCGTAACTCCCATCGGCGGGGTCAATCTTCACCTGTAGTGCATTCCCTCGGTTTTGTGCAGCCAGAATGGTGAGATGACAGAAGATGCTTGCAAGAATTCCAAGAACCATACGCGCATAGGTGTTAGTACGCATTCCACTTATTCTGCTGCTTCCCATATAACTTCCCCTTTTTTGCATCTCAGAGTATAAATTTTCCGTGATGCTGTTCATCCGCATAGTGTGAAGATCGATGGTATCCCCAATCGGAGATACCATCGGTTTTGGGTTATCGCGCCCGCGCTTTCTGCGTAATGGCGAGATATTTGCGCGCGTTCTCCGTGATGATCTCTGGATGGCCGTTGGCGATGGCTTTGTTATCAACCAAATCTCCGCCAACGCCCAAGGCAAAGGCTCCGGCTTCGAGGAACTCCTCTGCCGTAGCCAGCGAAACTCCGCCTGTGGGGATCAAATCAATCTGCGGCAAAGGAGCCTTCACGGCCTTCAGGTACTTGGCTCCGCCCACAGCGCTGCATGGAAAAACTTTTACGGCATCCGCGCCAGCCTGCCATGCGGTCACAATTTCCGTTGGCGTCAGCGCGCCAGGGAGGACGGGAACGCCATATTTGCGGCATAGCTCGATGGTGCGCAGGTCAAGCGCGGGACTGACCACAAACTGCGCTCCGGCCAGAATGCAGGCGCGGGCCGTCTCGGCATCCAGAACCGTGCCAGCGCCCACCAACAAGTGGTCGCCACCATGCTCCACCAGTTGCTCGATGACGTGGATTGCGCCTGGCACGGTCATGGTGACTTCAAGAATCGGCACGCCCCCGGCTTCGATGGCGTTGGCAATTGCCAACGCTTCTTTGGTGGAGGAGGCCCGCAACACCGGCACAATGCCAATCTGATGGATACGCGAGAGAACTTCAGTTTTTTTCATTGTTGGGTATTCCTTCTTCTATTGAATCATTTTTACCGCACGACGCGCGCGGAAGAGCCTTTCATCAGGCGCTCGACCTCACTCAGCGTGGCCATCGTTGTATCTCCGGGAGTGGTCATGGCCAGCGCTCCGTGGGCGCAGCCGCAATCGACGGCGTACTGTGGCCCGCGACCCGTCAGAAAGCCATAGATCAGCCCCGATGCAAAGGAATCTCCACCGCCGACGCGATCAAAGATTTCCAGATCGGGCATAGGACGCGCCTCGTAAAATTCGCCGCTGGAGTAGCAGATTGCGCCCCAGTCGTTGATGGTGGCCGACTTTGCATTGCGTAGCGTAGTGGCGACTACTTTGAAGTTTGGATAGGCGGCGACGGCCTGCTCAATCATTTTGCGGAAACTATCCGTGCTGAGGTGCGAGAGATTTTCATCCACGCCCTCCACCTTGAATCCAAGCGCGGCGGTAAAGTCTTCCTCGTTGCCGAGCATCACATCGACATATTGTGCCAGCTCACGATTTACTTCCGTGGCGCGTTTCTGTCCGCCAATCGCCTTCCACAGCGAGTCGCGATAATTCAGATCATACGAAATAATGACGCCATGCTTGCGGGCCGATTGCATGGCCTCACGCGCTACCTCCGGCGTGGTCTCGGAGAGCGCGCAGAAGATGCCGCCAGTATGCAGCCAGCGCGCGCCTTCCTTGCCAAAAATGTTGTCCCAGTCGATCTGGCCCGGCTTCATCTGTGCGATGGAGGTATGACCGCGGTCGGAGCAACCCAGCGCCGCGCGCGCGCCAAATCCGCGCTCGGTAAAGTTCAATCCATTGCGCGCCGCGCGACCCACGCCGTCGTAGGGAACCCAGATCAGATGCGAAAGATCGACTCCGCCCTGAAGCATCAGGTCTTCCACCAAACGGCCCACGGGATTGTCCGCCAGAGCCGTTACGACGGCGGTCTTCATGCCGAAGCAACGCCGCAGACCGCGCGCAACGTTATACTCGCCGCCACCCTCCCAGACGCGGAAGTTGCGCGCCGTGGCAATACGCTCCTCGCCGGGATCCAAACGCAGCATCACCTCGCCCAGGCTGACCAAATCCCAGCGGCACGCCTCTTTCGGGCGGAGCGCCAATTCCTTCTGTTGGATCATTGCTTCGTTCCCTCTTTCTCTATTCATATTTTTATTGTGTCAGGATGTTTTGACAACATGCAGTTGCTGTGGCGCAAGCCACTGCATTACCAGCATAGCCGACAAATAGGCAAAGGCTGCGATCGTAAACAAGGGCGTATACCGATGCGTCCATTGGAGCACCCATCCAACCAGGATGGAAAAGAAGATGGCGCTCAACGATGCGCACAACGTTCCCATGCTTACGATGGTGCCCACCGTGCCACGCGGAAACATATCCGAAGCCGTCGTAAATAAATTTGCCGACCATCCTTGATGCGCCGCCGTGACCACGCCCAAAATGCCAATTGCAATCCACAAATGATGCGTATGGCTGATGAGCAGCACCGGGAGTGCGCCCAGAGCGCAGAGCAACAACGTGGCCTTGCGCGCCTGCACCATGCTTGCGCCGCGCCGCAGAAACCACTTTGGCAGCCAGCCGCCACCCACGCTGCCCATGTCGGAGATGATATAAATCACGATCAAGGGCAATCCCAAGTGGCGGAGACCCAAGTGATAGGTCTGATCCAGAAACTTGGGCAGCCAGTATAGATAGAACCACCAGATGGGATCGGTGAGTGTTTTAGCCAGCATAAAGGCCCAGCTTTGGCGATGGCGCAGCAGAGCGCGCCAGCCCAGACGCTCGGACTCCGCAGCCTCCGACTGTCCGGCGCGGATATAGGCAAATTCCGCTGGGGAGATATCGGGATGCTTCTCCGGCGGCTGATAGTAGGCCAGCCACCAGACCAGCCAGATCATCCCCAATCCGCCAACAAACAGAAACGCCGCGCGCCAGCCATAACGCAGCGCGATCCAGGGCACACATAACGGAGCCAGAATCGCGCCCACGTTCGCGCCAGCATTAAAGATTCCTGTGGCAAAGGAGCGCTCCGTCTGCGGAAACCACTCTGCCGTGGTCTTGATGGCCGCAGGAAAATTCCCCGCCTCGCCCAAACCAAGAAAAAACCTCGCAATGCCAAAGCCCAGGATCGAATGCGCCAGCGCGTGGGCTGCGGAGGCCAGACTCCAAACCGCAACCATCACCGCGTACCCAATACGCGTTCCGATGCGGTCAATCAGCGGCCCAGCAAAGGTCAGTCCGATGGCATACGCCAGTTGGAAGCTGCCAATGATATAGCCATACTGCGCTTCCGTCCAGTGGAATTGCTGTTGCAGCGTGTCAGCCAAGATGCCGAGCACCTGCCGATCCAGATAGTTCTTCGAGGTGGCGAAGAACAACATGGCGCAGATTACCCAACGCACACGGCTTCGAGAAGATAGGGCGGAGGAAGTCGGCTCGTCAGTCAGCATGGCTGATTCAAATACTAAACGGCGTGGTGCTCGACTGTCGTGACGGGGAGAGACAGCGGGCACGATTTCCGCAGCGGAGAGTGGTCAATTCAAATTTGCATTGAAGGGAACGGGCTTCAGCCTCTGAGGGTAAGCCTTTCAAATTGATCCACTACCCAAAAGTAGGGAAGTATTGTCCAATGGCGCAAGGTTCCGTATATTGGAAGGAGTCGCCGTGGCGCTATCGTCTAGGGGTTAGGACGTGAGATTCTCAATCTTAAAACACGGGTTCGATTCCCGTTAGCGCTACCATATAGCATCCGCTAAAGCCCGCTAAATCAGCGGGTTTTACTTTTGCCTGAAAATCGTCTTCACGCGCCCTACCCGGAATTCACGGTTACAGGTACACAGGTCAAATACACTCTGGCGCAAAATAAGAGCCGCCGGAAGAGTTCCGGCAGGCCTATTTTCAAGCCCTTCGCAGCACGCTCGTTATTCACCAGCGCGGGGCACAATCTCTTCAACAACTACCTCATGCTGACTCAACTCTTCAAGATTCTCAGCCCAAGCTTACAACAGACTCCAGAAATCACCCGCTCTGAGCGTTCTGCTTCCTAATATGCAAGATGAATTGTTCAGAATGGGGGTATTGTACTGCGCCGTGAATGTTGTAAATGTCGATCTTTCGTAGCAAGAGTCCGCTCAGTTTTATATTCGCTTGAGCGAAAGAAGAGTTGTGGTGCGCCCCGAGAGATTCGAACTCCCGACCTGCTGATTCGTAGTCAGCCGCTCTATCCAACTGAGCTAGGGGCGCATGTGCGGAGACACAGACTGCTTTTCAAAAGATATCAGTTGCGGCGCTCGTGAGCAACCCGGCGGCGCAAATTTGTCACGCTGCGGGCGCGGGCGCTGGGGCAGGCGCTGCAATCGGTTCCGCAGGCGCGAGCAGCGAGATTTCCTCCACCACGTCCAGCCCGCTGCTGCGCAGCAATTGGAGAACGAGGGGCGCGGTCAGTCGCGTGGCATCATATTCCACGCGCACGGTGTAGGCGGCTTCGTCAAAGCGAAGCTGGCGGATGCCATAGACCTCGCGGAGACTGCCCAGGGCACGCATGACATCTTCATTAGGGTGTTGGGCGTAGCGATAGAGAACATCCACGGTCGTCATGCTTTTATGATAGCAAGGCGAGGAGTGACCTTGTCCTCAGATATGCGTACCCCATATGCGCTGGGGTTGAGGGGATAATCCCGTCGTCGTCGAAGCTGTGGGAGCGTGGGAATCGCGTTCTTTGCGATTTCCATACTTCCACAGCCAGTGTCTCCACAACAGGCTTGTTCAGGCCGCCGCTTCGCGCTGCCGCCGCCGAACCTTAGCGGCAATGGCGGCTTACCGCTGGAGCCACCCGGTGTCTACGGCACGCTAGGCATCGCCGCTGCGGGCAACGTCCCTAGTATGCGGCAGAGTGCTGTCGGTTGGATGGACAGCAGCGGCAACCTCTGGCTCTTTGGAGGGGATGGTTCTGACTCGACTGGCGCGCTAGGCGACCTCAACGATCTCTGGCGCTATCAGCCATAGTGCAATAATCTTGGGAGCAGGTGCCCCATTCAAGCCTTCTTTTGGCTTGAGTGTGGGAAACCAGAGAATGCTGGCTGCATTGACGAAGCGCAGACCTTACTGGATTCTCCACTTCGGTCGTTCGCTGCGGCAAACGACCTTCATGCAGGATGCCATCCTTGTGGAAAATTGCAGCATCTCCCCATAAAAATGTCATTCTGAATGGATATCGCGCGGCGACCTTTGCGTCGTGGTAAAATCTGGCCTTGTACGGGGATGCTGACAGCCGCTTGCAGCGCTGTCTCCCCTAGATTTTTCATTGCGTTCGAGGTTCTCATTATGTCCGGCCATTCCAAATGGGCCACCATCAAGCATAAAAAGGGCGCGCTGGATGCCAAGCGCGGCAAAGCCTTTACCCGTCTCATCAAGGAAATCACGATAGCTGCCCGTTCGGGCGGCGGCGACCCGGATGGTAATCCGCGCCTGCGCACGGCCATTGCCGCAGCCAAGGCTGAGAACATGCCAGCGGACAACATCAAGCGCGCAACGCAGCGCGGCACGGGCGAAATCGAAGGTGTCAATTACGAGGAGATCACCTTCGAGGGCTACGGCCCCGGCGGCGTGGCGCTTATCGTGGAAGTCACGACCGACAATCGCAACCGCACCGTCAGCGAAATTCGCCATGCCTTTGCCAAGAATGGCGGCAATCTGGGCGAGTCCAACTCCGTCTCCTGGATGTTTACCAAGAAAGGCCTGATAGCGATTCCAAAATCCGCCGCCGATGAAGACAAGCTGATGGGCATTGTGCTGGAAGCTGGCGGCGATGACATTCGCGATGAAGGCGATGTTTGGGAGATCCTCACCGAGCCTGCCGCGTTTGAGGCCGTTTCCGCTGCCGTCAAAGGCGCGGGACTGCCGACGACGATGGCCGAGATCACCATGATTGCCTCCACCTATACGCGGCTGGAGGGTGCCTCCGTTGGGCAAATGGTTCGCTTGCTCGAAGCGCTGGAAGATCAGGATGATGTGCAGAACGTGTACTCGAATTTCGATGTGGATGCCAAGCAACTCGAAGAAGTGGCAGGCTAGTTGGATGTATTGGCGCGGGGCCATGCGGCAAAAATTTTCCAATAGCAGGTAAAGTCGTCTTGAAGAAAATCGTTGTTTTCTATGGAGCCACACTATTGGCTCTGCTTGTGTTGTCCGCGTCCCAGTCTTTATCGCAAACCCAGACCGTAGCGGCCACTGTATCCACCTCCACATCCTCCGTTGCATCCGCGGCATCAGCCAGTCGCATCGACGTTCCCGCATTGCTGCATCCCGATCCTTGGGAGTATGGCGTGTTTCTCGACGGCGGCTTCGGCACCCACAGTCATCCCGGAACGGACTACCACTTTTTCAATGCGGGCGTGCGTCTGGGCAAGGTACTCACCGGAGCTGTCGGGCCGGGCATTCTGCACGGGCAATTCGAGTACGCGGTTGACGCGATGCCGTATTGGCAGGTATTCACGCCCAAAGAAATTGTTTCCGTGACCACGGGCAATCCGCCACAAACCGTGCAATATCACACCGGAGGCAGCTTTAGCGGGTTCAGTGTTACGCCGATTATTCTGCGCTGGAATCTTGTCCACTGGCATCGCGTCCTGCCCTGGATACAGGGCGCGGGCGGGTTGATCTGGACGAATCACAAATTCCCGCCCATTGCCACCAGCGTGTGGAATTTTTCTCCGCAGTTTGGCATAGGCTTCCATTACTTTTTGAAGCCTAATCGGGCCATTACCTTTGCCGGGAATGCGGAGCATATCTCCAGCGCCAGCTTGGGCGATAAAAATCCTGGAGTCAACGCCAGCGTGCAATTTCAAATTGGATATACATGGTGGAAATGAGCACACTGAGCGCAGCGCGCGGAATCCATTCCCCTGGCAGTGGGAGTGGGCCGCTGGTCGAGTGCGTGCCCAACTTCTCTGAAGGCGCTGACCCGGAGATGGTTCGCAAGATCATTCTCGCCATGCGCGTCGATGGCGTTTCGCTGCTGGATTGGTCGTTGGATCGCGACCATCATCGCTCCGTAGTCACCCTTGCGGGCGCGCCGCAGGCCGTGGTGGAGGCTGCCGTGCGTGGCGTGGGTCGGGCAGCGGAGTTGATTGACCTCACCCAACAACGCGGCGTGCATCCGCGCATTGGAGCCGCCGATGTTCTTCCCTTCGTGCCCATCCACGGCATCTCCCTGCCGGAGACGGTGCTGCTGGCCCACCGCGCCGGGCAGGAGATATGGAAGCGCTATCGCGTGCCTGTCTATTTCTATGAAGCCGCAGCCACGCGGCCTGATCGCGTATTGCTGGAGAACGTTCGTCGCGGGCAATTTGAAGGGCTGCGCCATGAAGCGGCCAACAATCCAGCGCGACGGCCTGATGTGGGTGGCCCCACGCTACATCCCACTGCTGGAGCCTGCGCCGTGGGCGCGCGACAATTTTTGATTGCCTGCAATGTCGATCTGGATACGTCCAATGTAGGTGTCGCCCGCGCCATTGCTCGCGAGGTGCGCGCATCGAGCGGCGGGCTGATGGGGGTCAAAGCAATGGGTGTGACAGTCGGGGGACATGCGCAGGTTTCCATGAACATCACCAACTTCCGCGTCACCCCGATCAGCATGGTGTACGCTGCCGTAAAACAGGCCGCCTTGCACGCCGGAGCGCGGCTGGATCGAGTCGAGCTTATCGGTCTGGTACCACAGGCGGCGCTGGAGCCGGGCAGCGAATGGATGGCTTTGGCCATTGGCGCTCAGATACAGGAGCGGACGCTGGAGTGTAAACTGGAATCGCCGCTGGCATGGCCGTGATTCGAGGGTACTGGATCGAAGTTTTCTTGCGATGCGCGTCACGAAACCACAGTCATCGTTCGCCGCGTGTAGTTGTGGAAGAAGCTGTGTACATTTGCCGAGGCTTCGTATTTTCCAAGGTTTTGCAGCAAAGGAGAGTCACAATGAAATGTTCCAAAGGTATTTTCCGCTACTTATTTATGTTTGCTGTTGCGGGAGGGTTGTCCCTAACTGCGATGGCCTCTTCCCTAGCCACGCAATCCCAGGCTGCGATTCCCTTTGATGTGCAGCAGTTGATCGTGGTGGATTATCAGGCAATGTTGAATTCCAGCATCGCCATGCAGTTACGCAACAAGGTGTTGCCGCCGGAGTTGAAGAGCTTGCAGGATGCGCTGGAGCACTCTGGCATGAACGTGGGCCGGAGCATTGACCAGCTCGCCTTCATCTCCTTTCGTGATCCGAAGACGCATCAGTTGAGCATCGTTGGTATTGCCAGCGGCCAATTTCCGACCACGGAAATCCTTGCTGGATTCAAGAAAAGAAAAGTAAAGGGAACCAAGATTCGCAACACCATCATCTATCCGATGGGCAGCGGCATGGAGGTTGCATTTCTGGAGCAGACCACTATGCTCTTTGGCGCGTTGGAATCGGTCAAAGCCTCGTTGAACGCGCGGGATGGCATCACGCCCAGTTTTTTAACCAACAGTGATATGCAGAACTTGCTCCCCATCACGCAGAACGATGCGGTGTGGAGCATTCTGGATGCCAAGGGCACGCAGACGATGATGCAATCCGTGATGGGACAGGCTGCGCAGGTAGCCGATTACGATACGGTCAAGAAGCGGCTGCTCGGCTCGCGGTATTCGATGGATTTTGAGCCTGACGTCAAGTTCAATCTGGATGTGATGACGCCCGATATCATGTCTGCGGCAACGATGTCGTCATTGCTGAGCGCGGCGGCTCTCTACAAAAAGATGGGCGCTACGCCGGCGGAAAAAACGGCCATTGATGACACGCATATCACCAGCACTGGCAGCACGTTGCAGGTACGGTTCTCTGCATCGGACAATGATTTTGGGACGCTGCTGAATTCCGATCTCTTCCAGTCGGTCATTCACTGATCTGTGGCATGATTTTGATCGAGAACGCCCGCTATCCGGCGGGCGTTCTCGTCGAGGAACCTGCGTTCCATCCCTCCATCCCTCCGATTATTCCTTCGGATCCCTTGCCTGCGGCATCAACTGCATTGTCCAAGGGTTCTTGTCCGCGCCGCCGATGGCGATGCGCAGCGTGCCTGCCTGTCCTTCAACAACGTAGGGGCCGGTCTCGCTATGCGCGTGCTTCGCGCTGTCCACGTAGAGTAATTGCAGGTGCCCCGATCCCTGAATCTGGAAGCGATACGTGAAGCTGCCGCCGGGTGGCAGGCTGGAGACGCCAAAGCTGGCGCTGGGATAATCCACTTCGATATTTTGCGCCGTGGTTGCGCCCTCGTTGACCAGCGTGGTCTGCACATAAGGAGAGCGGGAGCGGCAGCCCGCGAGTGTCAGAAAAAGAGGCAACGTCAGACAGCCCAACGCCGCCGGATTCCGTTTCAGAGGGAGCCATTTATGCATACCTCCAGTGTAGTCGCGGGTGCCCGCTGCGAACACTGTCATCCCGACCGAAGGTCGCCGTGGCGACCGGAGTGGAGGGAACTGCGTTTGTATTTTCCGTACCGAATGGGTCGGTGCTTCTTGCAGAACAAAACGCAGTTCCCTCGACGGAGCATCTCGCCACAGGCGAGATGCTCCGCTCGGGATGACAAGCGTTGTGAAGCATGACGCTCTATTTGCTGGCAGCGGGGTACCAGGTGAGCATGTCGCGGAATGGCTCATACTGACAATGCGTAAATTGCGCGAGAGGTCTCAGATGAACGAAGAACCATTCACTTTGTACAAATTCAGAAAGATTGATAAGCGAATGATCGAATCTATCGCGAAGCAGGACTGGCGCCGCGCCGGAAGAAGCGCAAACACGGCGTGCGCGAGTGTTTGGCGATGGAGGTCGATACAAGTTTTGCAGGTCTGCGCGTGACGCGCGTGCTGGATGGGATCATCGCCGAACGCGGACTGCCACAGGCGATTCGTTGCGATAATGGCCCGGAGCTGACGAGTCGGCACTTTCTGGCTTGGGCGCTGGATCGCAGGATCGAACTGGTTCACATCCATCCCGGCAAGCCCACGCAGAATGGTATCGTGGAAAGTTTTAATGGGAAGTTGCGCGAGGAATGTTTGCGGATTCACTGGTTCCAGAATTTGTTCGAGGCCAGAAGAATCATCACGAATTGGCGGCGCGATTACAACGAGCGTAGACCGCACAGCAGTCTGAGCTACTTGACATCAGCAGAGTTCGCAGCCAAGAATAGCGGCTGGTTAATTGAACTCAGACGTGTGCGGAAATTGGGGGCAGGCTATCGCGACGAACGCGCGCGGCGGACCAGGAATCGTACTCGCCAGCGTTGCGTTCGAGGCCGGTATTATCAGCCCAAAGTTCTATACAATGCTTGTTCTCGCGGCTGTCCTAACCTCGCTGATCGCTGGCACATGGCTCGACTACGTTTTACGTAAAGGCTGGCCTCTGCTTAGCGCATCCGCAGACACAGAGATGCAGATTGCCATCTCGACCATTGAAAGTCCTGCTACGATTTGATCCATGCGCAAAGATTCCTTAGGCGCTGTTACCTTAGAATTCCATGTGCAGCAGTGTGTGGGCCTGTTGCAGCAGTTCTTCTGGTAACGCTGGCTTCACCATCACGCGATTCGGCGCTTTGAGTGAGCGGGCACATTTGTGCGCGGGGATAAGGTTGGTATAGTGACCTGTCAGGAGTAAGACGCGGCAGCCGGGAAGTTTCCTCGCGATGGAGGTTGCAACCTCCAGACCATCCATCATTGGCATGGTGATGTCGCACAGCAAAAGTTCGGGAGGAAAATCCTCAGCACAAGCCAAGGCATCTTTCCCAGAATACGACGCTCGGCAGTCATACCCGCGCTTTTGAAAGATCAGGCGCAGGGTATCAGCCACCAGCGGGTCATCATCGACGACCAGAACCTTTGACTTCATCGCAAAACCTGCAATGTTCCTGAATGTAGGGTGTACTCTGGCTGTAAGAGTACGCTACATCCAGCAAAAGCCAAGAGAAAAATGCAAGAAATTTTATATTTTTACAAAATGCGTGCCATTGTAGAACCCGCTGATCTCCTCTTGGTGATACAGGGAAGGCCTTTTTCCAGCGGGCGCCGACATACAAGGAATGCCGACACGATTCTGATGCTCTGGCTCGCCTAGAGGGAGTAGGCTCTAATATATGTGCTCGTCGTAGGTTCGCGATTTGCGCTCTGGACGGCGCAACGTGTCCAGAATGGTTCGCGCTGCGGTGAACCATCCGCCCAACTGTCGCAACGGTACCAAGATGCTGTCCTGAACCAGACGCGCTCCATCGGCAAGCGTATCCAGAACCTCCGTTACCATCGCGTCAACGCGCTCCGCTTGTTGGCGTGTGCGGCAGGCAATATCCGTCACGGCATCATTGGTTTGTCCTACCTGCGTGCGGATATGCTCGCTGGCGATCTGTAAATTGTCAGCGATGGCGCGAATCTTTGGCCCGGTCTCTTCGAGCAGAGCCTGGGCTGACTGTAGAAACGGAGCGATGTCATCGCGGATATCATCAATTTTTTTCATCGCGCCGCGCTCGGCTTGGCGTATGCCAACGTAGATCGCCAGCAAAACACCTGCTTGGATCAGTACTCCAGCCGCCGTGACGGCAATGAAAATCGTAAAAAGTAACATCCAATGGCCTGGGAGCATAGACTTCCTCTCGATCCTTCAGCGCAATGCGCCTGTTGTTAGGAGTGACTTTCACTCGTGCTGGAACGAAAAGCCTCTTTTCCGGCCTCCATTGCTGCAGCGATACGTTCTGCGGATCCGCTCATAGCGTCGCGGTCTTTATCATCGACCAGTCCGCTCCACTGCGCCCGGCCACGCTCCATAATTCCTTTTGTTTTTTCCGCGAAGTCGTTTACCTGCTCTTTTCCGCGCTCCACAAGGGATCTGACTCGCTCCTGCGCCTGCCGTCCACGCGCTGCCAGATAATCGCGCCCTTCGCGCGTTCCCTCGGCCAACCCCTCCCGCGTTTCCTTGCCGGACTTTGGAGCAAACAGAACCCCCAGAAGCGCGCCGAGAGTCAAACCGACAACAAACCAACCGATGCTGGTGGTATCTTTTTCTTCCATTGGTGTTTCTCCTTCGCCTTACCGTGAGATGTATCCCTGCTGGGGATGGTAGCAAATGCGGCATGGATGAGCAATTTCTCCCTGCTCCCATGCCCACTCCTGAAATGTTAGGATGCAAAGTTCTCTGCAACCTTTGCTTCCACTTCGTGTCCAAGAACACAGGGTAGGCAGCGGACATCCTCTTTGCTTGTGGGACAGAGTACACAGATTCGCTGATTCTCTGGCAATCGTGGCGACTTTCGGCTGCAAATCTGCTCTCGAACGCTTACACTATCAGAACAAAAGGCTTCCAAGAAACGCTCTCAAGGGAGAACTCACCATGCATCGCACGCATCTTCGATATTTTTTGCCGCTCAGCGCCTTGGCTACGGCCATACTGCTGGGTATCGGGTGCAACAAACAGCCCGCGCCTCCGCCGCAGACAGCGCAGCCTGCAGCCCCCGCAGCGCAGCCCGCCCCAATCAACGACAATCAGATTACCGCTCAGATTGAGCGCCAGATCGCCTCGGAGAATGCGCTTGCGGCTCTGCCCATTCAGGTTCAGTCCGTTGACGGAGTGGTCACGCTTTCTGGCAACGTCAATGATGACGCGGCCCGCGAATTAGCTGCTGCCGATGCTGCGCAGGTCGCCGGGGTAAAAACCGTTGTCAACAATCTGGTCGTCGCGCCAGTACGCGCCGCCGCTCCTGCTCCCCAGCCGGCTCCCGCCGCACCGCGCCAGCCCAAACCCCGCCATCGGCATGTGGTAGAGAATACTCCACCGCCACCGCCGCCGATCACTCCTCCAGTGGAACAGTCTCAGCCAATGCCGCCGCCACCACCGCCTCCGCCTCCCGTAACTCCGCCACCACCACCGCAGCCTGTGGCAGAAAACCTCACGTTGCCGCCGGGCACGGATATTCCCTTCCGCCTCTCCGGGACGCTGGAAACGGGGGTTACGCAGTCTAATGCGAGCTTTCAGGGGGCGCTGGCCTCAAATCTGGTTGTGGACGGCGTAGTCGCCATTCCGCGCGGATCGAGCATTACGGGCCGCGTCATCGAAGCCAAAGATGCGGCGCACTTTACGGGCAGAGCCGAGCTTTCTCTGGAACTGACGCAGATCACCGATCAGGGAAGCCAGATCATTCTTGTGACGCAGCCGTTGCTGCAACTGGGGCCAGCGCGCGGCAAAAACACCACCGAAAAAGCCGTGGGTGGAGCGCTGCTGGGCACGCTGATTGGCGCGCTTGCTGGTGGGGGTCGAGGCGCGTTGATTGGGGGAGCTGCTGGCGCTGGTACCGGTGCCGGAGTCAATGCCGTCACGCGAGGCCAGCAGGTCAATATCCCGGCAGAGTCCATCCTGCACTTTACGCTGAAGGCTCCCGTCCATGTGACGGTCATGGTGCCGCCAGCAAACTAGGGCGTGTTCAGAACTTCCCTCAAGCAAATCGGGCCGTCACTATATCTCAAAGTGACGGCCCGATCTCTTCTGCCCTGTCTACCAGGTTTTCCGACGATCAGCTATGCGCGTCCATGATCTCCGCCAATACTTCGCGGCGAGGCCGGACGCGCTCCTGGGATAATGTCGCCAGCGGCTCATCCACCATGTTGAGGAGCGAAGCGAAATCCGGCTTCTGCGTATCCACATAGAAAACCCCGGTGAGCACTTCGCCTTTGGCGTGCGATTCCATCAGCATCTTTGTGGCCTGAACCTTATCTGTGGGATCGTAGCCCTCATGCAGCTTGCGGAGGCGCAGATGCGAGCCATCGTGCAGGCGAACATCGACGGTGGTGTTGGGATCGTACTCGACGGCAATGTCTTCAAAGTGAGGAACAAAGCCCACTTCGCTGATGGCCTCTTCGTGCTCCTGCATGTACTTGTAGCTCTTGGTCGATCCCTCGTGGTCGTTGAAGGTGACGCAGGGCGAGATCACATCCAGCATGACGGTGCCCTGATGCGCGACCGCTGCCTTCAACATGGCGGAGAGCTGCTTTTTATCGCCGGAGAAGGAACGCCCGACAAAGGTCGCGCCAATCTGAATCGCCAGCGCGCAGGTGTCGATGGCGGGCAGATCATTGATGACGCCTGTCTTCAACTTCGACCCAATGTCGGCGGTCGCGGAGAACTGGCCTTTGGTGAGTCCATACACGCCATTGTCTTCGATGATGTAAATCATCGGAACATTGCGGCGCAGCAGATGGATGAACTGGCCCATGCCAATGGAGACGGTGTCGCCATCGCCGCTGACGCCGATGGAGCGCATGGTCTTGTTGGCCAGCAGCGCGCCGGTGGCGACCGAGGGCATTCGTCCATGCACAGTGTTGAAGCTGAAGGAGCGGGACATGAAATACGCCGGAGATTTGGAGGAACAGCCGATGCCGCTCATCTTCATCACGCGCTCCGGCTGAATTCCCATTTCATAAAACGCTTCGGTGATGCGCTCGGAGATGGCATTGTGGCCGCAACCGGCGCACAGCGTGGTCTTACCACCGCGATAATCCAGAATCTGGAGACCGATGCGATTGGTCTTGACGGGCTTGGGCGATACAGATGGCGTGGACATGATTATTTGCCTGCTCCTTCCTGCGAGGCGATTGCAGTGGTGAGTGTGCGCGCGTCGATGGGCAGTCCGTTGAAGTGCAGCACAGAGCGCAGTTTGACGGTCTGCGCCGGATCAAGATCGACCTTCAACAGGTGGAGCATCTGAGCATCACGATTCTGCTCGACGACATAAATTCGCTCATGGCTGGCGACGAAATCGTGAATCTCCTGCGTAAAGGGATAGGCGCGGACGCGAAGATAGTCGGTTTCCAGATGCGACTCGCGCTCCAGTTGATCGCGGCTCTCGATCACCGCCCAGTGGCTGGTGCCAAAGGCGATAATGCCGATCTTCTGCTTGCCATCTCCTTCCAGGATTGGCTGCGGAACGAGCGTCTTTGCGGTCTCAAACTTCCGCGCCAAACGCAGCATGTTGTTTTCGTACTCGTCGGGTCGCTCGGAGTAGAGAGCCTTCTCATTGTGGCCGGAGCCGCGTGTAAAGTAGGCGGCAGCGGGATGATCGGTTCCCGGCAACGTGCGATATGGAATCGCATCGCCATCCACGTCTTTATAGCGGGCAAAGCCGCCGAGTTCCTCCAGTTGCTTGGCATTGAGAACCTTGCCGCGCTGGATGGGTTTCTCTGGATACTCAAATGGCTCCGACATCCAGTTATTCATGCCGAGATCGAGATCCGAGAGCACAAAAACCAGTGTCTGCATCTGCTCGGCGATATCGAAGGCCGCAATGCCAAACTCGTAACACTCTTTGACCGATGCGGGGATCAGCATGACGTGCTTGGTGTCGCCATGCGAAAGTCCCGCGATAAAAGTGAGATCGCCCTGCGAGGTGCGGGTGGGCATTCCGGTGGAGGGGCCAGTGCGCTGAACATCAAAGATGACACCGGGAATCTCGGTAAAGTAGGCGAGTCCTGCAAACTCCGCCATCAGCGAAATTCCTGGCCCGGAGGTCGCGGTCATGGAGCGGGCACCGGCCCATCCTGCGCCAATTACCATGCCGATGGCAGCGAGTTCATCCTCCGCCTGCACGATGGCGAAGCTGGCCTTGCCATCCTGCTCGATGCGGTACTTTTTCATGTAGTCGATGAGCTGTTCGACGACAGAAGAGGACGGCGTAATGGGATACCAAGTCACGACGGTGACTCCGGCAAACATGGCTCCCATTGCGGCGGCGGCGTTGCCGTCGATGATGATTTTGCCTTGTGTGGCATTCATCGGCTCGACAAGATAGGGATTCTGCTGAGTCAGAGAACTTGCAGCATATTCAAAGCCAGCGCGGACAGCGCTCAGGTTTAACTCAGCGGCTTTGACCTTCTTGGCAAACTGCTTGCGAACCGACTTTTCGATCCACTCCATGTCAATGGAGAGCAACTGGGCCGCGACGCCCACGTAGACCATGTTCTTGACCAGCTTGCGAATCTTGGCATCGGCGCCAGTAGAGGCCGTCAGTTGGTCAAAGGGCACGGGGTAGAAGGTCACATCCGCGCGCCGCTCGTTGAGCTTGAAGGATTCGTCATAAATGACAGCCGCACCTGCGCTCAGGGAGAGTACATCCTGCTGCGCGGTCTCCGGATTCATGGCGATCAAAACATCAATGTCCGTTTTTCGCGCGACCCATCCATGCTTGCTGACGCGAATGGTGTACCAAGTGGGAAGTCCCGCAATGTTGGATGGAAAGAGGTTCTTGCCCGATACGGGCACGCCCATGCGGAAGATACTGCGAAGCAGGACACTGTTCGCCGATTGCGATCCAGAGCCGTTGACAGTTGCAATTTGGATGGAAAAGTCATTGACAATCTGTTTTCCTCCACGAACAAGGCTCGATGTTGTCTGGCCCTGCGCCACAAGACCGCTGGTGGTCATTTAAGAGTGCATCCCTTCCGTATGTAGATATGTTGCCGTGTGTCGAGACGTTGTTTGGGGAACATCCCCGGAGATTCAAACCTTTTTTGCCACATTTCATTGTAGTCCAGAGATGCCGACCGTCGGCTCTCCATGTTGATTTTGGCTCAGAAACGCCGGATCGTCAGCCAGGCCGGGGTTGTGCGTCTTTCTGCCGCAAGGTGTAGCTGCTCAAAGTGCGAATGTAGTTGCCGCGCTCGAATGCGGAAGAATCGGGAACCGAACGGCGGCTCAAGCTGCCGCGCATCTGGCGAATGGATTGATATTCGTGTTCCTCCATCCAGCGCGTCAGATCGGTCTGCATCGTTGTTAGGTGCGAGGTGCCATGCTTCAGCAGCGCCGAGGCAGTCATGGCCACCTGCGCGCCCGCCATAATGGATTTGAGAACGTCTTCCGCGCTGTGAACTCCCCCGGTAACGGCCAGTCCCGCGCGCAAATGCCCATAGAGAATGGCGACCCAATGCAGCCGGAGAAGCAGTTCTTCTGGGCGACTGAGTGTGAGCTTGGGAATGACGTTGAGGTTTTCAATATCAAAATCCGGCTGATAAAAACGATTGAAGAGAACCAGCGCGTCGGCTCCGGCATCATCCAGTTGCCGAGCCAGATGGGGAATGCTGGTGTATTGCTGCGACAATTTGACGGCAATGGGAATACTCGTGCTCTGTTTGATGCGATACACCAGATCGACGATTCCTTCTTCAATCATGGCGCTGGTTTTTAGAAATCCCGTAGCCAGCGAGTAGGTGTTCAGTTCCAGCGCGTCGGCTCCCGCCTGTTCGATCTCCTTGGCGAAGCGCACCCAGCCGCCCGCCGAGGCTCCATTCAGGCTGGCGATGATCGGGATGCTGGCGCGGCTCTTGGCGCGGTGCAGACGGTTGAGGTAGGCATCCTGTCCCTGGAGATAATCGTCGTATGCAGGAAAGTAGCTGAGCGACTCCGCGAAGGATTCCGTGCCGCGAGAAAGATCGTGATCCAGAGCCTTGCTCTCCAACGCAAGCTGCTCCTCAAAGATCGACGAAAGCACCACGGCAGCGGCCCCGGCTTCTTCCAAACGCAGAATATTTTCGACCGACTCACTTAGTGGCGAGGAGGAAGCGACCAGGGGACTCTTCAACTTCAGGCCAAGATAGTCGGTACACAGGTCGATCATGCTTCCTCCTCCACCTTGCCCAGAGGCGCAACCTCGCCTTCCGGTTCCGGCGGAGCGATGTTTGGCGTAGCTGCGCGTCCCGGCATAGCGGCGCGGCTGGAGTAGACCCGCCATTCGCGCTCGACATCGTCCTGCGCCTCCTGAAGGAGTTTTTTGGCGACATCAGGATGGCTGCGCGCAAGCATGGTGTACCGGGCCTCGTGATAGCTGTACTCCTTGAGCGGAATGGAGGGGACTCTGGAGTCGAGCAGGAAGGGATTTTTGCCCTGCTCGCGCAGTTCCGGGTTGTAGCGCATCAACGGCCAGTGGCCGGAGAGAACCGCATTTTTCTGTTGCTCCATGCCGTAGGCAAGATCGTACCCGTGGGCAATGCAGGGGCTGTAGGCAAGAATCAACGCCGGGCCGTGATAGGCTTCGGCCTCCTGAAATGCCTTGACGGTCTGCGCGTCGCTGCCGCCCATTGCCACGCGAGCCACGTAGACCGAGCCATAGCTGACGGCCTCCATCGCAAGGTCTTTCTTGCCGTTGGGCTTGCCGCCTGCTGCAAACTTGGCCACCGCGCCGCGCGGTGTGGCTTTGGACATCTGACCGCCAGTGTTGGAATAGGTCTCCGTATCGAGCACCAGCACCTTGACGTTCTGGCCGGAGCCAAGCACATGATCGAGGCCGCCAAAGCCGATATCGTAGGCCCAGCCATCGCCGCCCACCAGCCAGACGCTCTTGCGAACCAGAGAGTCAGCAATGGTCAGCAGGCTGCGGGCCTCCACGGAGTTTGCCCCGGCTAATTTTTCCCGAACCAGCTTGACCCGCTCGCGCTGCGACTCAATCTCATCTTCCGTGGACTGGCCGGAAGCCAGAACAGCGGCAACAAGATCGTCGCCGACCGTGGAGGCGAGGCGCTGCAAGAGCTGCTCTGCGTAGAACTTTTGCTGATCCAGCGCCAGCCGCATACCTAGGCCAAACTCGGCATTGTCTTCAAAAAGGGAGTTTGCCCAGGTGGGGCCGCGCCCGTTCTTGTTCACCGTATAGGGCGTGGTGGGCAGGTTGCCTCCGTAGATGGAAGAACAGCCCGTGGCATTGGCAATATAGAGGCGGTCGCCAAAGAGTTGCGTGAGCAGCTTGATGTACGGCGTCTCGCCGCAGCCAGCACAAGCTCCAGAGAACTCAAAGAGCGGATCGAGGAGTTGAATGTCCTTGACCTGCCCGTGGGAGAGGCGATTTCGAGCCACGGAGGGCAGCGCTTCAAAGAATTTCCAGTTTTCCGCTTCCGCCTCGCGCAGCGGAGCCTGCGTCTCCATGTTGATGGCCTTGTGCCGCGCTTCACTTTTGCTCTTGACCGGACAGACCTCGACGCAAAGACGGCATCCGGTGCAATCCTCCGGCGCCACCTGCAACGTATAGAGTTCCTGATCCATGCCGCGCCACCTGGGCTTGGCGCTCTTGAAAGTGGGCGGGGCGCTGGGAAGCAGCGACTGGTCATACACCTTGGCGCGGATCACCGCGTGGGGACAGGCCAGCACGCACTTGCCGCATTGAATGCAAAGTCCTTCGTCCCAAACCGGAATGATCTGGGCGATATTCCGTTTCTCCCACTGCGCCGTGCCAGTGGGGAAGGTTCCGCCGGGAGGTAGCGCGCTGACTGGCAAGGTATCTCCATGCCCTGCGGCCATGACGCCCAGAACGCTATGTACAAACGCTGGAGCTGCGGCGGGAAAAATGGGTAGAACGTCAAAAGATGAAGAGACTTTTTCCGGCAACTTTACTGGATGCAGATGGGCAAGAGCGGCATCGACGGCGGCAAAGTTCTGCTGCACCACGGCATCGCCGCGCTTGCCGTAGGTTTTCTGGATGGCCTTCTTGATTTGTGCAATGGCTTCGTCACGCGGAAGCACGCCGCTGATGGCGAAGAAGCAGGTCTGCATGACTGTGTTGATGCGATTGCCCATTCCAGCTTCACGCGCCACGGTATAGCCGTCAATGACGTAGAACTGAAGTTTCTTTTTGAGGATGCTCTCCTGCGCCGCACGCGGCAGGTGATCCCATATTTCGTCCGGGCCGTAAGGAGCGTTCAGCAAAAAGACAGCCCCCGGAGCCGCTGCGGTCAAAACATCCATGCGCTCCAGAAAGGAGAATTGGTGGCAGGCCACAAAGTTGGCTTTGCTGATGAGATAGGTCGAGCGGATCGGATTCGGGCCAAAGCGCAGATGTGAGGTTGTCACCGAGCCAGACTTCTTCGAGTCATACACAAAGAAGCCCTGCGCGTAGTTCGATGTCTCCGCGCCAATAATTTTGATGGAATTTTTATTGGCTCCGACGGTTCCATCCGAGCCAAGGCCGTAGAAAAGCGCGCGCACGGTGCGCGGGTCTTCGGTGGAGAACTCTGGATCATAGTCCAGGCTGGTGTGGGTAACATCATCCTGAATGCCGATGGTGAAGTGATTCTTCATGCGCGGCTTTTTCAGTTCATCAAAGACCCCCTTGACCATCGCCGGGGTGAACTCCTTGGAAGAGAGGCCGTAGCGTCCACCAATGATGCGTGGCTGCTGCGCGAAGGGAGCGTCTCCACTGGAAAAAGCCTCGCTGAAGGCGGTAACAACATCCTGATAGAGCGGCTCGCCAAGCGCGCCCGGCTCCTTAGTGCGATCCAGCACCGCGATGGATTGCACCGTCTTTGGCAACGCGGCAAGAAATGCCTCGGCAGCAAAGGGGCGATACAGGCGCACCTTGAGCAGGCCCAGCTTCTCCCCCTGCGCGTTCAGATGATCGATGGTTTCTTCCACCGCGCCAGCGCCCGACCCTATCAGAATAAGCACGCGATCCGCATCGGGAGCGCCAACATAATCGAACAGATGATAGGCCCGTCCGGTTTGCGCGGCGAAGCGATTCATCGCATCCTGCACGATCGTGGGGCAGGCCAGATAAAAAGGATTGCCAGCCTCGCGGGCCTGAAAAAATACGTCGGGATTCTGTGCCGTGCCACGAAGAATGGGCCGATCCGAACTGAGCGCGCGTTCGCGATGGGCAGCCAGATATTTCTCCTCCAGCAGCGCCAGAATCACGTCATCGGAGATGGCAACGGCCTTGTTGATTTCATGCGAGGTGCGGAAGCCGTCAAAGAAGTGCATGAACGGAATCCGCGACTCCAGCGTAGCGATATGAGAGATGAGCGCCAGATCGCCCGCCTCCTGCACGGAGCTGGAGGCAAGCATGGCGTAACCGGTGGCACGGCAGGCCATCACATCCGAATGGTCGCCGAAGATGGACAGCGCATGGGTGGCAATGGTGCGCGCGGTTACATGAATGACGTTGGAGGTCAGCTCGCCCGCAATCTTGTACATGTTGGGGATCATGAGCAGCAGCCCCTGCGAGGCGGTGAAGGTGGTGCTGAAGGCCCCAGCCTGAAGCGCGCCGTGCATGGCTCCGGCGGCTCCGCCTTCGCTCTGCAACTCGGCAACAAAGGGCACTGAACCCCAGATGTTTTTGCGCCCCTCCTCTTTCCACTGGTCGGCCCACTCGCCCATTGTGGAGGCGGGCGTGATCGGGTAGATCGTAATTACTTCCGCGAGCCGATACGCCACAGAAGCGGCCACTTCATTTCCATCAAGGATCACTGTTTTCGGTTCTCGCATGTACTTCCTCTCCGCTCACCTCGTCCCACCCACCATTTTGCCCCGTTGCCCCGCTCCTCAGATGTGAGCTAGATCACACCACTTTCT
>DAHXNK010000030.1:0-10393 GCA_027365415.1 Acidobacteriaceae bacterium
AGAAGTCCTGATCGACAATGTTGGCGCCGGTCGAGACGATGGCATCGACCATGTTGTTGCGTAGCAGATCGACAAAAACCTGCTTCAACCCGGCGCTGATGAGCGAACCGGCCAGGCACAGAATTACGCCGCAATCCTGGTCGCGCAACATGCGCGTGTAGATATCGGCAGCGCGGGCCAGATCGCGTGAACTGTAGGCCATGTGCTGCATGGCATCGACCAGAGTGGTTACGTTGTGCTGTTTAATGTCGATGTGGCGAATGGGATGGTTGAGAATTTCCTTCTTGGTTGGCATACGCTTTCAGAATATCAAAAACAGCCAGCCCTTTCTGGGGATTTTCTGTAAATTTCCGCCCACCGTCGCGAGAATACAGGCGCGTCATTGCGGGAAGAGAAGATGGTTGCTTCTCGATATGGCACGATGCGCCCTGTATTTCTTTGGCGCGTTCGCGAGGAGATGCGCGCGCTCCTATACTTGTCGCATATGCTTCGTCCGCCGATCCTTCTCCGCCGCTTCGCTTTCGCCCTGCTGCTGCCGCTGCTGGCCGCGCCCGCGTGTTTTGGCTGGGGCAAGGAGGGCCACAAGCTCATCAACCGCGTCGCGATGGAGAAACTGCCTGCCGACGTGCCCGCGTTTCTACGCGCGCCGCAGGCGATCCGCGAGGTGGAGTATCTTGGCCCGGAGCCGGATCGTTGGCGCTCCCCGGCAGAGCTAGAGTTAAGCGCGGCGCAGGCCCCGGAGCATTTTATTGATCTGGAATGGGCCGATGCCATTGAGCCGCATGGCCTGCCGCCGTATCGTTTTGATTTCCTTCGCGATGCGTATGCTGCGTCCTTTGCCGCGCAAAAGCGGCAACCCCAGATTGCCGCGATACTCCTGCCGCAGCACGTTGGCCTGCTGCCCTGGCAGGCGGACGAAGTCTACGAAAGGCTGCAAGCCGACATGCGCGGCTATCGCGCGCGCCACGCGGCGCACCGGAACACCTACGGCGTGGAGCAGGCCATTCTGTATGACATTGGATGGCTGGGCCACTATGTGGGCGATGGCTCCCAGCCCTTACACACCACGCTCAACTACAATGGATGGACGGAGACGGACAACCCGCACGGCTATAGCCGCGCCCCCGGCATTCATGCCCGCTTTGAGACGGCGTTTGTGCAGGCCAACCTCCGCGAGAGCGACGTAAAGCCGCTGGTGCCGGAGACGGCGCGTCCACTCGTCGGCCAGCCCTTTTCCGCCTTCGTGACCTACCTGCGCACTACGCATCAACAAGTGGAGGAGGTCTATCGGCTGGATCAGCAAAGCGGCTTTCTCGGCGCGGGCAGCGCGCAATCGCGCACCTTTACCGCCGAGCGGTTGGCCGCTGGCGCAACCATGCTGCGCGACATGATCGTTACCGCATGGCAGCGCAGCGCACAGTCAGTCGTGGAGTAGCTGAAGCACACGGAAGACAAACAAACGGGGGCGGATCGCCCACAAACATCGCACAGTAGTGCCACGACGAAGTCCATTTTACGCTTTACATCGTCCGGCGAAGACTATACACTGTCAAATATAGACAGGATTTCGTCTAAACGTGCCCTGCGGGGCGGAGGGTAAATAATTATGAGGTACACATTTTGGAACAACAAGGGTGGAACCGGTAAAACGAGCCTCGCATTTCAATCTATTACACGATACGCTGAAGACCACCCAGAAAAAAAGGTGCTGGCAATAGATATATGTCCGCAAGCAAATCTTTCCGAGTTGATGTTGGGAGGTTTGAATAACAAGGGCAGCGAAAAACTCCTGGGGCGTCACGGTCAAGTTCCAAGGTGCAGTCTCGGTGGGTACTTCCAGCTTCGTCTGCCCTCGCCATACACTCCCCCAGTATTTAACGCCCACGACTTCATTACAAAGCCGAACGCATACAACAAGGAAATTGCTACAAACATTGACTTGGTATGCGGTGATCCCCTGCTTGAACTACAAGCCAACGCCGTCAACACCTTGGCGAATCAGAATATTCCGGGAACAAATGCATGGATTGCCGTAATCGACTGGTTGAAGACATTCCTAGAACAAATAAATAAAGAGTATGACACGATATTCATGGATTGTAATCCGAGCTTTTCTCTATACACGCAGATTGCTCTTGCAACCACGGATAAAATCATTCTGCCTGTTATGGCAGACGATTCTTCTCGGCGAGCAATACAAAATGCATTTTCTCTGATCTACGGTTTGAAGCTGCCTTCCGAGATATATGCATCCTATGCGTTCGCAACAAAACTCAAAGACGCAAAACGCGCACTTCCAAAGATACATATAATTGCCAAGAATCGCATCACTCAGTACATGGGGGCAGCATCCGCATACGCAGCGGTGCTATCTTCGATTCAATCCGATATACAAAGTTTGCTGAAAACAAACCCAGAGATATTTTCCTTTAAGACAATCGAAAGCGGCTTCGTTGAGGTTCGAGACTTCCAAACTACAGGCGTTGTTGCTTTCGCAAAGGGTCAACCTTTCTCGAAGGTGAAGGCCGGGAAGCAGACAATTAATGGGCACAGAGTTCAAGTCAAGAAGGAATATCTTGATAATAGTGTCAAAGCCATAAGAAGGCTTGTCAATCATCTGTGAGAACAGAAAAAATTATACCCGCGTTGCCTGCCACTGCGCGAGGATAAAATTGTCGGTCATACCAGCGATGTAGTCCGCGATGACGCGCGGCGCGCCTTCGCTGGCAATCTGCGTGGCGTGGCTGGCCGGAAGCTGATCCGGGTGCTGGATCCAGTGCGCGAAGAGTCCATGAATAATCTCCCCACCTAGGTCATGGTCGCGCAGCAGTTCGGGAGATTCATAGAGGTTTTGATGGAGATAGTTCTTGGCCTGACGGCGCTGCTCCTCCATCTCCGTTGAAAACGTCACCAGTCGTCGGGGACAGGCGCGAACATCGGTCAGCGCCCGCGCGCCCGCAGCCTGAACCTGGGAGCGCGTGGTCGCAATCAGGTCGCCGACCAGCGCGTCCAACATGCGTTTGAGCGATTCATGCAGCAGCAGCTTCTCCGGCGCGTGGGGATGGATGGTCTGCAAGTCCTGAAAGAATCCCGCGAAGAGCGGCACGTTGGCGCGAACGTTGGCGAGGTTGAGAATCTCCGACTCAATGCCGTCGTCAATGTCGGCGGTCAGATAGGCAATCTCGTCGGCTAGGTCGATAATCTGCGCTTCAAGCGGTGGGCGCTGATCGAGAAAATAGGCGGCCAGCTCCGGGTGCTCCTCGATGCGATAGTCCCGCGAGTGCTTGACAATGCCCTCGCGCACGGCCAGCGTAAGATTCAGCCCGCGAAATCCAACATAGCGCTGCTCGAAATACTCCACGATGCGCAGCGCGTGCAGATTGTGGTCAAAGCGCAGGCCATGCTGCATCAGAGTATCGTTCAACGCCTGTTCTCCGGCATGGCCGAAGGGTGGATGGCCAATGTCATGCACCAGCGCCAGGGTCTCTGTCAGGTCTTCGTTCAGGCGCAGCGCGCTGGCCACGGTTCGCGCGATCTGCGCGACCTCAATGGTATGCGTCAGGCGGCTGCGAAAATGGTCGGAGTCGCGATGGGTAAAAACCTGCGTCTTGCCCGCGAGGCGGCGAAAGGCCCGCGCATGGACGATGCGCCCGTGGTCGCGCTGGAAGGCCGTGCGATAGGCGTGAGCGCTCTCAGGATGCTGGCGGCCAGCGAGCGGATCGCTGGCATTGTTCGACACGGCACAGAAATGGAGGGAGGTCGCCGTCATGCAGATTTCGCAAACATTATTTGTGCGCCGGAGTGCTGTGCGCCTCTTCCTTCGCCAGCTTGGACATCTCGATCTTGGCGCGCGCCAGCTTTTTTTCCACCTTGTTGATATCGCTGGGTTCCGCGTCTCCGGGAGCCGCGTGGGAGTACTCCTGCAAGGATCGCTCCCACTGCGCGATGGCCTGCTTGATCCGTCCCGTCTTGGCGTATAGCTCGCCCATGTGGTCATGCACGGTGGGGTCGTTGGGCATCCGCGCAATGGCTTTTTCCAGATTTGCTTCCGCCAGCGCGTATTGCCCCATCTTCAGATCAGCCCAGCCGAGAGAGTCCAGATATGCGCCGTTCTGCGGGTCGAGTTGCACGGCGTGCTGGATCATTTTGAGGGCTTCGTCCAAATGCATGTTGTGATCCGCCATCATGTAGCCCAGATAGTTCAGCGTGAGCGGATTGTCGGGCGAAAGGGCCAGCGATTTGCGAAACTCCACCTCTGCGGCATCGTAATGTTTCTGACGTTCTTCCATCGCGCCGCGCAGAAAGTAAATAAACATCATGTCCTTTGGCTTGGCACTCAGCGCCTGTGCCTGATCGAGCGTGCTGGCTGCGTCTTTCCAGCGATGCAGCCGGGTGTAGATTTGCACCAGCGTCAGCAGCACGATGCGATTCTGGTCGGCGACGCTGGAGGTATTCTTGCTTGCTGCGGGGGTTGCGTTGCTCTGCGGCGCGGTACTCTGCTTCGCTTGGCCCTGCTGGGTGATGTCCGGTGGCGCACTCGCATTTTGCAGCAGCGACTTGGCCATTGCAATGCCCGCGTCGCCCTTGCCCGTGTCGGCAAGCTCCCCCGCCAGAGTCAATTTCAGATCAATGGACTTGGGGTTGGCTTGAACGGCAGTCTCAGCGGCAGCCGTTGCCTGTGGCCACATTCTGCCATCGCGATAGGCATCCACCACTCCCTGATAGCCCCGCTCGGCGTAGTCGCCTCCCAGCGCAATCATTTTCTTGTAAACCGTCACAGCCTGCTCGGTCTTGTTTTGCTCCCGATCCACGGTTGCTAGTCGATCCAGAAAGATGGCCAGGTTGTTTTTGTCTCCTTCCGCGTACACGCCATTGGCGTGCGTGGCAGCGGCGACCAGCTTCTGCAAAATATCCGCAGCCGATGCCAGTTGCCCCTGCGCTTCGTCCAGCAGCGCCTGATCATAATGCACCTCAACAGAATCCGGCTCCAGAGTCGCGGCATGTTCCAGCGCTGTTTGCGCCTTGTTCAAATGCCCCTTTTCGCGCTCCAGTTCCGCCACGCGCAGGTAGGATTGCACATCCTCTGGATCCTCGGCGGCGATGCCCTGAAAAAGCTGGAGGGCTTGGGTATCCTTGCCGGTTTGCAGCAAATCCTGCGCCAATCCGCGCTGCGCGTCCAGGTTGTCCGGGTCGGTATCCAGTGCTGTTTGATAGGACAGGATGGCATTTTTTGTGTCCCGTATCTGATCGTAGGCGTTGCCTAGGGCGAACTCCATCTTCGGGGTGCGGTCATCGGGAGACACACTGGTGAGCAGTTGGATGACGTGCTGCATATCGCCCTGCTCGCCGTAGAGACGCACTAGGCTCAGCACGGCATCCTCGGAGTTTGGATTGATGCGATGGGCCGCCTCCAACTGCTCCTTCGCTTTGGCTGTATCGTGATCCATGCCATACAACTGGCCCAGCATCAGGTGGGCTTCAATCTTGTTTGGCTCCAGCGCCACGATCTTTTCAAATTCGCCAATCGCCAGATGCAGCGTGGCTGCCGACGGCTGGCCAGAGGCATCGCCCAGGGAGTGCAGATAGACGCGACCCAGCAGGGTGTGCGCATCCAGATTGTTGGGATGCTGCTGCAAGACCTGCTGCGCAGCGGCGACCGCCTTGCGGATGTGCCCCATGCGGAAGTAGAGCTTGGCCAGACTGTTTTGCAGGAATGGAGCGTTGGGGTCGTTGTCGATAGCGAGCTTATATTGTTCGACGGCCTGCGTGGCCAGATCGGCGCGCCCGTAATCGGTGGCGGCACCCTCATACAGGTGGCCGAGCGCAAAGTGGTAGTAGGCATCGGCGCGATTCCCGGAGGCGGCGCTGGAGGCAGGGATTTTTGCCGCCTTTTTCGCCAAGGGAGACATCCCAAGGGAAGACACTGGCTGTGCGATGGCCGTGGCGGAAAGAGCCAGCAGCGCGCCCAACAGGGCGCATGGTAGGGCGGCGCATCGGGAACGCGCGGAAGCGAATCCAGCAGCGCGTTTCGGGAGCGCGAGATGAGGACGGCGATTCCATCCGTCGAGAAAAACCTTCATAGGGAGACACTTTCTGGACACAGCCGCACTCCACGCGCCACCGCGTTCATCGAACATACAACACTCTGCTTGTTGCAACGCTTGTCGTTTCGCCTTGTTGCGAACATGTTGCGAACAAAAACATACCTGCCTGCCAGAAGGGTATCCTCCCCAGCCTGCACCCATGATTGTACGCTTCATCGAAAACGCTCCGCCAAAGATCGCGCGGTATTGTGCGCGGTGTGGATTGCTGGAGCAATTTGCATCCGCTGAGAACTACAGCAAATCCATTTGCTCCGCGTTGAGGGCCGACTGCGCGGCTTTCAGAACCTCAATGCTCATGGGGATTTCTAGGCGCTTGCCTTCGAGAATCTCTCGGATGGTCACGATGCTGATTTGGTCATAGCTCCGCCCCATCGTTGCATGGATGTATTGTCCTGCAGCCTTTGCCTCATTCAGCATGGGGCGCGTGGGTTCCTCCAGGCTTATCAGGATTGCGAGTGTCGCTTGCTCCCGTCCCATGTCCCCGCGGAGCGTGGCAATGTCCCCGCGCTTCACCCCTCCGGATTTCACCTGAAAGATGATCTTCGCATTCTCATCTTTTCCGGTTAGAAAGTGCGCCACGGCATCAATTCCAGCATCCGCGCCTTTCTTTTCATGGATGACGGCCCGATTATTCGTATAAGTCAGTACGGCCCACTTCTCAAATTCTTTGCGTAGCCGATCATCTTTTTTGTGGGCCAAGGCTACGGCTGAGGCCATGTCGCGAGGAATGCCGTCTGTTTGAATCTGGTGCAGTATGTCCGCGCCGAATGTCTTTTCCAGCCGTCGGAGCACCAGAGAAATGGATTGATAGGTGATGTCAATGCCGATCCATTTTCGATTGAGGCGCTGCGCCACGGCAACAGTCGTCCCACACCCACAATAGGTATCGAGAACGATGTCGCCTTCGTTGCTGGACGCTCTGATAATTCTTTCAAGTAACGCTTCCGGTTTCTGCGTGGGATAGCCTAAGCGCTCTGGGTCTTTCTGTTGCAGATGGCTTAAATCAGCCCATACGTCCGATGGGATAACACCTTCGTCGGCATAATACTTGTAAATCTTTCCTGCCGACTTGATGGAGTAAAACACCCGCCCGTCTGAATCCACCCCCTTTTTCATGTGATTATGGCGGGTTTTTTCTCTGGACAATGAAATGGCATCGTCATTAAAAATCCACTTCCCAGACTTGCTATAGCGGAATACAACATCGTGTTTGCGTCCAAAATCCTTCTTCGACCTACCGCCCGATTCGTAAGCCCAAATAATCTCATTCCTGATATCCCCTCCCTGGCTACAGAACACCGCATCCAGCACTAACTTGAGGTAATGGCTGGAGGTCGGATCACAATGGAGATAGAAACTTCCCGTAGGCTTCAGAACGCGGTGAATCTCCGTAATGCGCAGCGCCATGCTGACGAGATAAGCTAAAAGGCTTCCTTTCCCAAGCACAGCGTGAAGCCCCTTGATGAGTTCAACCATTTGCGGTCGAAACCGACCTTGGCCATTGGCAAGAATCTCGCTGTAACCAGCATTGGCGCGATCATCCCAAGTCCATGTATCTAGGAATGCCTGGGCCTGCGCGCGGTCTTCCGTGCCAACATTGTTGTAAATCTGGTTATAGTTCCGCTTGGAGTTGAAGGGTGGGTCAATATAACAAAGGTCTACAGATTCATCCTTGATACTGTCCTTGCCTCTGCGCCGCAGAATGTCCAGATTATCGCCGTAGAAAAGCTTGTTCATGCCGCATCCTTCATCCAGTAAAACGCCAATCTCTTTTCCAGCAAGCATATCAGTTCTTCGGCTTGCCATACGGATGCCCACAGACCGCATCTGTACTCCGACATGGCGCGCAAGCCTGCAAGACTGATGGATTCCAGAAAAAGTTGTACCTTCCGCACGATACAGCGGCAAAAACATCCATGTTGCGGGGACACGCGGAATTCGATTGACATTCCCACGCTGGAACGGCACACTGGCTGCAACAAATTTTGGTGTAGACCAACGCTCCCTCGTTCTCCGCTCAGGTGTTGGAATGCAGCTTACGTTCCGTTGCGTGGCGCTTCTGCTCGCGTCACTTCCGTTGCCGCCTTTGTTTGGCTTATCGCCAAAGAACTCTATCCCTGCGCCAAATCTGACCTCTGCTTCCAGCAGGCCGCGCTCTGCTGCTGAACAACGCGCGCGCGATTTTCTGGCGGCGCGACTGGTTCCCGGACAATCCATTGCGGAGTTGCGTCTGCGCGGAATGCAGCAGGCGCTCAATCTGGCAGCCCATCCCAAGCCACACTTGTTGCCGCTGAATCAAAGCTGGCAGTCCGTAGGGCCGTTGCAGGTCACAACCGCGCGATATGGCAACATCACCGGGCGCGTAACATCGGTAGCGATCGACCCGTCGGATGCCTCTGGCAACCACGTCTACATTGGCACAACGGGCGGCGGAGTCTGGAAGTCCGCCAATGCTGCGGCCAGCGATCCGACGACGGTAACATTTACCCCGCTGCTGGATACTCCGGCGGCCTTCAATGGCGTGAATCTTACCTCCATCAGCATCGGCGCGGTGAGCGTGCAGCCGGGCGGGACAGGCGTGGTTCTCGCTGGAACCGGCGATCCGAACGATGCGATGGATTCCTATTATGGCGCGGGCATTTTGCGCTCTGCCGATGGGGGAACCACATGGAGCCTGATTCCGCAGAGCAGCGATGCATTCAACGGCACGGGATTTTACAACTACAGCTTTACCGGCGAGGCCTTTGCCGGGTTTGCCTGGAGTACCACCTCGCCCAGCCTGGTGGTGGCCGCTGTAACGCATTCGCTTGACGGAACCATCAACAATGTCGGCTCACAGCAGGTGAGCGAGACGGGCCTGTATTACTCAACCGACGCAGGCCAGACCTGGCTGATGGCAACCATGGAGGATGGCGCGAACGAGATCATCCAATCGCCCACCTCGATTGTGAATGGGCCGACTGGAGGCAATCCGGTGACGGCAGTGGTTTGGAACCCGGTGCGGCAGATGTTTTTTGCTGCCATTCTTTACCACGGCTACTATCAATCTCCGGACGGCATGACTTGGACGCGCATGACCCACCAGCCCGGCGTAGGATTGACGACCACAAACTGTCCGGCGAATCCGACCTTTCCCGGTAGTCCGTCCTGCCCAATTTATCGCGGCGTGCTGGCTGCGCAGCCGACAACAGGAGATTTGTTCGCGCTGACGGTGGACGCAAATGATCTGGATCAGGGACTGTGGCAGGACGTATGCAACGCCACGGGCAGCGGCTGCGCCAATCCCACAGTGCAATTTGCAACGCAGATTCCCGATGCTCCGCTCGATGCGACGACCGGCAATGGCACGATTCCAGAAGGCACCTACAATCTGGCGCTGGCCGCATTGCCCAACAGTGGAGATACGCTGCTCTTCGCCGGAACCCCGGATATTTTTCGCTGTAGTCTGGCTGCGGGCTGCATCTGGCGCGACACGACCAACACGGCCACCTGCGCCGCAGCGCAAGTCGCGCCCGCGCAGCACGCGATGGCTTTTCTCGCGCCACCTGCTGGACAAACGCTGCCGTTGATGTACTTTGGCAACGATGGCGGACTGTGGCGCTCGACCAACGGCGTGAACCAGACCGGGGCCGTGTGCGCGAGCACCGATGCCGCACAGTATCAAAACCTGAATGGTGGGCTGGGATCACTAGCGGAGACGACCGGACTAGCCAGCAGCGCCAGCGATGCCAACATAATTCTGGCAGGCTTTGGCGGCGCGGGATCGGCAGCCACTTCGATGACCACAGATGTCGCCTATGGCCAGCTTTTGCCGCAAGAGGGCGGTCTGACGGCCATTGATCCCGCAAATTCGGCCAACTGGTATGCCACGCTGGGACCGGGCGTTGCGATTGGCCAATGCACGGCGGGTGCAAGCTGCACGACAGCGGATTTTGGCAGCCAGCCTGCCGTTGGCGCAGCGCAGACCTCCTATGACGAATCGCTGGCGCGCGCGCCGTATCAGCTCGATCCGCAGGATTCCTCCAATCTGCTGGTGGGAACCTGCCGGGTGTGGCGCGGGCCAGCCAGCGGCGGCAGTTCGTGGACGGCGGCCAACGCCATCAGCCCCATGCTGGATGGCCATCCGCAGCCCAGTTGCAATGGCAATGCGCTGATTCGCTCGCTGGCCGCTGGTGGCAGCAATATTCAAACGTCGAGCGCGCAGAACAGCGGCGCGCAGGTGATCTACGCGGGCATGGCAGGGCTGCTCGATGGCGGAGGCAACATCTCCGGCCATGTGCTCTCCACGC
>DAHXNK010000030.1:10403-23240 GCA_027365415.1 Acidobacteriaceae bacterium
GGCAAACACCGCCAATGGCACAACGCCGTGGGTCGATCTGGCCTACTCGCCTGTGGTGAATGACACCTCCTATCAGTCGGTCTTCAATCCGCAGTTCTTTGACGTGTCCTCGCTGTACGCCGACCCACACGATGCCACAGGCATGACCATCTACGTGGCGATTCAGGGCTTCAATGTGCCGCATCTCTACCAATCGACCGATGGCGGCGCGCACTGGAACAACATCACGCAAAACCTGCCCAACCTGCCGCTGGATGCGGTTCTGGTCGATCCGAACAACGCCAACATTGTGTATGCGGCCAGCGATGGCGGCGTGTTTGTTACGGAAAATGTCAGCTTGTGCGCGCAGAGCGGCAATCAGTGCTGGAACACGCTGGGCACAGGATTGCCGCGCTCGCCAGCGGTGGCGCTGTCGGCTATCTCTGTGGGAGGCGCGGCGTATTTGCGCGTGGGAACCTATGGTCGCGGCATCTGGCAGATTCCCCTGTTGAGCGGCGCAACCCTAGCCACGATGACGCTGGCTCCGACATCGCTGACCTTTGGTAATCAGGCACAGCAGACGACCAGCGCGCCGCAAACGGTAACGGTCTCCAACGCGGGGACGGTCGCGCTCGTTATCTCCAGCGTCAGCGCCAGTGGCGACTTTAGCGAGACGGACAACTGCGTGGGAACCGTTGCTGCCGGCGCAAGCTGTCAGGCGCTGGTGAGCTTTGCGCCCACGGCGACGGGAACGCGAACGGGCGTGCTGACGGTCTTCGCCAATGTAACTGGCGGCCAGCAGACGGTGAGCCTGACGGGAACGGGCGTGGCCGCGCCGCAAATCACGCTGGCTCCGACAACGCTCAGTTTTGCCGGACAGGGGATGAACACAACCTCCTCGCCGCAGCAGTTGAACATCAGCAATACGGGAGGCGCTCCGGTAGCGTTGACTTCAGAGAGCGTGACGGGGAGCTTTACCATCCAGAGCAACACCTGCGGCAGCACGCTGGCTGCACAGTCTGGATGCACGCTAGCCATCGTCTTTATGCCCACGCAGTCCGGGCCAGCCAGCGGCGTGCTCACTGTGGTGACGGCGCAGGGCACGCAGACCGTTTCCCTGAGCGGAAGCGGCACGACTGCAGCCACAGACACTCTGGCTCCGCTGTCGTTGAGCTTTGCGCCGACCTTGGAATTTTCCTCCAGCGCGCCGCAAACGGTGACGCTAACCAACAGCGGAAGCGCGCCGCTGACGGCGATTCAGGTGCAGGTCAACGGAGATTTCACCGTCGTGAATGGTTGCAACTACACGCTGAACGCGCAATCCTCCTGCACTCTGACGGTGACGTACACGCCCCATGCCACAGGGCCGGAGACGGGAGCGATCACCGTCACCGATATTTTGCGCTCACAGACAGTCACGCTGAGTGGAACCGGGCTGGCTCCGCCGACCGACACGCTTTCGGCGACCTCGCTGACCTTTCCGGCAACGGTGCTGGGATTCTCCGCGCCTCCGCAGACGATCACACTTACCAACTCCGGCGATGTGGCGTTGAACGCGATCACACTGCAAATGCTGGGCGCTGGATTCGCGGAGACGAGCACTTGCGGCAGCATGTTGGCTGCGCACGCGACCTGTAGTATCACCGTCACCTACACGCCGCAGGCAGCGGGCAGCGCGACCGGACAACTGAATGTGGCCGATGCCAATCGCACGCAAGTAGTGACGCTGAACGGCTCGGCGGAAACGCCTGCGAGTGATAATCTTTCTCCCTTGTCCCTCAGCTTTGCCGCGCAGGCGATGGGAACAACAAGCGTCGCGCAAATCATCACACTGAGCAATCACGTCTCAAACTTGCTGACTGGGGTAAGCATTCAATCCAGCAGCGCAGATTTCCCCATCACCACCACCTGCGGAACGTCGCTGGCTTCCGGTGCCAACTGCACCATCTCCGTCACCTTTGAGCCGCTGGGGACAGGACCGCAGACTGGAACAATCCTCGTCAGCGACAGCAACCGGACACAGGCCATCTCGCTCACGGGAACTGGAACTTTGGGGAGCGTCTCGGTCACTCCCTCCGCGTTGAACTTTGGCATCTCTGGCATCCACATTGCAACGGTGCCGCAATCGCTGGTGCTGGCGAATGGCAGCAGTGGTACGTTGACGGTACTCTCCATCTCTATCACTGGCCCCTTCAGCCAGAGCAGCAACTGTGCAACTTCTCTGGCATCGGGAACCAGTTGTGCCTTGCAAGTGGCTTTTGATCCCGCAGCGGTAGGCGCGGCTAGCGGCCTGCTGACGGTCGTCACCGCCAACGCCGGAACCTTGCAGGTCGCGCTGAGCGGCACGGGCATCGACTTTGCACTCTCTCCGAGTAGTTCCACGTCGGCGAGCGTTGCCAGCGGGCAGACGGCCAGCTATCTTCTCGATCTGACTCCCGTGAATGGCTCAGTCGGCGCGGCCAGTCTGAGGTGCAACAACCTGCCGCTGGATGCCACTTGCAGCATCAATCCAGCCTCCCCCTCCTTGACGGCTCCGGCGATCATTACTGTCAATGTGTCAACTGGCACCAGCACCGTGGCAGCCAGAGCAGGAGCTTCCGCGCAGGCTGGCCTCGCGCTGACAAGCCTCCAGGCGCGCAGCGCCGGATTTGATTGGAATGCCCGGTGGCTGCTGTTGCTGGGCATTGTTCCTCTGGCATGGTTGCGCCAGAGAAGGCGCGCGTTACCGCGCCGTTGGCAGCATGGAATCTGGATGGGACTTCTGTTGGCGCTTTTGAGCAATACGCTGGCGTGTGGTGTGGGCGGCGGGCTTCTTGGAGCGAACGCTGCAACCAATCCTTTGCCCCTCTCCTCGGTAACGCCGTCCGGCACCTACACGCTGACGGTTACGGCCAACGCAAGCGGCCTTGCGAAGAGCGTCACCCTGACTCTGACGGTGCAGTAGCCCCGCAGTCGTCTCCAAGCCGTGCAAGGATTCCAGGGATGGTTATGCTGCCGCTGGAAAAATTTATTCTGGAATGGGCTTTCTTGCAACGCATTTTCCTATAGAACGTTTACACTAGGACTGTCTACGATGCCAAGAATAAGCAGACTTCTCCTCGTGTGCGCGCTTTTCGCCAGCTCCATTGCGGCGATAGCGCAGTATTCCGATCAAAACCAAGGATCCGGTTCGACCGCGACCGATTGCGCCAACCCGATGAATGCTTCCTCGTCGGCTTGCAGTGCTGGCGGCAGTTCCAGCATGTCTGGAGCCGACGGTATGGCAACGCCCACCTATGGCTATGGAGGTGGCGCGCAGTCGATGGCTCCGGGAACCGGCCTGCCGATGCCGGGCCTGAACCAGCGTAGTCCAAATTATGTAGATCGCAGCCCTTATGGGCAGCCTCGGAATGGCTCGCCCTACAATCCATACTTCCGGCCTCAGCCGCCGACGGAATTTCAAAGAATCGTTGCTGGCGCAGTGGGCCGAATGTTGCCTATCTACGGGGCTGATCTCTTCTCCAATGTTCCCACGACCTTTGCGCCAGTGGATCGCATCCCCGTCACGCCACAGTACGTCCTTGGGCCGGGCGACGAGGTGATGATCCGCGTCTGGGGGCAGGTGAGCTTCAATGTTCGCGCCACTGTAGACCGCAGTGGCGATATTTACATTCCGCAGGTTGGCGCGGTGCATATTGCGGGCCTGCAATTTTCGCAACTCGATGGATACCTGCGCGGCCAGTTGGGTCACTTCTTCCGCAACTTTGATATCAACGCCAACATGGGCCAGCTTCGCTCCATTCAGATTTTTGTGGTGGGACAGGCGCAGCGTCCTGGCAGCTATACGATCAGCTCTCTTAGCACGCTGGTCAATGCCTTGTTTGCTTCCGGCGGCCCGTCGGTTCATGGCTCCATGCGGAGCATTCAGGTGAAGCGCGGAGACACCGTTGTTACTACCTTCGACCTCTATGACCTTTTGCTCAAAGGAGATACATCGAAGGATGTTCCGCTGCTCTCTGGCGATGTGATTTACATTCCCCCAGTGGGGCCGTTGGTGGCCATTGCGGGCAGCGTGCAAGTGCCAGCGATTTATGAGTTGAAGGGCAGCGAGACCGCTGAAGATGCAATCCAACTGGCGGGTGGCATGTCCACAATGGCGGCGCGGCAGACCGCGCAGTTGGATCGCACCAGCAACCAGGGCACACGTGAAACCGTGGATTTATCTCTGGATGCCACGGGATTGCAGACCCCGATGCGCGACGGCGACATCCTGCGTATTCTCTCGATGGTGCCGCGCTTTGACAAGACTGTTACGCTGCGCGGCAATGTCGCCAATCCGGGCCGCTATGCCTGGCACGCGGGCATGACGATTCGCGATTTGATCCCCGACAAGCAATCTCTGGTCACGCGAGACTACTGGCAACGTCGCATTGCCCTGGGGCTACCAGCACCGCAGTATGTGCCACTGTTCAACGCCTACCCGCAACCCCAGCGCCGCAGCATGTACGCGCAGCAACTCTTGGGTGCAGGCCGATTTCCTGGTGGACAAAACTATATGGGAACCGCCTACGGAAACTACGCAATGGGGAACGCGGCGGCGGGCATGCAAGATCAATCAGGAGCATATGCACAGTCGCAGGATCAGGGCGCGAATGCAGCTCCCGCAGCGCAGGCATACGACCAGCAAGGGGGCGGGACATCCGTTCTGGCTGGCAGCGCGGGACAGGGCAACACAGGACAGAGTAGCGGATATCAAGGCGCTTCCCAAGGTTATGATTTCGAGCAGGGACAATCGCAGTCGCAGGCCTATCAAATTGGCGAGTCTTCTCTAGGCTCGGCGATGACCGGAACGGCGGGTCTCACCGCCCGGGCGCAACAATTTCCTCCGGGAGATCGCTTTTCCGAGGGACAATTCCCGATTCGCAACGAAGTCATCCGTACCGCGCCAGATATTGACTGGCACTATGCCGCAATTGAGCGCACCAACCCTAAAAATCTGGCGACCTCGCTGATCCCCTTCGATTTAGGGCAGGCAGTTCTAAAGGATGATCCCAGTCAGAATCTCACCCTGCAGCCGGGCGATGTGGTGACGATCTTCTCAACATCTGACATTCGCGTACCGCAGACGCAGCAAACCAAGTATGTCCAACTGGAGGGCGAGTTTGTTCACGCTGGCATCTACAGCGCTCTTCCCGGAGAAACGCTGCGTCAACTGGTGGCCCGCATCGGAGGCCTGACACCGCAAGCCTATCTGTATGGCTCGGAGCTTCTCCGTGAGTCCACGCGGCGCATCCAGCAGGCCCGACTGGATGCATATGTGACACAGGTGGAGCATGATGTCCAGGAATCTTCTGCAAATGCTGCCAACACATCTGTCAATGCAACGGCGGCGACAACCTTGAAAGCCAGTGTGCAGAGCCAAAAAGAACTTGTCGCCACGCTGCGCCGGATGCGGGCCTCTGGCCGTATTGTGCTCAATCTGAATCCTTACAGCAACAACATCCAAGCGCTGCCCGATCTTCCGCTGGAGGATGGTGACCGTTTTATTGTTCCTTCCATGCCATCCACGGTGAATGTTATCGGGGCCGTCTACGATCAGAATTCGTTTCTCTACGAGCGCGGACAGCGCGTTGAGGACTATCTGCGGAAAGCCGGAGGGGCCACGCGAGACGGAGACAGAAAGTATGAATTTATCGTTCGCGCCGATGGTTCCGTGTTAAGCAAGCAATACGCCGGCGGCTCTATGTTCACGAAGGGATTCAACGGCCAATATATGTATCCTGGCGATACGATCGTGGTTCCAGACAATGTCAACAAAACGACGGTACTTCGCGGCTTAACCGACTGGTCAACGGTTCTGCTTGGATTTGGGTCCTTTGCTATGGGCATAGCCTTCTTGAGCATTTCAGGACTATAGATGCGAGCACAATCATGATGCCACCCGAAATAAAACCGGAATCCATGAGCAGCCAATACATCTCTACGAAGGCAATCTCCCCTGCCGATGCGAACTCCCCGGAGGACACGGTTGATCTGCTGGAGCTGAGCGTGCTGCTGGCTCGTCGCAAGCGCTTTATTGTTCTTACTGGATTAACCTTGGCCATCATCACAGCAATAGCGACGCTCATCATGAAGCCCACCTTTACTGCAAAGGTGGATATCCTGCCTCCGAAAAAATCCAGCTCTCCCCTGGCACAACTGGGCGCACTCTCTGCGCTGGCCGGTGGCGGTGGAGGAGCAGCGTCCGCGCTGGGACTCAAAAATCCCGACGATCTGTACATCGGCCTTTTGCAGAGCGAAACCATTGCCGATGGCCTGATCCAGCGCTTTCATCTTCAGCAGTTGTACAAGAATAAAAATCTGAGTGACGCGCGCAAGAACCTAAAAAACAACACCAAGATAACGTCCGAAAAAAGCGGCATGATTAGCATTTCCGTCGAAGATCATGACCCAAAACGCGCAGCCGATATGGCCAATGCCTACGTGGAAGAACTGCATTCTCTGATGGGGCATTTGGCCATCTCCGAGGCAGGCCAGCGCCGCCTCTTTTTTGAACAGCAGTTGGAGCAGGAAAAAAACAAGCTCGCCGATGCCGAGGTTGCTTTGGAAGAAACGGAACGTAAGACCGGCATTATCCAGCCTGCGGGCCAGACTCAGGCCACGATTATGAGTATCGCCCAGCTTCGTGCGCAGATTGCCGCCAGCCAGGTACAACTCCAGGGATTGGAAGCCTCGGCAACAGAGCAAAATCCAGAAGTGATCTTACTGCAAACACAAATCACCGGGCTGGAATCGCAATTGGCCAGCCTTGAAAAAGGTAATCCTCGTGGAACGGGAATGCAGGACGACATTGAGCTGCCCACCTCGAAAGTTCCAGCGGCCAGCTTGGAGTACATCCGCAAAATGCGCGATGTGCGTTATCACGAAACATTGTTCGAGCTGCTGGCGCGGCAATATGAAATTGCCAAGGTGGACGAGGCTAAGGCGGGCGGGGTTGTTCAGGTCGTCGATCCCGCCTTGGTACCGGATCGAAAATCTTGGCCGCCCCGCACGCTCCTAACAATCCTGGCGGCAATCCTCGGCGCGCTCTTCGCCTCGTTCTGGGTTATTTTGCAGGATGCATACCGAAATTGGGAGACTAATCCAGAGCAAGCATCCAAGCTGCGCGAACTACGCGCAGCCCTTCGCTTACGCTCGTAAGTCGGTTACTCCGGTAGTTCTGCCGTGCTTAGATCGGCGCCCTGCTCGTCTTTTCCCGACACGATCGGCGTTCCGTCTATCGGCCATGCAATGTTCAGCGCTGGGTCATTCCACAGAATTGTGCGCTCTCCCGACGGACAATAAAAATCCGTCGCTTTGTACAGAACGTCCGCAGTGTTCGACAGCACCAGAAATCCGTGGGCAAAGCCAGCCGGAATCCAGAGCATTTCGCTGGTCTCCGCATCCAGCTCGACACCCACCCACTTTCCAAACGCGGGGGAACTGCGCCGGATATCCGCCGCCACATCGAAAATCTTCCCCTGAACAGCGCGGATCAACTTTCCCTGTGGCTGCTGGATTTGGTAATGCAGCCCGCGCAACACATTTTTGTGGGAGCGCGATTGATTGTCCTGCTTGAATTTTGTCGGCAGCCCCAGACCCTGAAAACTTTTCTCGTTCCATGTCTCCATGAACCATCCACGTTCGTCGGCAAAGCGTCGCGGACGCAGGCGCAGCACTCCGGGCAAGCTTGTCTCAATAACTTCCATCTCTTGATTCTAGCGAAGGCCCCTTTCGCGAATCCGCCACCTCCCCCGGCTACATCATAAAGGGGGAGCGTCCGGTACACTAAAAGCGTCAGCACCGCGCAACGACACCATTGTGTTCCATCAGGCAGGTCATTGATCCCGATGCGTCATCCTATTTTCGTAACCGGAGGAGCAGGCTTTATCGGCTCCAACTTCATCCTTGACTGGTTTGCGGCTTCGTCTGCACCGCTGGTCAACTTCGACAAGCTTACCTACGCGGGCAACCTGCACAACCTAGAATCCATCTCCAAGCGTCCAGAGTATCGTTTTGTCCACGGTGACATTTGCGACCGCGCTGCCGTCGATCAGGCGTTGCGCGAGCATCGCCCACGAGCGATTTTCCATTTTGCCGCCGAGAGCCATGTAGATCGCTCCATCGCCAGCCCGGAGGCATTTTTGGAAACCAACATTCGCGGTACCTTCCTCCTGCTGGAAGCGGCCCGCGCCTACTATGCGCAGCTTGCAGAATCTGAGCGGCAACAATTTCGTTTCCTCCACATCTCCACAGATGAGGTCTACGGTTCGCTCAACGCCAGCGATCCCGCATTTTCTGAAATAACGCCGTATGCGCCAAATAGTCCCTATGCCGCATCGAAGGCCGCATCCGATCATCTGGTGCGCGCCTATGTGCACACCTATGGATTGCCCGCTATCATCACCAACTGTTCCAACAATTACGGACCATATCAGTTTCCAGAAAAAATGATTCCGCTGATGATTACCCATGCGCTGGCTGGCAAGCCGCTGCCCATCTATGGCGATGGCAGCAACGTGCGCGATTGGCTCTACGTTGGCGACCATTGCGCGGCACTGCGGCTGGTTCTGGAGCGTGGCCTGCCCGGAGAAACCTACAACATTGGTGGCCGCAACGAGCGCAGCAACCGTAGTGTGGTGGAAGCCATCTGCAAGCTGCTGGATGAACTGCGTCCCAACTTCGAGCGCGTCCCTCATGCCAAGCTCATCTCGTATGTAAAAGACCGTCCCGGACACGACCACCGCTACGCCATCAATGCCGACAAGCTGGAGCGAGAACTTGGTTGGCGCGCTCAGGAAAATTTCGAGAGTGGGCTTCGCAAAACCGTGCAATGGTATCTGGAGCATCCGGCTTGGGTCGAAGATGTAACCAGCGGCGCGTACCAGCAATGGATGCAGGAAAATTACCAAGCGCGAGGTGCAGCATGCGAGGCATAATTCTGGCCGGTGGCTCTGGCACGCGACTCTATCCTGTCACCTACGCAACGTCGAAGCAGTTATTGCCCGTCTACGACAAGCCGCTGATCTACTATCCACTCTCGACGCTGATGCTGGCCGGGATTCGAGAGATACTTATCATCTCCACGCCTGCGGATACGCCGCGTTTTCAAGAATTGCTCGGCACTGGAGAACAATGGGGGATGGAGTTTCAATACGCCGTGCAGCCGGAACCCAAGGGGCTGGCGCAGGCGTTTTTGATTGGTAAAAAATTTATTGCTGGTCAGCGCTCGGCTCTCGTTTTGGGAGACAACATTTTTTATGGACATGATTTGCCCCAGATATTTCGCAACGCTGTTGCGCGGGAGCAGGGAGCTACAGTCTTCGCCTACTCCGTGCAGGACCCCGAACGCTACGGTGTCATCGATCTGGATGCACAAGGGCGCGCCCGCTCCATTGAAGAAAAGCCTGCCCGGCCAAAATCCAATTACGCCGTGACGGGAATTTATTTTTACGATGCGCAGGTCGTCGAGATTGCAAAATCCCTGCGGCCTTCGCCGCGCGGCGAGTTGGAGATTACCGACGTGAATCGCTGGTATCTGGAGCACGAACAGCTTTATGTGGAGACTCTGGGTCGGGGCTTCGCATGGCTCGACACTGGTACGCACGATTCGCTCATCGAGGCTTCGCTTTTCATCCAGACGCTGGAAAAACGGCAAGGGTTAAAGGTCGCTTGCCCAGAGGAGATCGCCTATAACCTGGGGTACATCACCGCGTCGCAGATGGAGCAGCTTGCCGCCAAGTTGGGCAAGAGCGGCTATGGAGATTATCTGCTGCGCGTGCTGCGCGGAGTCTAAGCGATGATCCCCACGCATTCTTCCATGCACATTCTTGTTACTGGTCGCGAGGGTCAAGTAGGCGGGGAGTTACAGCGTTCCTTGCTAACTCTCGGCGTAGTTACTGCGGTCAACCGCGAGGAGATGAACCTGGCATCGCCAGATTCCATCCGCTCCTGTATCCGCGCAATCCAGCCCAGCCTCATTGTTAATGCCGCAGCCTACACTGCGGTGGACAAGGCGGAGAGTGAACCCGCGCTGGCGCAATCCATCAACGCGGATGCCGTGGCTGTGATTGCGGAAGAAGCCAAGAGAATCGGGGCCGCAGTCATTCATTACTCCACCGATTATGTGTTGGATGGCGCCAAGTCAACGCCGTATGTCGAAGAGGATCGGACGCATCCGCTCAGCGTGTATGGCAAAACAAAACTGGCTGGCGAGCAGGCATTGGCGGACGCTGGCATTCCCTATCTGACGCTGCGCACTAGTTGGGTCTACGGCGCGCGCGGAAGAAATTTTCTGCGGACAATCTTAAAGCTGGCTGCGGAGAAGTCGGAGTTGCGCATCGTCGCCGATCAAACTGGAGCGCCAACCTGGTCACGCGACATTGCAAGCGCGACAGCAGCGGTTGCGGAGCGCTGGCTCTCCGGCAACAAGGAAGAGCATTCTGGAATCTATCATCTGGTGGCAGCAGGAGAAACGACTTGGCATGGATTTGCCGCAGAGGCGCTTCGTCAGTGGGTTGCGCTGCATCCAGAAAATGCCAAGAATTGTGCGCGCCTGATCGCCATTCCAACGTCAGAGTATCCAACCCCGGCGGCTCGGCCAAAAAATTCACGCCTCGACTGCGCAAAGCTGGCGCGAGTTTTTGGTGCGCGCCTGCCCGATTGGCGAATCTCTCTGGCTTCCGTCCTGCAAGAGATCGAGTACGCCGAGTAGGTAGAGATTGTTACAGAGATCGTTTCTTGATCTCCTGTGCGACCTGTAGCACCCCAGACTCTAATTCGGTAAAAGCTTCCTTGTACCCAGCCGCTCTCAGGCTTGAAAGATCGGCCTCTGTAAAATTCTGATACTTCTCCTTGAGGCCTTCGGGAAATGGAATGTACTCAATCGAGCCCTTTCCTAGCGCGGAGATCACCGCGCGCCCAACATCATTGAAGGATCGACTCTTTCCTGTTCCAGCGTTGTACACGCCGCTGGGAGATTTCCCCTGCGCGAAAAATAGATTGAGATTCACCAGATCGCCGACATACACAAAGTCCCGGCGTTGCTCGCCCGCAGTATATTTCCCCGATCCCTCGAACATGCGAATTTTCCCCTCGCGCTGGCACTGCTGCAAAAACTGATGAATCACGGAGGCCATCCGCCCCTTGAACCCCTCGCGAGAACCATAGACGTTGAAGTAACGAAGACCGATGACTGGCGATATAAAAAAATCCATGTGAGAGCGCACATAGCGATCAAACATCAATTTCGACCAGCCATACACATTCAATGGATGCTCGTTCTCTTCTTGCTCGCAAAATTTTATACTTGCGCCATAAGTAGCAGCGGTCGAAGCATAAATGAGCGGAGCTTGGACGGTCTGAGAGAACTGGAGTACATCTTTGGAGTACTCATAATTATTCTCCATCATAAAATTTCCGTCATACTCCATCGTGTCGGAACATGCCCCTTGATGCAGAATGGCGCTGACTGACCCAGCCGGCCCAAACGATTGTCCCGCAGCAATCCTTGCGCGAAAACTATCCTTATCGAGATAGTCCGCAATCTTACAATCCTGAAGATTCAGAAACTTCTGTCCACTCTTTAGATCATCGACAACCATAATGTCAGTGATGCCTTGCTGATTCAACCCTGCCACGATGCTGCTACCTATAAATCCGCAGCCGCCTGTAACAATCCACATACTTACTCCTTCGCGTTTTCAGAACCTGCCGAAGCATGGCTGATTTTTTGTACCGTTCTGGTCGTGCTAAATCCATCTACCAGTGGAATCAGTTGCACTCGACCACCCCAACTCTTGACCTCTTCGGCCCCAACAACTGTGGACTCGCTGTAGTCCGATCCTTTGACCAGAATTTGCGGACGGACAGATTGAATTACTTCCAGCGGGGTATCTTCGTCGAAGATAACAACCGCGTCCACGGAAGAAAGGTGCGATAGGATCTCTGCCCGGTCGTACTCTTTCACAATTGGGCGTTCTGGCCCTTTCAATCGCTGTACCGATGCGTCTGAGTTGATGGCAACAATCAATTTTGTACCAATGGATTTTGCTTCCTGCAGCAACCGAATATGGCCGACATGGAGTAAGTCAAAACATCCATTTGTAAAAACAATTCTTTCGCCGCGCTTCTTCCATTGCAAAACAGCATTCACCAAATCAGGTTGGCTATATACGCGATCCTCGAATCCATGCTTGCTTTCTATCGACTTGATTTCCCGCGTCAGATCGCTGGCCGTGATGGGAGCCGTGCCAATCTTTCCTACTACAATTCCAGCCGCTACATTGGCAAGGATGACGGCATCGCGGGTGCTGAGTCCTGCGGCAACCGCAACCGCCAGCGTTGCAATGACGGTATCGCCGGCGCCAGAGACATCGAAGACTTCGCGTGTTTGCGCGGGAAATACTTCCATCTTTTCGCCAATAAGCGCAATGCCTAGTTCGCTCAGCGTTACCATCAAAAACTTCAAATGAAGCTGGTCGATCAGATGTGTTCCCTTGTCTAGCAACTCTTCCAAGTCTCTGGAGTTTCCGCCTGTCGCCTGGAGCAATTCAGGGCGGTTGGGGCAAAGCGTTGTCGCGTTGCGATATTTTTTGTAGTCCCATCCTTTTGGATCTACAAAAACGGGAATGTTTGTTTGTCGCGCCTCGGTAATCACATGCTGACTTACCCTCTCACTGACCACGCCTTTGCCATAGTCGGAAATAACGATAGCTCCGCAAGGATGCTCTTCCATCGCTTGTCGTATTGATGCGATTAAAGAGTTTTCCTCTAGCTCGCTGATTGTCGAGTTATCCTCGGAATCGATGCGCGCAATATGTTGGTGGCCGCCAACGATCC
>DAHXNK010000031.1 GCA_027365415.1 Acidobacteriaceae bacterium
GGTAAGCTGCGCCTGCGTTGTCAGATATTGATTGCGACTCCAGACGCTGCCGGGAGCAAAATTAAAGGCGCGATCCAGAATAAGCGGGTCGAGATGCGGCTCTGGATCGTAGGTCAAGTCGCTCAGCTTTGGCTTGCCCACCCGATTCCAATACTTCAATGCAGCTTCCAGATTGCCTTCCAGAAAATACATGGAAGCAAGAAAATCGTTAGCATACTCATCCTGCGGATGGATAGCGAGGGCGCGGCGCAGGTCGATTTTTGCCCTCGCAAACTGCTTCTCGCGATAAGCGATGCCCGCCCGCTCCACCAAAAAGCGCGCATCGCGGGGATGGCGCGTCAGCCCTGCTCGGAAGGCCGCATCGGCCTCGTGGAAACGCTGGAGATGCGCCAGCGCCAGACCCCGATAGAACTCCAGATCGGCAGGCGCGGCAGGCGACTCCGGCACTGCGCGAACCACATCGTTCCATTGTCCCGCATCGTAGAGTTTTTTTACTTCCTGAATTTTGTTTGCAGCGGGAGAAACGGCTTGCGGAAGAGCGCGTCCCACCAGAAAAAAGCAGAGAAGGAGAATCACTTTCCAGATGGGCCGTTGGCTTGGGGCATGGGTTCCGGCGCGGCTGGGGGCGCAGTTTTTGGCACGGCAAGCAACGTCCAATGGCGCGTGTCCCTCCATTCCGCTTCAAATCCCTCCCGCGAGATGCGGAGCATTTTCTGCCGGGCCGGATCGTTTACGAATACATAGCCCCGCTCAGAATCAATGCCGACAACCACGACGTAATGGAGCGGCCCATATCGTCCGCTCGCCTTCAGAATTACGATCAGCGGACGGCCCAGCGCAAGATGGTGTTGTAGATCGCTCCATCGTCCTTGAAAGGCAAAAACCTGGTAGCCAGAGTCCCGGAAGTATCGCTCCATGCTGCTGGCGCGAATTCCGTGCGCGGCGGGCGAGAAGAGCGCCATTTGAATCTTTTCCTGATCGGCATTCGCCGCAACGGGCTGGCTCGCTTTGCGATCCCAGTATTGGATCACCATTGCGATGGAGGCCGAGCCGCAGCCGTCTTTGGTCTGCGCGATGTAGGGAACCCGAATCCAGATCGCGGGTACGGCAGCGGCTGCTTGCGCTATTCCCACAGCAGCCACTACCAGAACTCCCCACTCAGTAAAAACGCGGAATCTCATTTCTAGTGGAGGAGGGCAGCCAGCACAATTACCCCGACAACGATAGCCACAATAATCAGGAGATCGTGGTCGCTAATGTTGATGTTGCCTGCCGCGAAATCCTTCTGCGCTTGTGCGGAACGGGCTGCCAACTGCGCCAGATCACTGTCATTCAACTGGCTTATCGCATCCGTTACCTGCTGCGGGTTGATCTTGGCGGTTTTCAGCGCGCGCTGTGCTTCTTCTGAGGACAGGAACTGCTTTACCTGTTCCTCATTGCGCTGGCGAGCAGCCGAAGCAGCAGTAACATCGTGCTGCATCTCCGCAGGGGAGACAACGTGATCCTGCGCCTGCGCGCCTTGCGGAACCGATACCACCACGCCTAGGAGTACCGCGAGGGCAAAAGAAACCCCGCGAAATCGAAAATTCTTCATCTTTGCATCCTCCAAAAGTAGGGAATCAAACCAGCTATTGCTCAGTCTATGGATTGGCTCTGACGCGGTCAATCCATGCCGGGCGTCTGTAGAGCCTGTCCTGAGCGTGTCGAAGGCGAAGGGTCTCGATTTTCGGAAATAGGGGAATTGCAAGACCACACACCATCCCAGATGGGCTACGAAGGACGCAGCGCATCTGGGGCACTCGGTTCGTGCGTGGTCTGTTCCCCTGTCGTCAACGGCGCGGATTGCAATACTGCCTATTCACCATGCATCGCTCCATTCAGGCAATCCGCGCAGATCGAATCCTGCCACATCCATCCGGGGCAGAAAATTCGCTGATGTTTTTTTGAGACGAGGGGACAGAATAAGGCAAGGATTACAACTTCCAGCATCCAAAGCATGAAAACGAGCTGGATTATGCGATTTTTCTGAGTCATGATCTTTCTCCACATCATGCTGCCGCCTCCGCAACTATTATACGCAGCGCGTTTTATAGTTGCAGCGGATCATGGGCGTGGATGCCCACTCGCCTATCTCCCTCTCCCAAAGTCGATACTGCCTCAGCCTTTGGTCGTCTGCTGCGCAAACGTCGCACAGACAGGGGCCTCAGCCAAGAGGCACTGGCCGCAAAAGCTGGCTACGAACGCGCTTTCATCAGCTTGGTTGAATTGGGGAAACGAAATCCTTCTTTGCGAACGGTCTTCGATTTGTGCGCCGCGTTGGATATACGACCTTCCATCTTCATTCGGCAGGTGGAAAAGACCTCATGGTTTGATCTGCCTCGCCGCGTTCCGAAGAAAATCAAATAAAATCAGCGCGCCTTATTCCTGCTCCGCAGTTGTTGCGGCGGCCTGTTCTTCTGGGGGCAACGGCGCATTGACGGCCAGCAGGCCCGCCGGGATCGCCATCTCCACGCGCTGCGCGGCAACATCGACATGAATCTGATACGCCTTGGCAAATGGAACGAGATGCTCTCTGCCATCCTTGCCCGCCAGCACCAGCAAGTCTGCCGTCTCCGGCGGTTGTGGCAACACATCGCGGATGACCCCCACCACGGGCGCGTCCGGTTGGCTGGTATCGGCCAGCACGCAGCCGATCAGGTCGTCGATGTAGACAGCGCCATCGGTCAGCGGCACGCGCTCTTCCTGCCGGATCACCACATCCAGCCCACGCAGCATCTCTGCGTCGGAGATGGAATCGACTCCTTGAAACTTCAGGACGACGCGGCCTTTGTGCAGCCAGTGGTTTTCAAGGATGGCAGGCTGCGCAGCATCGGGCTGCTTGCCGCCCAGCAGAAAAACGGACGGCTGCTGCGCGAAGCGCTCTGGAAAATCCGTCAGAATCTCCGCGAGCAATTCTCCTCGCCGTCCCTGCGGACGCAGCAGGCGGGCAATACGAATCCAACGTGTGGGATCGGGGGCAAAGCTGGGCTTGGGCACATACATATTGTCCTACGCCAGACCTAACAGCGCCAAGGACTCCTCCCGCGTCCGCTACTGCAGGATGGGAGAGGCGCTCACGGAAGAAACGTGCATCTCGCTGCGTTCCTCTTCCAGAATCTCCAGCGTGTAGCGGTGGTGCAGCTTCATGCTGACGGCGCTCAGAATAGTGCGCAGCGAACGCGCCGTGCGTCCCTGCTTGCCGATGATCTTACCCACATCGCTGGGTGCAACTCGCAGCTGCAGCGAGGTTGCGGCATCGCGCGCCACAGAGGAGATTTCCACTTGCTCTGGCGCATCCACCAAAGAGCGGGCAATCTCTGCAATCAAGTTACAGGGAGATGGTTCCAACAATTCGCTTGACATACGATAACCTCATGGACGATCCGAGTACAAAGCTAAAAGCTAGCTCGACTTATACCGAGACTTTGCCCGGATGTCACGAAAACAATGGTTTACCCTGAAGTAACGTTCATAGGTTACCATACCGCTTTCTGTGGGAGGATGTTCCAGACGGATAGGAGATATTGCGCTCACATCGTCGCAGAAAGAACGTTCATCTCGTTGCATACAATGGGAGCGATGTTTTGGGAAACAAGGAACAGGCGCGGGGAAGAGAGACTTCTCCTTCGCCACGCCGTGGGGCACGGATACAGCCTACGCGCTTGCAGCGACGGCGATTGGTTGAGCCAGCAGCTTCTGAACGCGCTCTGAAATTTGCGCGCCCTTGGAAGCCCAGTGTTCAATGCGTTCCCGCTTCAGGTCGCAGGTGGCGGGGTTGGTGCGGGGATTGTAGGTGCCCACTACTTCCAAGGAGCGGCCATTGCGGGCGCGATCCTTCTCGATAACAACCACGCGATAGAAGGGCTTTTTCGGCGCTCCAAAGCGCGCCAGACGAATCATCAACACAGGTATATGTTCCTTTCTTAATGGAAACCTTTTACGGAAACCGGGAGCGCAGCTTCACTCTCCGCACAGGCGGGCGCGCATGGCTCCAGCTACTCAGTATCGCGGATTCCCGCGTCCGATGCAAGTGCGTTGGCATTGTGCACGCGGCGCAGCCAGTAGGCCAACGCTCCGGCAACGGCCATCCCCGCCGCCAGCAGCAGTTGCCGCCCGGAGCCGTGCCGCGAGAGCAACATGAACACGCTCCCGGCAATGGCGATCCAGACCGGCAGTGGGTAGAGCTTCATGCGAAAGCTGGCAAACATCTCCGGCCTGTGACGGCGCAGCCGCAGCAATCCAACCTGCTGCAATAAAAATTGCAGCAGCAGTCGGAGCACCACCAGCGCGGCGATGACATCCATCAGGCGAAAGAAACAGACCAGCGAAGCGACCGCTCCCAACCACAGCAGCGCCACATGCGGAATGCGATAGCGCGGGTGCAGCCGCGCAAAACGTGGAAAGAAATTTCCATCGCTGGCCGCTGCATAAAAAACGCGCGAATATCCCAGCAACAGCGAAAAGATAGATGCAAAGGCTGTCCATAGAATCAGCACGGCCATCCAGCGTCCGGCGGCGCTGCCGTAAATTCGCGCGATGAAGACCGCGATCACGGAGGTGGCAAGGTTCGTGTTCTTGCCGCTTGCAATCTCCTGCCAGGGGAGAACGCCCAGAACGCTGAGGTTCATGGCCAGATAGAGGGCAGCCACGCTCGCAATCGAGAGCAGCACGGCGCGGGGAATGTTGCGCTGCGGATGACGAATCTCGCCGCCGAGAAAGCAGACGTTGTAGTAGCCCCAATAATCGTAGGTAGCCAGCAAGGTGGCCGCGCCCAGTCCCAGAAAGAATTTTGACGAGAGATGAAAGGCTTCCGACGGAAACGAGCAGGCCAGCGCCGGATGGAAGTGCGTCGCGCCCGCGAAGAGAATCCAGCCCAGAGTGGCCAGCACGCCCGCCCACAGAAACAGTGAAATCCGGCCCGCCCCGCGAATGCTGCGGTAGAGCAGCGCCACCGCCAGCCAGCAGGCGGCAATGGCCAGCAGCGCGGCGCGATCCACTTGCAGCGGCAGCCACGCGGGCACATGGCGCGCAGCGAGAAGAGGCCGATGCAGCGAGGGCATCAAATACGCGGCATACTCCGCCAGCCCAATGCAGCCGGAGGCAATCGAAAGCGGCGCGCTCAGCGCCAGTTGCCAGACGTAGAGAAAGGAGACAAAGCGTCCGGCCCGCTGTCCATACATTTCACGCAGAAAAACATAGGAGCCACCGGCCTGCGGCATGGCCGCGCCTAGTTCCGCCCAGACCAGGCCATCGCAAACGGCCAGCACCGCGCCCAGAAGCCAGCCCAGCATCGCCTGTGGCCCGCCCATCGCCATCACCACTAGGGGCAGCGTGATGAAGGGGCCAACGCCAATCATGTCCAGCATGTTCAAAGCCACGGCCTGCGGCAAGCCAAGGCCACGCTCTAAATGCGGAGCTGTTGCGGTGGATTTTTCCGCGCTCTGGTTCATGGATGGGATTGAATTGCGCACGAGTGGATTCTATCTGCATCGGCATCGGATATTCTCAAGGCACGCATCAAAATCTGCGAAAATCAAAAGCTCATGCCCACGCATCTGGACACAGCGGCCATCTGGCTCATCGGCATTACGGTTATCGCGCTCATCCTGCTGCGCCCGCGCCGCATCCCAGAGTATGTCTGGGCCACGGCAGGCGCGTTGCTGTTGGTGCTCACGCGACTCGTGCCCGTGCCGCAGGCCCTGGCCTCCGTGCGCGAAGGCAGCAATGTCTACATGTTTTTGACCGGAATGATGCTGCTCTCCGAGGTCGCCCGGCTGCATGGCGTCTTCGATTGGCTGGCCGCTCTAGCCATGCAGCACGCGCGCGGCTCCCGGCTGCGCCTCTTTTCGCTGATCTACGCCGTGGGCATTCTCGTCACCGCGCTGCTCTCGAACGATGCCACCGCCGTCGTGCTCACGCCCGCCGTGCTGGCCGTGGTGCGCCGGGGGCGCATGTCGCCGCTGCCCTATCTTTTTGCTTGCGCCTTTGTCGCCAATGCGGCCAGCTTCATTCTGCCTATCTCCAATCCGGCGAACCTAGTCGTCTTTGATGAGCATCTGCCGTCTCTGGCCGCGTGGCTGCATACGTTTCTACTGCCTGCTGCGGTGGTCATCGGCCTTACCTTTGCGCTGCTCACCTGGCACCATCGCAAAGACCTGATAGGCACCATCGAAGATGGCATTGTGCCCGCGCCTTTGAGTACACAGGGCAAGCGCGCCGCGCTGGGCATTCTTCTGGCTGCCGGGCTGCTGTTGTTGACCTCCGCCGCAGGCCGACGGCTTGGCCCACCCACCTGCGCGGCGGCAATTCTGCTCCTACTGGTGGTCAGCGCCCCCGATTTTCGCGGGATTCGCACAGCAGTCCGCGATATCTCCTGGGGCGTGCTGCCGCTGGTGGCGGGCTTGTTTGTGCTTGTCGGCGCGCTGAACCACGCCGGAGCCTTGCCCCTGGCCGTGGCCGCGCTGCATCGTGTGGCAGGATGGTCTCCAGTCGCAGGCGCAACTGCAACCGCCTTTGGCGCGGGTCTGGCGGCAAACGTCCTCAACAATCTACCCGTTGGCCTCATTGGATCAGAGGCGCTTCGCGTCGGAGGAGCTTCTCCCTTGCTGCACGCCGCCGTCCTGCTGGGCATCGACCTTGGCCCCAACCTTTCTGTGACTGGCTCGCTGGCAACAATTCTGTGGCTGATTGCGCTGCGACGCGCAAAGATCGACGTTAGTGCCGGACGCTTCCTGCGTGCCGGACTTTTTGTGATGCCGCCGATTTTGCTGCTGGCTGCCTTGGCGCTGGCGCTGACACACCTCTAACGCGGGCCATTCTCGCCGGAAGACGCAGGTGCTATTCCTCGCCTGAAGACATATCCAGCGGCAGGCTCAACTTGGACGCGGGCGCGGGACGGCTGCGCGGAGCCTGCTTGAAGGTCGCGTCGCGCCGATGCAGTGGGTACTGCACTTGCTGGCCGCGCAGTAATTGTTCCACGGTGAGAACCTGCATCCGTGGATAGCTGGTGCCGTCCGTGGATTTATAAAAGCCCGCTTCTGCGGCCTCTTTCATCATGGGCTTGGTGGGCGCTTCAAAGCACAGGAAGACACCGATTTCGGCCTTCTCGCGCTCCAATGTTCCGCGCAGATCGCGCACCTGCGAAACAGTCACGCCGCCAGCCTTCACGCTGAAAAGGATCTGCTTCGATTTGCCGCTATCGTCGTCGTGGAAGTAGAGCCGTCCGTCGATGCCGCGATCCGCGCCCTTCTTTTGCTCGGCAGGACGCGCGCCCACCAGCCCCAGCGTCCACCACTGGAATTGGTATTTGTCCTGCTCGGCCAACGCAGATGCCCCGGCAACGTCGGTGGGTTCGCCGATCACGTCGTAGGCCTTGCGGATATCTTCGCCAAAGGTGTCGGAGAATCGCTTCTTGATAAGTCCAATGGCCAGATGCGTGATGTCGATGCCGATCCAGCGGCGATTCAGCTTCTGCGCGACCTGCACGGTCGTGCCGCATCCACAAAAAGGGTCGAGCACAACATCGCCTTCATTGCTGCTGGCGCTCAAAATGCGTTCCAGCAACGCCTCCGGCTTTTGCGTCGGATAGCCAAGCCGCTCTTTCGCCTGCGCGCCGATGGGCGGAATGTCTGTCCAAACATCTTGCAGGCTGACACCAGGCATCTCGTCGAGGTAACGTTTGTACGCCGGAACGCCTCCTGGCTTGGTTTGTATGACCCTTCCATCAGCGATAAGCTGCTTCATCTTTTCCTGGGAATAACGCCAGTAGCGCGTAACGCCCATCACCTCGTATTGCGGATTTCCCTTAGCGGCACCACCCGGCCCGGCCAGATTATCCAGTCTATATCTGCGCTCCGTTTTTGGTTCGACGTATTTGTAAAAGCCTTCTATGTACGATTCGTCGTAGGGATTGTGCAGCGTATTCCACTTCCAATCTGTACCCTTGGAATAGAACAACAAAACATCATGGATTCTGCCGTGTTGTTTCCTACCCTGTTTCCCATCACTGTGCGCACTGCTGCGCTTCCAGATAACTTCCGTGCGAAACATCTGCGGCCCGAACACGGCATCCATCAGAATCTTCAAATAGTGGCTGGCGGTGGGATCGCAGTGCAGATAAATGGAGCCAGTCTCCTTCAGCACGCGGCGCAATTCGACGAGGCGCGGGGCCATCATGGCCAGATACGCCATCATGTCGGTGTTGCCCAGAAAAGTATGAAAGGAGAGCATGACATCGGCTACGCGCCCGCCTGCTTCGACAATCTCCTCATACGCCTGACGGCTGTCGAGATTCCACTCCCAGGTATCTTCAAAAGCGCGAACCTGCGAACTGGAGCGGCTGCCATCTTTCTCCGCAAACAGAACGCTGTACTCCTGTCGCGAATTGAAGGGCGGATCGAGATAGACGAGATCGACGGACTGGTCGCGCACGTAGCGACGCAGCACATCGAGATTATCGCCGTAATAAAGCTGATTTTTTTCGCTCATCGGACGTCAATGTGAGGGTAGCACGAGAGCGTATCGTTGCTGATGCCACTCCCATGCGCTGGACATAATGTCATCGAGCGCGAGAAATTTTGGCTGCCAGCCGAGTTCTCGAATGATCTTCTCTGAGCTTGCCACCAGCACGGCGGGGTCGCCTGCGCGACGCGGAACCTCCTCCACCGGAATGGCGTGACCCGTGACGCGACGGGCCGATTCGACCACCTCGCGCACAGTGAATCCCCGGCCATTGCCCAGGTTGTAGATCAGGCGATCCTGCTGTTCCAGCGCGCGCAGCGCCAGCAGATGCGCGTCGGCAAGATCGCGCACATGGATGTAGTCGCGGATGCAGGTGCCATCGGGCGTGGGGTAATCGGTGCCAAAGATTTTGATGCTCTTGCGACGGCCCAGCGCAACGTCGAGAATCAACGGAATCAGATGCGACTCCGGCTCATGCGATTCGCCCCGGCCTGCAATCGCGCCCGCCACGTTAAAGTAGCGCAGGCTGGCGTAACGCAGGCCATGAATGCGATGCAGCCAGGCGAGCATCTGCTCCACCAGCAGCTTGGATTCGCCATAGGGATTGGTGGGCCGCAGCGCGGCATCCTCGCGAATCGGCGTTGATTCTGGCTCGCCATAGACGGCGGCGGTCGAGGAAAAGACCAGTTTCTTCACGTTGGCGGACAGCATCGCCTCTAATAGACCGAGCGTGGACGCAGTGTTGTTGCGAAAATACGGCTCCGGCCTCTGCATGCTTTCGCCCGCTTCAATCAAGGCGGCAAAGTGCAGCACGGCCTCAATTTTCTGTTCGCGCAAGAGATGCTCCAGTTGGGCGCGGTCGGCAATGTCGCCCTCGATAAAGCGCGCGCCCGCAGGCACGGCCTCGCGCCGAGCGTGACACAGATTGTCGTAGACAACCACGGCATGTCCCTGATCGAGAAGCATCTGTGCAACCGTGCCGCCAATGTAGCCCGCCCCACCTGTGATGAGAAGATGCAAAGTCCTACCTCCAGAAGTCTTTCAGCCCATGATACCCCCAGCGCGCCCGCTTTCCTTGTCGCGCGCAAGACGTCCAGCGGTACGGAAGCACGCCTCTTGGGGGATTCAGATGTGCGGTCTTGTGTTACACGAGTGGTTATTTGAGTTCACCGCGGGTATCTTACTTGCCACTAACGGAGTAGCTTCCCCAGAAACAACGAAAGAAAGTAAACACAGAGGGATATTTTTGTGGCATACTTTGGGACACAGTAGAAGAGTCCAAACTGAGGTGGGGTAGCCGGGGTCGTATCCGGTTCGCTACTGCGATGAATCTGTAAGATTTGGATTTATTCGCACGGTTTGGCATTGTCGTTGTATGCTTGGGGGCAGCAAAGAACAGGGATATCGCGCGGAGCTATTTTTTGCGGCTTGTGGTTGTGGGCTAATCTTCATTTTGCGGGATGTTGCGTTTGGGAATTCCGTCTATGGGCAACAAGCGGTATGGATGAGTTCTTTGTGGTAGGCTGATTTCACATTTTCTGAGGGCTGGTGGCTGTTATGACGGATGTTACATCTGCAAACATGCAAGGAACCTATACGTTTGGTCTGTTGCCGGAGCCGGAAAGAATGAGCGGCTCCTACGTTGTGAGCGCCATTGTGAACGTTTGCCTGCTCGCGCTCTTCATGATCTTATCGTTGTTCGCGTTGCATCAGAGGATTGTAGCCAAGCAACATGAGACGCTCACATTACTGATTCCCGTCAAGCCTGTGGTGCCAAAGCCGATTGTGCCGAAGGCTCCGCTGGTTCCGCCACCGCCAGATCTTCTGCGGGACATCGCGCCACAAAAAATTGTTTTCCCGCATACCGTGCCGGAGGAAGCTCCGCACATGTCCCAAATGAAAATGGCCATGCCCGATGCGCCGGTGCTTCCGCCGTACAAGCCCATTGATGTGGCGTTGCCGCCGCAGCCCAAGGTTGGCATGTTCCATACCGACACGCCCACGATGACGGCGAATAACATGTCCAAGCCTTCGACTAGGATGGGCGGGTTTGGCGATCCAACGGGGGCGCTGCCCAATCCCAATTCCAATGGACGAGTATCCGCCTATGGGAGCTTTAACAATGCGATTGGCTCGCAGAGTGGGGCCGGTTCCGCGCGCATGGGAAGCGTACATGGCGTGAATTTTGGCTCTGGATACGCGAATGGCCGCGTTGGTGGCGGCGGACACGGTAAGGTATCCAGTGGTGGGTTTGGCAGTAGCGTTGCCGCTGCTGGGCACGGGCCGGTGGGAACCGTTCAGGTGGCTGGCTTCCACACCAACATTGCCACAGGAGTAGCCCCAAAACTGGCAAACACGGAATCCCAGATTCAGCAGGTGCAGATTCTCTTTCACCCCAGTCCGCAATACACGCAGGAAGCAAAACAACTGAGAATCCAAGGCGAAGTGGTTTTGGAAGTTCGCTTTGGGGCCGACGGCACGATCCAAGTGATTCGTGTCGTACATGGACTTGGGCATGGCTTGGATCAACAGGCCATACGCGCAGCGGAACAAACAAAATTCAAACCCGCCATGAAAGATGGCAAAGCTGTAGATATGACCACGTACTTTAGAATTGATTTCCAGTTGGCGTAGCAGAACCAGAACCAAAATTTAAAAGGATGTAATTCCCAGGAATACCATCATGAGATTTGAAAAAGCCTTCTCCAAGCGTTCTTTGCGGAATAGAGGATGTGTACTTGGCCTCCTGCTTATCTGCGTGGCCGTTCCTGCTTTCGCTCGTAAAAAGCAACAGGTTAAATCTCAGCTAACGCCAGCAATGGTTCGGCTGATTAATCAGGCTTCGGCGCATGAAAAGATTGTCATGAAGACGCTGCAACAACGCACTCCTGTTGTGGAAAGCTACATCCAGAATTTCAAGCCGGATCTCCAACTCTATGCTGTTCCTACCTCCGACAAATACTTTTTAGGTCGGGTCGATTTCGGGCGCGTTATCCAGGACAATCGCTATCAGGAAGCGGCCAACAAGAAGGGTATCCTCAAAGGCTCGTCGATGTTTGTCAATGGGCTGACAAAGGCATTTAACATTGAGTACGTCGCGCAGGGTTTTGTGCAAATGCTGCTGCTGGACGCGAACCATTTCGATCTCCAACACTATAACTTCAAGTTCGTGCGCCCCGAATTTATCGGCGATATTCGTACCTCGCTCTTCGACGTTGAACCTCGCCCAGGGAGTGGCGCAGGCCGATTCATCGGACGTGTTTGGATCGAGGACGGGGCAGGGAACATTGTCCGCTTTAGTGGTACCTACACTACGGCTCAGGGTCATGATCTTTATTACCACTTCGATAGCTGACGCACAAATGTCCAGCCCGGCCTGTGGCTGCCGACCGCTGTATATGCCGAAGAGCATGGCCCTGGCATTGTTCCCGATGCTGCCAACTTTTTCCGTGCCCAGACTTGGATATGGGGCTACTCTCTGAAGCAACCTGTCTCGACCAGCGATAATACGTCGGTAAAAATCGACGCCGTGAAGGATCAAAGCGAAAGCGCCCGGGATGTTAGCCCGCTGCAAGCCTCGCGCATGTGGGCCGATCAGGCGGCAGCCAACATTCTGGATCGTCTCTATCAGGCTGGCCTGATGGCAGGGCCGAGCGATTTCGACAAAGTGTTGGAAACCGTTACCAATAATCTCGTTGTCACCAACAACATTATGCTTTCGGAACCGATCCAATGTCGCGTTATGTTAACCACGCCATTGGAATCCATGTCCATCGGCAACACGATCGTGCTCAGCAAGGGACTGGTGGATACTCTACCGACGGAAGAGGATCTTGCCGCAGTGATCGCTTTTCAACTGGCGCATATGGTTCTGGGGCACAAAGTCGATACGGAATTTGCCTTCCCGGATAATCTGATGTTCCAGGATCAGGCTGCCATGCGTCGTCTGCCGCTGCACCACAGTGATGCGGAAAATGCAGCTGCTGCGAAAAGGGCTATCGTACTTCTTAAAAACTCACCGTACAAGGACAAGCTTGGCAATGTTGGGCTGTACCTTGAGATGCTGCAGGCGCGTGCGCACGCTCTGCCGGCTCTGATGCAGCCGGAGATGGGGGATCCCCTGTTCCGCTCTGCGGCAGATGATCAAACTTGGCTGAGTCCTTTGCTCGTCGGTGCCCCCAAGCTCAATATGGACAAGCTGGATCAAATTCCGGCGTTGCCGCTGGGAAGCCGTTTGCACATTGATGCTTGGACGGATGCGGTGGATATGCTCGATGCTAGGCCGGTGGCCATGTTCAGTCCCGGAGATAAGATGCCTTTCGAGATAACACCCATCTTTTTCCGGTTACATCATTATGAAACAGGCGCGAGTCTGCCCACCTCCACTGGCGCGTCAACCCCTGCTGCAGGGGAATCTTCAACTGCGGCGACGGGTTCTTCTGCCGCAGGGCAGTAAATGCATGAAAGCGATCTGAGGCGAGTACGCAGTGTATGTGCTTCGCCTCAGGTCTCAATTGCTTAAAATTTAGAAGTTTGGAAAGAGAGGATTTTCCTGTGGGAAAGCGACTGGTCGGATGTTTTTTTTTCGTACTGTTTCCCATCTTGGCATACACGCAGGCCGTCTCGCCAGCATCGAATAAGATCGCCTATCTCAGTGTGGGCGGATTTTATTCTATTGCGCAAATGGACTATGGACAGTACCACTCAATGGGTTGGGGTGGTTATAGTGATCTGAACTACAGAGTATGGAGAGATCTTGGGGTTGGACTGGAAGGCGAGGCCCGCATCATTGACTTCCGCCTCAAATCTGGAACGGCGTTTCAGAATTATCTAGGCGGCGTGCGCGTCACATATGATATGCCCTACTTTGGACGGCACTTTGAACCCTATGCCAAGGTTCTGGGTGGCGGAACTCGCTTTCATTATCCAACGTTCATCACCAACAAGATATACGACTATGACACATGGTCTATCGGCGGTGGTGTGGATGTAAAAATATCGAAGCGTTGGTATTGGCGATCTGTGGATTTTGAAGACCAGCATCTTTGGAATTATCCGCCATACGCTCTGACCCCTTGGACACTTTCATCGGGTATTTCTTTCCGCGTTTTTTAGTCATAGTGCCTTTGTTGTATCTCAAGACCCCGGCACCTGTCGGGGCTTTGTATTTTCCCTCCCTCATTTTTCTATTCCTGCCTCCAATCTGGCTCCTGAGCAGTTAGCATGGAGAGTCAGCCCAAAATCATGATTCCTGATAAAAAATATCCTCGCGTTCGTTTTGCTCCTTCGCCCACCGGCTACCTGCATGTCGGCGGAGCGCGCACCGCTCTCTTCAACTGGCTCTTTGCCCGGCATACGGGCGGCACGCTTATTCTCCGCATTGAAGATACCGACTTCGAGCGCTCCTCTGCCGAAATGGTCACCGGCATTTTGGAAGGAATGCGCTGGCTGGGCATGGATTGGGACGAAGGGCCGTTCTATCAATCGCAGCGGTTAGAACTCTATCGCGCCACGGCGAATAAGCTGCTGGCCAGCGGTCATGCCTACTACTGCTTCTGCACCAAAGAAGAATTGGAGCAGCGTCGCTCCGCTGCCGCTGCCACCTCGCAGACGCCCCGCTACGATGGCCGCTGCCGCAAGCTCACGCCCGCCGATGCTGCACGCCGCAAAGCTACCGGAGAAGCGGCTGCGCTCCGTTTTGCCGTGCCGCTCACCGGGGTCACGCGCTTTGACGATGCCGTCTTCGGCACGCTGGAATTTGCCAATGAGGAGTTGGAAGATTTCGTCCTGCTCCGCTCCGACGGCATTCCCACTTACCACCTCAGCGTGGTAGCCGACGATCTCGACATGGGCATGACGCACATTATTCGCGGCGCCGACCACATCTCCAACACGCCCAAGCAGGTGCTGCAATATCAGGCGCTGGGCGCGCCACTGCCCATCTTCGCGCACGTTCCGCTCATTCTTGGGTCAGATAAATCGCGACTCTCCAAGCGCCACGGAGCCACCAGCGTGATGGCGTATCAGGAGATGGGAATTGTTCCCGAAGCCTTCCGCAATTTTCTGGGTCTGCTGGGCTGGTCGCCCGGAGCGGCTGGCAAAACAGCCGATGGCAAGGATCGCGAACTCTTCGCGTCCGAAGATTTAATTCAGCTATTTTCTCTCGAAGGCATCTCGCACTCGAATGCCGTTTTTGACAACGACAAATTGGCTTGGTTCAACACGGAATATATTCGCGCCTATCCTGCCGAACGCCTGCTCCCTCTGGTGGCACAAGAGTGGAAACGCGCCGGATACACGCCGTCTCGTTCCACGGAAGAAAATCTCCTTGCCATTGATCTGGTCAAGCAACGCGCGCGCAACCTGAAGGATTTCTCTACCGCGTTCCTGGCCTACTTTGGCGATGAGTTTGCATTCGACCCTGCTGCCGTCGCGAAATTTCTTGGCGATGCCGCCGTGCGTGGCCTGTTGGCGGAGATGGCTGAGCGCTATGCCGCGCTGGAGGTCTTCGACGAGGCTACAACGGAGCAAGCACTCCGCGCCTTCGCAGAAGAAAAAGGCGTGAAGGCTGGAGCGCTCATCAACGGATCACGCGTCGCGCTCACCGGGCAGGCGGTTGCGCCGAGCCTGTTCGCGGTCATGGTCTGCCTGGGTCAGGAACGCGTGGCGCAACGCTTGCGCGCTGCCGTAACGATTGCGTAAACGCCTAGACCCACTCGCCCTGGCGCATCAGCGGCTCGGCTGCTCCGTTGGCGGCGATGCCGTCCACATTCATCTCGCCTGATCCGATCATCCAATCCACATGGATGAGGCTGGCGTTCGCACCCTTGGCGGCCAGCGTGGACTCGTCCATTTTTTCTCCGCCAATCAGGCAGGTGCTGTAGGCCTGTCCCAGCGCAATATGGCTGGCAGCATTTTCGTCGAAGAGCGTATTCCAAAACAGCACGCCGCTCTGGGCAATCGGCGAGGAATGCGGCACCAGCGCCACTTCACCTAGCTTGCGCGCGCCTTCATCTGTGCCGATCATGCGCTCCAGCACCTCCTTGCCGGTCTTCGCGTTGGCTTCGACGACACGGCCCTTCTCAAAGCGCACAGAGATTTCCTCAATCAGCGTTCCCTGGTGCGAGAGTGGCTTGCTGCTGCGAACGGTTCCATCGACGCGATCCTTATGCGGCGTGGTGAAGACCTCTTCGGTGGGAATGTTGGGTTGGCAGAAGACGCCATTGCCCGCCCGCGTGCCGCCGCCAGCCCAGAGATGATCGTCGGCCAGTCCGACACGCAGATCGGTTCCCGGCCCGCGAAAGTACAGCGCCGCAAAGCGTTTGGCGTTTAGATAATCGACGCGCTCCTTTAGGTATGTGCCATGTGCCTGCCACGCTGCGACGGGATCGGCAACATCGGCGCGAGAGGCGGCGAAGATTGCATCCCACAGGCGAGCGACGGCTGCCTCTTCTGGCAGATCAGGAAAGACGGCTCGCGCCCAGGCTGGCGTGGCGCAGGCAACAATCGTCCAGTTGATCTCGTGGCGGGGAATCAACTCCATCGCCGGCTTGCTGGCTTTGGAGAAGGCTGCGTTGGCGCGACCAACTTTGGCAGGGTCTTCTTTACCCAGCAGCGCAGGATTGCCACCAGCAATTGCCAGTCGCGCCGCGCCGCTGCGATAGGCGGTTGCGATGCCATCCTGCAACCAAGTGGCCACGCGGTCAAAGCTGGCGTCAGGAGCATGGCGATAGCGCAGCAGCGATGAGGCTTCATCGGAGAGCATCGTCGTCACCAGCACAGCACCGGCTTTGTATGCCTGCTCGGTAATGCGCCGCACCAGCGGCAGCGCGTCGGTGGAAGCAGTCATTACCAGCTCCTGCGTTGGGCCATCGCTGGAGCCAAGCCCCAGCCCAATACGCACGGCCACTTGGGCTAGGCGGTCAAGTTTTTCTTCAAAAGTAAGTTGAGCAGCGAAGTTTTTATTGTTTGGATTTGTCATGGTTTACTATTTCATTTCATTGTTTCGACGTGCAGCTTGCCTCTTATGTTGCCCGGGGTGGAAAGTCCTGTTACCTTGCCGTCACGCGCAGCGTAAACAGCAGCGTTCTTGGCGGATTGCATACTCGCATCTGGTTGTCACATGCCTGGTAGCGCAGCTTGCCCTGCACGGAATACACGCCGGGCCTGGCCTGCAGATGAACCAGAATGGGCAGCGCTCCCATGTAAACGCTCTGCGTATCCTTCGATACAAAGTGGGCATCCTTCGCCTGCGGATATTGCAGCCCCGTTACATGCACGCCCGCAGGCGCATCCAGCGTCAGCGTGGTTGGAATCAAATAGGGAGAGCGCGGCGTATGAGAATTGACATGCAGGCCATCGTCAACCTGAAAGTTCAAGGCCAAGACCTGAGGGCGACCAGAAGGAAGCGTCCAATCTTGGGGCGATTCCATCTGCACCCACTGCTTCTCGCCATGCGCGCTGCCACTGCCGAAATCCATTCCTGGGTCGCGGGGCTGCCATTGCGACTGCAAGGCTGGCAGCGGTAGCGCGCAGCAATAGAGAAGGAGGGGGATCAGCAGGCTCCGGCGCAACATGGTTACGATCCTTTGGTGGCCAAGATTTTTTTGATGTTGTCTTCAATCTCGCTCTTTGAAACCAATCCGGCGGTTTCCACTACGATCTTGCCATCGCGCCCAATGTAGTAGGAGGTAGGCAAGCCATCCACGCCGCCATACGCATGGCCGACCGTATCATCGCCAATCAGCACCGGATAATTGACGCCCATCTTCTGGGCGAAGGTGGACACTTGCGCAAAAGGCGGATCATCCTCGGAGATACCCAGCACGGTAAATCCCTGCGCGGCGTATCGCTGCTGCAGGTCGATGAGCCAGGGCATCTCCAGCTTGCAGGGAGCGCACCAAGTCGCCCAGAAATTCACCAATATGGCTTTGCCCTTGTAGTCTGCCAACGAAACTTTTTTTCCATCGGGAGTCTTGAGCGTAAATCCCGGGGCCAGCTTGCCGCGCAAATCCAGTAGGCCCTGCGCGGCGGGAGAATCCGGGTCTGCATCCGCAGCCGCCACCGTGTTTGGATTGCTGCCCGCAGCATTATCTGGCACAAGCGCTACATGGTTGGCCTCTGCCTGTTGCAACGCGATTCTACGCTCGCGATACGCCGAAACACCCGACCAGAGCATCAGCGTAATGCCAAGGATCAGAATTAGAACAACGAGAAGATTTCTTTTCACGCGAACCTCAATTTGAATGGCACGAATTTAGATGGTGCGCACTCGCAGCGCGCGGACGCACAGAGTGCTGGCCCACAGAAAAGTTTACTGCACTTGGCCTTCTCGCACCTGCACCCGCATCTGCCGGGCATAAACCATTGGATGCGCCGACCCATGCGGAAGGCTTATCTGGTAGTATCAAAACGTTTTCAGCGTATTGTATTTTCAGCGCGTTTCAGTCGATCGCGCGATTTTCTAGGAGCGTCGTGGAGAAATATCCCACCAAGATCGTCCCAGCAACACCCAGCAATCCAACGCCCGGTCGCTTGGTGCGCATTGAGGCCGAGGCGCTGCTGGCTTTGGCTGAGCGGCTTGATGGGCCAATGGCCGCCGACTTTGCCCGCGCTGTGGAAATTCTCGTAGCCTGCGGAGAGACGCGAGGCCGCGTCGTGGTCACGGGAATGGGCAAGAGCGGCATCATCGCGCAGAAGATCGCCGCTACGCTTAGCTCGACCGGAAGTCCGGCGCTGTTTCTGCATCCGGCGGAGGCGCGCCACGGCGATTTGGGCATGTTGGCGCAAGGCGATGTGGTGATTGCGCTCTCGGCCAGTGGCGAGACGGAAGAAATTCTGTTGCTGTTGGAGATGCTCAAGCGTATGGGTGATGCGCTGATTAGTTTTTGCTGCGATCTGAAATCCACGCTCGCGCTGGCCAGTGATGTCGTGCTGGATTGTTCCGTCGAGCAGGAGGCCTGCGGTCTGGGTCTGGCTCCCACGGCATCCACGACTGCGATGCTGGCTCTGGGCGATGCGCTGGCCATTGCCGTCTCGCAGCGCAAGGGTTTTCGCGCCGAGGATTTTGCCAGCCTGCATCCCGGAGGCAAGCTGGGCAAGCGGCTACTACGGGTTTCGCAGTTGATGCACTCCGGCGAGGCCATTCCGCGTGTCGCGCCCACGACGGCAATGAAAGATGTGATCTACGAGATGTCGCGCAAGGGTCTCGGCATGACCACCATTGTCGAAAATGACAAGCTGGCGGGCCTGTTGAGCGATGGCGACCTGCGCCGATTGCTGGAATGCGAAGGAGTCCGGGCGATGGCGATGACTGCGGGCGAGGCCATGCACCGCACTCCTCTGACCATTGCCGCTACGGAGTTTGCCGCCGAGGCGCTGCATCGCATGGAAGAGCGCAAAATCACTTCGCTCGTTGTTGTCGATGCAACGGGCCACGTCGAGGGCGTTCTCCACCTGCACGACCTGTGGGGTATGGAACTCTTTTAGCCCCGCCAGCAGGTAAAATGAGGAAGATTCCGATAGGACTTCTTTAATCCATGCATCGCTGGTCAAAACTTTTTCTCCCCACCCTTCGGGAAGCGCCTGCCGACGCCGAAGTCGCCAGCCATAAGTTTCTCGTTCGCGCCGGATACATTCGGCAGCTTTCTGCTGGCATCTATTCATATCTTTTTCTGGGCCAGCGGTCGATCAACAAAATTGTGGACATCGTTCGTCAGGAGATGGACGCTATCGGGCAGGAATTTCTGCTGCCTGCGCTGCTACCGCGCGAACTGTGGGAGCAGAGTGGCCGCTGGACGGGCATGGGCGACAACATGTTTCGCCTGAAAGATCGCAAAGGAGCAGACCTTTGCCTAGGCATGACGCATGAAGAGGTGATGACCGAGATTGCGCGCAAGGAACTGCGCAGTTACAAACAGTTGCCGCAAATCTGGTATCAGATTCAAACCAAGTTCCGTGACGAGCCGCGCCCGAAATCCGGATTGCTGCGTGTGCGTCAGTTTTTGATGAAAGATGCCTACTCCTTTGACATCGATGCGGCAGGGCTGGATGAAAGCTACAAGAAACACGACCGGGCCTATCGCAGAATCTTCTCGCTCTGCGGGCTGAAGTTCATGGCCGTCGAGGCCGACTCCGGCGCCATGGGTGGCAGCCAGTCGCAGGAGTTTATGGTGGCCACCGAGGCGGGCGAAGACCTGATCGCACGCTGCGACCAGTGCAACTACGCGGCCAATGTAGAGAAGGCGACCTCAAAGCTGGCTCCCGTGGAAGACCTGGCTCCGACAGGTGATGGCAAACCAGAAAAAGTTCACACGCCGGGCATTGGTTCGATTACTGACGTGACGGCATTTTTGAAGGTGCGAGCGACGCAGGACATCAAGTGCGTGGCGTATATGGTGGAGAAGCGTGAGGCTGCGGGCAAGTCGAGTTGGCTGCCAGCGGCGATTTTTTTGCGCGGCGATCACTCCGTGAATGAAACCAAGTTGCTCGCGTTGCTGGGCGCGGTCGAGTTGCGGCCGATGACTGCGGAGGAACTCGCTACTTACTTCCACGCACCTGCTGGATTTCTTGGCCCAGTTGGCTTGCAGCCTGCATCCAAGCCAATGGCGGGAGGCTTGACGGTGATTCTCGACAGCGCGCTCGAAGGCCGCACGAACATGATCTGCGGCGCGAATGTAGTGGACTACCACCTTCGCAACGTCACGCCGGATCACGATTTCAAATGGACGCTCTCCGCCGACATTCGTACTGTGAGCGAGGGCGAGGGCTGCCCGCAGTGCAATGCACCCTTAAAAGTGGGCAAGGCCGTCGAGATTGGCCACATCTTCAAGCTGGGCTACAAATACTCGGAGAGCATGGGCGCGCGCGTGCTCGACCTGAACGGCAAAGAGGTTACGCCGATCATGGGCAGCTACGGCATAGGCATTGAACGCATTCTGACCGCAGCCATCGAACAGAATCACGACGAAAATGGCTTCTGGCTGCCCGCATCGATTGCACCGTTCAGCGTTGTCGTCACTGTGACCAACATAAAAGACGCAGCCCTGATAGAAGCGGCGGAAAAGCTGGCGCTAGAGTTGGATCGCGCCGGGATGGACGTTCTTCTGGATGACCGCGACGAGCGCGCGGGCGTAAAGTTCAAGGATGCGGATTTGATCGGCATTCCCTTTCGCGTAAACGTCGGCAAAAAGATTGCCGAGGGTCGAGTCGAAGTGGTGACGCGGGCGACGTTGCAAAGCGAAGAGATGCCGCTGGAGATGGCGGCGCAATTTTTGCTTGCACGCATGGCGCACGCGCTGCCGGAAAGCGAGTAACGCCCCGCGTGGACGAAGAAGTCAACATACCGCTCCCGAACATCCTTGGCGATGATGGGAACAACAAACCCCATAGCGAGGAACCTCGTGGCGACGAACCACGCGGCAAGGGAAGATGGCCGCTTGTCGTCAGACTGCTGCTGGCGTTGGCGATTTGTTTCCTACTGCTCTGCGCTGTAGGCGGCGCTATTTTCGCGCACTACTATTTCCAATATCAAAAGGTCGTCGATGCGCGACTCAGCGGCCCCATCTTCGCCAACACAGCGCAGATTTATGCCGCGCCGCTTCAGGTTCGTCCCGGACAAAAATACAGCGTGCAGGAGATTGCCCGCGATCTTAGCATCGCCGGATATACATCCGTCAACGAACGCTCCACTTCCCTGGTGGGGACATTCCAGCTTAACGACAACAGCATTCACATTCAGCCGGGGCCGCAGTCCTATCACGCGCCGGATGGAGCCACCGTTACCACCGTCAATGGCGTAGTCAACAGCATCACTGGCGATGACCACCACCAGCTTGCCGCCTATGAACTGGAGCCGCAGCTTATCACCGGACTCTCCGACAAGAATCGCGCCAAGCGCCGTCTGGTGACGTATGACGAGTTGCCGCCGCAACTAGTGCAGGCCGTTTTGGCCATTGAGGATCGCCGATTTTTTGAGCATGGCGGCGTGAATTATTACCGTCTGATGGAAGCAACGATCAGCGATATTCGCACCGGCCACAAGGGGCAGGGAGCATCCACCATCACCATGCAACTGGCGCGTGGATTTTTCCTGTCTCCGGAAAAACGCTTCAAGCGCAAGATCATCGAAATCGCCATTACCTTCCAGTTGGAGCATCGCTTCAGCAAAGAAAAAATATTTGAGATGTACGCCAACCAGATCAACCTAGGACAGCGCGGCAGTTTTTCCATCAACGGCCTGGGCGAAGCAGCGCAAGCCTACTTTGGCAAGGATGTACGGCAG
>DAHXNK010000032.1 GCA_027365415.1 Acidobacteriaceae bacterium
GCAATTCGCGGTAATCGCAAAAGAGTCCCATCGCTCCTTTTTGCTCGATGAGTTCGCGCAGCACGCCCACGGCCAAATGCGTCTTGCCCGCCCCAATGCTTCCGGTCAGCAATAGTCCCCGACCATCGGTCTCGATGGGAAAGCTCTCCGCAAAGCGTCGCGCAGAGACCAAAGCCCGGCCCAGTGTGGTGTCCGCTTCGTGAAAGCCCGTCTCAAAATTCTCCAGCAGGCAGTGCGTGTAGCGTTCTGGAATATGCGCCCGCTCCTGCCGCAGCGCGGCTTTGCGCGCAATGTGGCACGCGCATTCGGTGGCAAACTGCTCGCCGTCCTCGCGCAAAATCACCGCCAAGCCGGAACCGCCGCAGCGCGGGCAGGCAGGCGCTGTCGGTTTCCGATTTTTCTTGCGCAAGCCTTCGGGCATGGGTTCTCCTACTTCCTTCAGTATCGCAGTCTCGTGCCGTGGGCGTTCGGAGCAAATCCCGTTGCGAACTGTGGGAAAGTGGGGTAGTCTAGGAGGTACGTTTGACGAAAGGTTTTCTCCGATGCCCAAGGAAGGGATTCACCCCAAATACGACACCATCCGCGTGCAATGCGCCTGCGGAACTGGTTTTGAGACGCGTTCGACCCACAAGGGCGACGTTCACATTGAAATCTGCGCCAGTTGCCATCCGTTCTTCACTGGCAAGCAGAAGCTGGTAGACACAGCGGGCCGCGTGGAGCGCTTCCGCCGCAAATACGCCAAGAGCGACGCGGGCATCGAAGCCGCCAGCAAGGCTGCCGCCGCCAAGTAACTCGATTCATTGCGCGGAACAAGACCAAGGCCTCCGCCAGCGCGGAGGCCTTTTTGATGGTAGACCCGGTACGTCAGCCATGAGAAAGCACTGGGACAATCCGCTGGAGCATGCCATGCCTGCGGGCGTGCGCGTGCCTGCGTCGATGACCATTGGCACGGTACGGATTGCGCCGGCGACAGTGCTCGCTCCCATGGCCGGAGTGACGGATACCATCTTCCGCCGCTTCATCCGCAATGCCAGCCTGTTCAATGGAGAAGCTGCGGCGGCCAACACCGATGCACAGGCTAATCTGAGCGCTGGCGTTGAGGCGACGATCAGCAATCAGCAATCCGGCTGCGGGCTGATTATGACGGAGTTCACCTCCGCCGACGGCCTTGCGCGCACACGCGAATCCAAACGCAAGCGCTACCTGACCTTTTACGACGACGAGCATCCCATCGCCGCGCAGCTTTTTGGCTCCCACCCAAACACGCTGGCCGAGGCCGCGCGCATTGTTGAGGATGCAGGCTTCGATATCGTCGATCTGAATCTGGGCTGTCCGGCCAAGCGCGTCGTGAGCTGCAATGGCGGCAGCGGATTGTTACGCGACCTGCCACTGATTGCGCGCATTTTTGAAGAGGTTCGCGCCGCGATTCGCATCCCTTTTACCGTCAAGTTTCGCATGGGATGGAACGACACCGAGATCGTCTGCGTGGAACTGGCCAAGCTGGCCGAAGCCAGCGGTCTGAACGCCGTCGCGCTGCACGCCCGCACGCGGGAGCAGGGCTACTCCGGCGCGGCGCGGTGGGAGTGGATTGGCGCGATCAAAGATGCGGTGAAGATTCCTGTCATCGGCAACGGCGACATTCGCACGCCGGAAGATGCCTGCGCGATGGTCGCCGAGACGGGCTGCGATGCGGTGATGATTGGTCGCGCCGCCCCAGCGAATCCGTGGATATTCCGCCAAATTGCCGAGTACACGGCCACGGGTCAGTACACGCAGCCCACGGAGATGGATCGTTCGCGCATGATCCGCACCTACTTCGCCATGTTGATTGAAGAAGACCATCCTGAAGCGACGGGCAAGATGAAGCAGTTTGCGTCGTGGTTTACGCATAGCGTTCCCGGCGGCGCGGCGTTGCGCAAGGCTATCTACGAATCAAAGACCGAAGCGGCGATTCTGGAGACGGTGGAGAAGTTTTTCGCTACGCGGACGGAAACGATGGACTCAGCCGCGCCAGAAGTTATCGTCGACATTGCTGACGAGATCGCACCCGCCTGGGCCTGCTGATTCGCGTCAAGCGTGACGTTCGCGGCGCTTGCGGTAGACCACACGCACCTGATCGCGCCAGCGTTCGTCGAGCGCAATCAAAGTCCACTCCACCTGCGGTGAAAGATATTGCAGTACCACTTCCGTAGCGGGGTGGATGCGCAGCGAGGGCGCGACCAGATAGAGCAGCGGCGCATCCAGATGCAAAGGTTTGCCTGTGAAATATCCAAAGTGCTGCAACTCCGTGTGCCCGGCGGCATCGCGTTGTGCATGGTGCCAGCGCACGCGCATCCAGTAATCGAGCGCCTGGAGCGCCAGATGCAAATCCTCTTCCGCCTTTAATTCCAGTACGGCCAGCCGTCCATCGCGCCGCACGGCCAACAGGTCGAGCACGGCGCGATCAGCGGCAGAAAACGCTGGCACCTGCGCGTAGACAGGCTGCAATTCACATTGGGGGTCAATGGCATCGAGCGAAGCGCGCAGCCGCGACTCCAGCCATCGCTCCGATTGCAGACGATAGAGCGCATCGCGCTTGTCGCCATCGGGACGACGACGATCCGCAAGCTGATGCAGCAGCGCACGCAGCGCTGGCTCGGTCTCTTCGGTTAGAGATGTCTCGCTGGCTCCTGCGCCAAAGGTGATCTCTTCGATCCGCGCAAAACTGTTCGCCGCCAACTCTGTGCGCGCGCGCGCAAACTCCAGCCCATGCCAGAGAAAGCCCACCTCGCTGCCACTGCGCGCGACAATTTCCACGCGCTCACGAAACGGCTCCGGCATCATCTCCCGCACGCGTTCAATCGTCACGGCAAATCGCTCCTGCACTGCCTGGGCATTCGGCGCGTGGATCAGATGCGTTTGCAGATTGCCCTGATCGTGATGATCGCGCAACCATAATTCTTCTGTGCGCTCGTCGAGTTCGTAGAGTTCCCACTTGGCGGCCTTGGAGTGCATCCATGCCAGCCGCGCTGCGGTTGTCTCGGCTGCGCCCGCTGGCACGATGATGCGTAGTCCTTCGACGACACGCTGGCCCGCGCGCTGCGTGGGATGTTCGCGGCAATGGTGCAGCCACAAAACCCCCAGCGTGAGAATGCCGTCGATGATGGCAAGCGATTCCTCGGCGTTGACGGCAATCACGGCCCAGGCCGCTGTACCGCGTACTTGCAGGCCGCGCGCATAGGCAGGGCCAAAGCTGCGCTCCAAATCCATCGCCGTGCGCAGGCCGTCTACTTTGTAGTCTGGAAATTGACGCGCCAGCACGCGCTCCAGCAGGATGAGGTATTTCGTCCGCGTAGCATCGCGTTCACTGGGCTGGCGACGGTCGCGGTCGGGCACCAGCTCCAATGTCTGCGGGCGCGCCTGCCCCATGCGCTGCACGCTGATTCGCAGCACGCCTTTGCGCTCGGAGATGCCGACCACGCGGCGAATTAGGTTCCGATCCTCTGACCAGAGATGCAACACGCAGCGGCCATGCTCAGCGGCCACGGAGTACCGCGCCGAATGAAAATCAAAGAGCAGCTTGCCATTTTCCAGCAGCGCCGCCGCCGGATGCTCAGCGAGAAAAACAGAGATGCGCTCGGATAATTCCGACGGTGTGGGCGCGTCAGGCGTTTTGGAGTTGTCTACCATCCCATGCGCTGGCGCAGGCCGATGATGTGCGCGGTGTGATGCCGATTGTGCCAGGCGTGCAACGCAGTGCCATGCTCCAGCGTCACCTCTCCCATGACGGGGTGTTTATAGCCGCGTTGCGTCCATTGTTCTTGTTGCAACGAACACAGCAGCACAACCCAGCGCGTTTGCAGCGCCTCCAGCAGCTGCAGCGAGACCTCCACGGGCAGCGTGCGAGCATCTTCAAGCTGTGCCCAGGCATCCTCATCCAGAGGCTTGATCGCGGGCCAGTCCTCAGTGAGCGCCCAGCGCGTCCGCTCGTCGGCCGCCACATTGCTATCGGCCAAGTGGTGCACCACCTGCCGCACCGTCCAGCCGCCTTCGCGATAGGGCGTGTCGAGTTGCGCCTCGCTCAGACCGCGCACGGCCTCGCGTAATGTCTGCGGAGAGTTTGCCAACACAAGGATGGCCTCTGCGCGTTGCTGCGGGGTCATGCTCTGGGGACGAACGAATTTTCCAATGGGGTAGCGAAGATCGTCTTCCATGCACAGTACGCTATCACAAGAAGCGGCGCAGGTCTGCGTTTGCCGCAGCCTTGCGCGGAACCTACAATCCAAAGTACGAAGTAGGAGTGTGTCTGTATGCCCAGAACCGTACCCAGTGCCGTGCCCAATGCCCAGTCGAATGGAATTTCCAGCGCCGCGTCTCATCCGGCGAACGAAACCCGCGCCACGCGGCAATTCTTTTATGAGCGGCTCGGTCTGAGTGATCGTCTGCTGGAACGCTGTCTGAGCGAGGCGCTCTCCGCAGGCGGCGATTACGCCGATCTCTACTTTGAGTATGTGACGGCCAGCAGTCTGGGCCTGGATGAATCACTGGTGAAATCGGCGAGTCAGGGCATCAGCGCGGGCTGCGGCATTCGCGTTGTCTCTGGCGAGCGCACCGGCTACGCCTACACTGACGATCTCTCCGCCGACCGCCTGCTGCGCGCCGCGCGCACGGCGGCCTACATTGCCAACGGCCCTGCCAAGCAACCTATCGCTGGATTCACCGAGTCTGTTGCGCCTTCGCTCTATCCCATTGCGGGGTCGAGCGTCGATGCCGAGGTTTCAGCCAAGCTGGAGCTACTCCAACGCGCCGACCGCGCCGCGCGCGCCTACGATGCGCGCATCGTGCAGGTGCGGGCCAGCTTTGCGGATGAGCTGCGCCGCATTCTGGTCGTCGCCTCCGACGGCAGCTTTGCCGCTGACACTCAACCGATGGCTCGCTGCAATGTTTTTGTCATCGCAAAAGATGGAGAGAATACGACACGCGGCAGCTCCGGCGGCGGCGGGCGTGTGATGATGAATTTCTTTTTGACAGAAAAAACTCCAGAATACTTTGCCGTGGAAGCAGCGCGGCAGGCCGTGCTGCAATTGAGCGCCGTGCCCGCGCCTGCAGGAGAGATGGAAGTGGTGCTCGGCCCCGGCTGGCCCGGCATTCTGCTGCATGAGGCCGTGGGACATGGTCTGGAGGCCGACTTTAATCGCAAGAAAACCTCGGCCTTTGCCGGATTGATCGGCCAGATGGTCGCCAGTCCCAAGGTTACGGTTGTAGATAATGGCGTGATGCCCAATCGGCGCGGTTCGCTGAATGTTGATGATGAAGGCTCGCCCACGCAGGAGACGGTGCTGATTGAAAACGGCGTGCTGAAGGGCTATCTGAGCGACAAGCTGTCGGCCCGGCTGATGGGCATTGCCGATACCGGCAACGGACGCCGCGAGAGCTACCAGCATATTCCCATGCCAAGGATGACGAATACCTACATGCTCAGCGGCGAGGACGCGCCGGAAGATATTGTGCGCAGCGTCAAGCGCGGCCTGTATGCCGTCAACTTTGGCGGCGGGCAGGTGGACATTACCAACGGAAAATTTGTCTTCTCCGCGTCGGAGGCCTACCTGATTGAAGACGGCAAGATCACCGCGCCGGTAAAAAATGCGACCTTAATCGGCAACGGCCCAGAGGCGCTGAAGTATGTCTCGATGGTCGGCAACGATCTGGCGCTGGATGAAGGCGTGGGCACCTGCGGCAAGGCCGGACAGAGCGTTCCTGTCGGCGTCGGCATGCCGACCATCAAGCTGGACAAGATGACCGTCGGCGGCACGGGCAATTGATGCTTGTTCCCGTACAGACCGATTGCGCCGGGATTGACACTGGTAACAACGAGAGAGTCATTCTGAACGACGCGAAGCGGAGTGAAGAATCCAGAGAATCACGGCTGCATCAATGTGGCGAGCACCGTCTGGATTCTTCGCTTCACTCAGAATGACTCTTTTTATTTAGCGTGGTTTGTTTTTTTGATTCTGCATTCCCTCAGCGGCTAAAGCCGCATTTGTTTTCGACATTTACGGACGGGCTGAAGCCCGTCCCTTTCAGGATGATTTTTTTATTTAGCGTGAGGAAATTTAGAAAATGAACACAACGGAAACTCGCAGCGCGAACACGAGCGTAACGCAGGCCGCTACATCAAACGCCGCATTGCGTGCGCCATCCAGCATTGACCAGGAATTTGTCGCAGAGATTGTTACCCGAGCGATGCGCGCCGGAGCCAGCGATGCCGAGGCCGTCTATGCCGATGGCGATGAGTTTGAAGTGGAAGTGCGCATGGGCGAGGTGGAGACGCTGAAAGAATCCGGCTCGCGGGCGCTGGGGCTGCGCGTGTTCATCGGCCAGCGAACGGCCTCGACATCCACCAGCGACCTGTCGGAAGAAGGCATCGAGCGCCTGGTTTCCGGCGCGGTGGCGCTCGCGGCAGTTACGTCCGAAGACCCCTTCGTCGGGCTGCCAGAGAAAGAATCCTTCGGCGCGATTCCCGGAGATCTGGAACTCTTTCACGAGGATGTGTACAGCTTGCCTGCGCAGGAGCGCATCGAGTATGCGCGTCGCGCCGAAGCCGCTGCGCTGGCCTACGACCCGCGCATTGCCAACTCCAAAGGCGGCAGCTTTGGAGCCTCCACAGGGAGAAAAATCTTGGCCAACTCTCGCGGCTTTGTCGGGGAGTATCGCACCAGCTATTGCTCGATTGCCGCGCAGCCCATTGCGCAGGCGCCAGATGGCGCGATGCAGCGCGACTACTGGTACACCGATGCGCGTTCGCTGCGCCTGCTGGGCAGCCCGGAGGCCGTAGGGCAAGAGGCTGCGCGGCGCGCACTGCGGCGATTGGGCGCGCGCAAGGTGAAGACACAGCGTGTTCCGCTGGTCTTTGCGCCGGAGATTGCGCCCTCAATTTTGAGCGAGGTGCTGCACGCCGTTAACGGCGATGCCGTCTATCGCAACGCTTCGTTTTTAGCGGGCAAGCTGGGCGAGACCATCGCCGCCGCTAACATTACCATCGTCGATGACGGCACGGTGCCGGGACGCTTCGGAACCAAGCCGTTTGACGGCGAAGGACTCCCCACGCGCCGGACAATGGTGCTGGAACGCGGGGTGTTACAGAGCTACTTGTTGAACACCTACACGGCGCGAAAATTGAACCTGCACTCGACGGGTAACGCTTCGCGCGGACTGGCGGGCACGCCGGGAATCGGCGCAGGAAATTTTTATCTGGAACCGGGCACAGAAACGCAGCAGCAGATTTTGGCCGCCATTCCTAGCGGCTTGTATGTAACAGAGTTACTCGGCCACGGCGGAAATATCGTCACAGGCGACTACTCCTGCGGCGCGTCGGGATTGTGGATTGAGAATGGCGAGCTTGCCTATCCTGTTGAAGAGATCACCATCGCCGGAAATATGAAGGAGATGCTGCACAACATTGCGGCTATTGGCAGCGATCTGATCTTCTATGGGTCGGTTGCCTGCCCGACAATTCGGATTGATGGCATGACGATCGCCGGGGAGTGAGGAGTTGTTTCCCCCACTCTAGCCGCAAACAACGCGGCTAGAATGGGGCACCCGGCGAAGTCGAAGGGGTCGGGATGACAATCAGCAGGATAGTTACAGCTATAGCGGATGCGCGCTGAGCGCCTTGGCCAGCGCGTAGGCAACGGATGCGGCCAGGCCACCGATCAAGGTCGTTTGCAACGCAGCCTTCCATGTTCCCGACCCGGTCAGGCGGCCCTTGATCGCGCCAAAGACGAAGAGCGCAACCAGCGTAATCGCCACCGAAGCGTGGAGAGCCTGCGCTCCGGCAGTAAGCAGCATGTACGGAAGCAAAGGAATAAATCCACCTGCGATATACGAAAGCGCAATGACCAGCGCGCTCTGGCGGGCGCGATTGCGAGCAGGCTCCTCCAGGCCGAGTTCAAAGCGCATCATAAAATTCACCCACGCTTTGGGATTGCGTTTGAGCGCCCACAGCACTGGCTCGCTTTCGGCGCGTGTCACGCCATACTCAGAAAAAATTGTGTAGATTTCCTCTTCTTCATCGGCGGGGCGCTCGACGATCTCCCGCTCCTCGCGTCGGCGTTCGCTGGCATAGTGCTCCGCATCGCCGCGCGCGGCCAGATATCCGCCCAATCCCATCGCGATGGAACCGGCAGCAATCTCCGCCAGCCCTGCCAGCACGATGATGTGTGACGATCCCACGGCCCCGGAGAGTCCGGCAGCTAGGGCAAAGGGAACGGTCAATCCATCGGACATGCCGATGACCACATCGCGCACGGTTTCTGTGGATTGAAAATGTTTTTCTTCGTGGGAGTGCGGCAAGTGCTGGGTCATAGGGCGCAGTGTACCGCACGCATGGGCCATTATGAAACTGAAAAATCTACATCTGCGGAACTGACTTTTTTCTCAAATCCATACGGGCAATGGCGACAACCCGACTGGCAGCAATACCCGCGCCGCAGATGGTATGCCTCGGTGAAGACAAGATACGGGCCGTCAAAATAGCAGTCCTCGCCCTCCACGGGTTTTTCTGGCGTTGTTTCTGGAGTCTGCATCGCTCAGGCAATTCCCTCCGCGCTGCGGCCTGCCTTGCCATTCCCGGCGCGACCGCGAAGGCGCGCGATCAACTGATGCGGTAGCGTGGAACCGGTTGTGTGCAGCACTCCCCAGCAGAGCAGGAACCACGCTATGCTGCCACACGTTAACAACAGCAAATCTGCGCGATAGGTTCCGGCAGCGGGCAACCATCGTGCCAGAAAAAAGATTCCTGCGCCGCTGGCGGCTGCGGACAGCAAGGCGCGCCCCAGTTCGGAGAATTCCAGTCCGCTCGCGTCGACCAATCCACGCGCATTGAGCAGCAGCGCCAAAACTACTGTCTGCACGGTGATGCCAATGTCAGAAGCAAGCGCCAGACCCACCACGCCCATGCGATGAAACATCCATCCATAGAAAGGAATCGAGATTGCCGCAATCAACGTGCTGGCGGTCATCGGCGTCAGCGTGTTGCCTGCAGCATAAAAAGCGCGCGCATAGATGGATTGCGCGGCCCACATGCAGAGCGATCCGGCGAAGATGGCAAAGTACAGCGCGGTCTTGGCTGCATCGGAGGCATGAAAATCTCCACCGCGAAGAATCACGTCCACCGCCGGACGTGCCAGCCCAACCATCCAGGCGGAAAGCAAAAAGGCGAAGGCAAAGATGCGCGTCACGGAGCGGTTGACCGAGGCGGCAAACTCCCGCATGTGTCCCTTGCCCGCCAATGAAGCAAAAAACGGCAGAGATGCCGCGCCAGCAGCCTGACCCAGCATCGCCATCGGCATACTAAAAAGTCGCTTGGCATAGCCGATGCGCGCAATGTCTCCGCGTCCATGCGAGGCGAAGTAGGAGAGAATCCAGGTATCGACCGTGACTAAAGAAACGCCGATCATCAGTGGAATGGAGAGCCGGAGCCACTCGCGCAGGCCGGGATTTGACAAGTCAAGATGAAAGCGGAAGCGCATCCCCACGCGATACGCGCCAATGGCGTTCAGCAGAAACCAGCCTGCTGTCGCGCCCACCAGCGCGCCGATAGCCAGCGAAGAAACTCCACAATACCGCGCCAGCAGCACAGCGCCCGCAATAATGCCAATGTTGTAGAGCAGCGGCGCAATCGCCTGATAGGTGAATTGTTTGCGCACCATCTGCACCGCCGCCAGAATGCCGCCCGCAAAAAAGAAGAGCTGGCCGGGCAGCAGAATGCGCGTCATGCGCGTGCAGAGCGCAGCTTTTTCCGCGTCGAAGCCGGGGAAAAATATGCGCGTATAGCTGGAGGCAAAGATTTCCGCCAGCAGAATCGCCGCGCCCAGCAGCAGCAGCATCGTGCTCAGAATTACCGACAGCGCCTCTTCGCCTTCGGCCTCTTTGCCCTGTTCGCGGTAGTGGCTCAGCAAGGTGATGATGGTGATGGAAGCCACGCCGCCGACTAGCAGATAGGTAATCATCTCCGGCAACTGGAAGGCCGCGCGATAGGCGTCCGTCTGCGTACCAGCACCGAAAAAATAGGCGATGATCTTTTCTCGCACTAGGCCGATGATGCGCGAAAGAAAAGTGGATGCCATCAGCAACAGCGTGGCGGAAAAGGCCGTGTGCTGGTGCGAGAGCCGCAGCCAGGCCCATCGACGCGCACCTGTATGCGGAGCTGCGTTCTGCGTCGCTGCCGATTTATTCTCTACTTGCTTCGCTTCTTCCATCCGTAGGCGTGCATCCGTAGGCATGATTGTATCGGCTTGCTGTTGTTCACGCTGATCTCCCATCCTCACCTAACGGCTGGTAGTAGCGCGTTTCTGGAGCGGCGCAACCGTGGCACAGCGTTTGTCCTTCGCGCAGCACAAAGCGGTCGTAGTTGATGCCCTCTCCGCAAATGGCGCAGGCAATGCGCGCGGACTTGTAACCGGGAAACTCGCGTGCATCGAGCGGAACGCGCACCCATTGCTCGGCAAATAAAATCTCGTCTGGCAGCTCGCAATAGGCCAGCATCTGCTGCTGATTTTTATTGTCGATCTCTGGATGCAATTGCCGCGCTGCGTCTTTGGAGGATTCTCTGGCGGCAATGCGAATTGCGCGGCCTGTGGAGAGATCAATAAAGGTCGCGGCCATCTTGCCCCAATCGCGAAATTTGAGAGCGCGCTTGCCCAGCCGACAACCTGTGACTACGGCAATGGCGTCGGTCGCGCAGCGGTCGATCTCGACAAACGTCACCAGCCGCTTGCGATCTTTTCCGCGTGGGTCGTCGATGCCAAGTTGCTGACACCCCCGCAGCGCCATGCGCACGCCCAGCATTTGTCCGGCACACAGATGCCCATGCGCCGCTTCCGCCTGCTCCAGCAATGCTTTCAAGCTCTGCATGGTTCCTATGCTAGCGCTGTTTCCCAAACATGCGCGGGGTTAGTTCGTGCTGTCGTCTGCGGATTCTCCCCCTTCGGCCAGCGCCGAGGTCAAGCCGAACAACTGGTAGCTGACTGTAGCGCCACCTGTGGGATGAAAGGTTACTTGCAGGGGCTGGCGCTGCCATGTTGCCGCAGTGCAGGCGGGCGTGGGATGATTCTCCGCCGTCCATTTGCCCAACGCTTTGGTTACCAATGGCCGTCGCGCTCCAAGCTGCGCGACAACCGCATAGAGATGCTTGCCCGTGGCCGAAAGGCCGCAATAGGCCGCGTAATCGCGGAACCAGACCACCTCCGAAAGAGCCGGATCAAACTTCGGCAGTCGCAGCACGCTGACGTGCGCGGTCACGCGATCCACCCACAGCCACGCGCCAAGACTCCATATCCAATGCTCGCCACTCTCGCCGGGCAGCGCATCGTTCAACCGCGTGGCGCTCCGCACCACAAAGCTGCGATCGGTCACTGCGTGCATTTCGCCCGCCGTCCACTCCAGCACGCGACCATCGACAACAAGCGGACGCGTGCGCAGCGTGGCCGATTTTGTGTTCGATGGCGCAGCTTGTGTAGGAGCAGCATAGGGAACGCTGCGCCATGCTCCCAGCGCGACGGTATGCACTTTGGCGAAGGATGGCAGGCAGAAAAGAAGAACACTGCACGCAGCAAAAACCTTGAACGACCGGAGAGGCGTGGGGAGGGCCATGCGGATCAGCGTAGCCGAGCGCGTGCCGAGATACAAGCCCCTTCGTGAAGTGAGTCATTCTGAGCGCAGCGAAGAATCCAGAGGATACTGGCTGAGGATTGAGTGTCAGGATTATCTGGATTCTTCTTCGGGTGCCCCATCCTTTGCGCATCCTTGGCGCAAAGTGTGGGATGAAAAAGCATGAACCCGTAGACAGTATTCCTATCGGGTACGTCCCGTATTCTTCCCACCCTTCGCAAAAACGCGAAGGATGGGGCACCCGGCGGATCAAATGCTGTGCGGCGGCGCGCCCCACGAAGCAGTAATAGATGGATCACCCAGCGCAGGATTAACGATATTTGCGATCTTAATTTGTCTACCCACTTTAATCGTTAATTTTGAAGGGCGCTTTTCTAGGGTGAACCAGACTCCTTTGACGGGCCTGTCATCCACTATTATTCCTATTTTTGCCTGTCGATCCGCCTCGGTGCGAGATGATTTTATGCCAAGTTTGACGAGTAATTTTGCAATGCCAATTGAAACTGGCTGATCGTGGTTATTGATTGCGCGTTGAAGCGTTACTGCATCTGCAATTACTACATCAAGAAAAGATACTTCTATTTCTTCCATGTTGGGTGGTATTTCTTTCTTCTGGAATTGCTTGGCCCAGTCGGCATCGGCTTGCAGCGCGGCGGCCTCGGAATGGAATCCGGCGACAATCGTTCGCGCCAAATTTTTCTTCGCTTCCATCGGATGCAAAGCGCCGCCAGTCACGTCGCGCTGCATCTGGGCAATCTGGTCTTGGCGAAGATCAGTCAGCAGCGTCCAGTAGCGCCACATCAATTCGTCGGAGATCGACATCAGCTTGCCGTACATCTCCAGCGGCGCTTCCTGAATGCCGATTGCATTGCCGAGAGACTTCGACATCTTTTGCACGCCGTCGAGGCCTTCGAGAATCGGCATGGTCAGCACAATCTGTGAAGGCTGTCCGTAGTGGCGCTGCAATTCGCGGCCCACCAGCAGATTGAATTTCTGATCCGTGCCGCCCATTTCGACGTCGGCGTGCAACGCCACGGAATCGTACCCCTGTGCCAGCGGATAGAGCAGTTCATGCAGACTGATGGGTTGCTCGGCGTTAAAGCGCTGATGGAAGTCCTCGCGCTCCAGCATCTGCGAGACGGTGTACTTGGCCGCCAGGCGAATGATGCCCTCAAAGCCCAGCTTATCCAGCCATTCGGAGTTGTACCGCACCTCTGTTTTTTCCGCATCGAGAATCTTAAAGACCTGCGCCTTGTAGGTCGCGGCGTTTTTGTCCAGTTCCTCGCGGGAGAGCGGCTTGCGCGTGGCGGAGCGTCCGGTTGGGTCGCCGATCAGCCCGGTAAAATCTCCGATCAGGAAGACGACGGTGTGGCCCATGTCCTGAAAATGTTTCAGCTTGCGGATGAGCACAGTATGGCCCAGATGCAGGTCGGGCGCAGTCGGATCGAAGCCTGCTTTGATACGCAGCGGCGTGCCGCTGGCGCGGGATTGCTCCAGTCGCTCACGCAGGGCGGGTAGCGGAATAATCTCCGCCGCTCCTTTTTGCAGGTAGGCGATTTGCTCGTCAACAGGTAGAAATGCTTGCATGGCGCTGTTCGCAGTATAAAGAAGTCTGCGCGGCAACACGATATGAGGAGCGGTTCGCCCCAAAAGCCTTATAATCGGCTGGTCAGCTATGGAAACCATCGAGAACACATCGCAAGAGGCAGGCGGCATCACCGCCCCGCTCGACATTGTCGAGATCATGGACATTCTTCCGCACCGCTATCCCTTCCTGCTCATCGACCGCGTGGTGGAAGTGGTTCGCAAAAAACGCATCGTCGCCATCAAAAACGTCACCGTCAACGAGCCATTCTTTCAGGGACATTTCCCCGGATTCCCCATCATGCCCGGTGTGTTGATTGTTGAGGCAATCGCTCAGGCTGGCGGCGCGTTGCTGCTGACGGAGTTCCCCGACCGCCACGAAAAATTGGTGCTCTTTACTGGCATTGAGAATGCGCGTTTTCGTCGGCCTGTGGTTCCAGGCGACCAGGTGCGGTTGGAGGTCGAAGTGATCCAATGGCGTCCTCGTGCCGTGCGGATGCAAGGCAACGCTTATGTGGATGGCAAGCTGGTCTGCGAGGCTATGGTGATGTGCCAGATCGTGCCGCGCCAGCCGCGCAAATCCTCGGCTGCGACCACTCCCGCAGAAAAGACCCCTGAGGCCGCTGTCGAAGCGTGAGCATTCACCCCACCGCCATCGTGCATCCGGCAGCCATTGTGCCCGCCTCGGCCAGCATCGGCCCGTACTGCATCGTTGGAGCCGATGTCATTCTCGGCGAGGGCTGCGAGCTGGTTTCGCATGTCGTGCTCGACGGCCACACGCGCATCGGCGCGCAGGCGCGCATTTTTTCTTTTGCCGCGCTCGGCATCGCGCCGCAGGATCTGAAATACAGAAACGAGCCGACGCAATTGGAGATTGGAGCGCACACCGTCATCCGCGAATCTGTCACCATCTCGCGTGGCACGGCTGGCGGCGGCGGCATTACCCGTATAGGCAGCCATTGCCTCATCATGGCCTATGTACACATCGGGCACGACAGCCGAGTTGGCGACCATTGCATTCTGGCCAACGCTGCCACGCTGGCCGGCCACGTTACGGTGGAGGATTATGCAACCGTCGGCGCGCTCTGCCCAGTGCATCAATACTGCCGCATTGGGAGACATGCCTACGTGGGCGGCGGCACGACAATCACACAGGATGTACTGCCGTATTCGCTCACCTCGGCCAAACGCGAGATACATGCCTACAGCTTGAATAAAATTGGCTTGGAGCGGCATGGATTCACTCTAGGGCAAATGCAGGAATTGCGCGCCGCCTATCGCGCGCTGCTGGCAGCGAAGAAAAATACCACGCAGGCGCTCGAAGAATTAAAGCATCGGCTGGCGAACCAAGCAGCAGACGAGCACGTCGCCTATCTGGTGCAGTTCATCGAAGCCGCTGAGCGCGGCGTGATTAAATAATTCTCCAGTCGAACCTCTATGCCGATCTCATCCAAACCCGGCCTCGAAAAATTGGGCCTGATTGCAGGCAACGGACGCTTCCCTTTTCTGCTGCTGGATGCCGCGCGCGCGCAGGGCACGGAGGTCGTCGTCGCGGCCATCCGCGAGGAGACCGAGCCGGAGATTGACCAACGCGCCGCCAGCGATGCTGGCATTCGCGTGCATTGGCTCTCGCTGGGGGATCTGTCGCGCCTGATCGAAATCTTTCAGCAGGCAGGCATCACGCAGGCTGTGATGGCCGGACAAGTGAAGCACAAGCAAATCTTCTCCAGCATTCGTCCCGATTGGCGGCTGGCCAAGCTGCTGCTCTCCCTGCGCACGCGCAATACCGACATGCTGCTGGGCGCGGTGGCCAAAGTGCTCGGCGATGAAGGCATTGATCTGATTTCTTCGACTACGTTTCTGGAGCCGCTGCTGGCGCAGCCCGGCGTGCTGACCGCGCGAGCGCCCAGCGAAGGCGAGCTACGCGATATCGAAATAGGTCGCAGCGTGGCCCGCGCCATCGCCAGTCACGACATTGGCCAGACCCTCGTGATGGCCGCTCAAGCCTGCGTCGCCATTGAAGCGATGGAAGGCACCGACGCAACGATTCGCCGCGCCGGAGAACTGATGCACTCGTTACTGGATGAAGTAACACCTGAAGGCGAAGCCACAGCAGGAACCGCCGCGCCGACGCTGGAGCGCAGCCTGACCGTCATCAAAGTTGCCAAGCCCCGCCAGGATTTGCGCTTTGATATTCCTGTCATTGGCGCGCAAACTATCCAGACCATGCAGCAGGCCGGAGCGACATGTCTTGCGCTCGATGCCGGAATGACGCTCATCTTCGACCTGCCCGCTGTTCTTGCGGCGGCCAATGCTGCGGGCATCGCGATCGTGGCCAGCCCCGCCGAAGCGTAAACCGCTACACTTTTAGAGGGAGATTCCAAGCTATGCCCTTGACGCGCATTTCCATTGTGGCCGCGATTCTGATCGCCTCGGCCATGATCCTGCTTGTCCTGGCCTTCGGCTTTTTTTTGACCCGCGCCAAGGCTGCCCTGATCCCAATTCCACAGGTCGGCCAGATGGCTTTCGACTTCACGCTTCCCTCTCAGGAAGGCACCCCGGTCAGCCTGCATCAATTTCGTGGACAATGGGTCGTGCTCTATTTCTATCCCAAGGATCAGACGCCGGGTTGCACCCTTGAGGCACGCCACTTCCAACGTGACCTGTCGCAGTACGCTGCGGCTCATGCGGTTGTTCTTGGTGTCAGTGTCGATTCCGCGAAGAGCCATCAATCATTCTGCGCCAAGAATGGACTGCGCTTTACGCTCTTGGCGGATCAGGAGAAGAAGGTCGCCGCTGACTATGGCTCACTCAACAATTACATGGGCTTCAAGATCGCCAAGCGAAACACATTTCTCATCAATCCAGAAGGCAAGATCGTGAAAGAGTGGATTGGCGTCGATCCCAACCACCACAGCGTCGAGGTCTTGGCTGCGCTTCAGGAATTGCAAAAGAAAAATTAACGCAGCTTCAAAGTTGTCAGAGCAAGCAGCGCGAAGACCAACGCTGCAATCCAGAAACGAACAATCACCTTGGATTCCGACCAGCCCAGCAGTTCAAAATGATGATGCAGCGGAGCCATCTTGAAGATGCGTTTCTTGCGCAGCTTATAACTGCCCACCTGGAGCATTACGCTGACGGCTTCCAGCACAAAGATGCCGCCGATGAAGGGCAGCAACAATTCCTGCTTGATGATGACGGCGACCGTGCCAATGGCCCCGCCCAGTGCGAGTGAGCCGACATCGCCCATAAAAATCTCTGCTGGATGCGCGTTGTACCAAAGGAAGCCAATACTGGCTCCAACCATTGATCCGCAAAAGATAGTCATCTCAGAGACCAGCGGCATACGCTGCAACTCCAGATAATCGGAGAAGACTTTATGCCCGCTAACGTAGGTAAGTACGGTGAGCGCGCCCGCAGCGATGATGGTGCAGCCGATGGCCAGCCCATCCAGTCCATCTGTCAGATTGACGGCGTTGCTCGACCCCACCAGTACCAGCACCGTGAAAAGAATAAATGGCAAAAAAGCCAGCGGCCACAGGTGCGGCGCGTGCTGCAAGGAATGCAGCACCATCTCAGGCCGAAAGCGCTTGACGAAGGGAACCATTAGGCGCGTAGAGTAATCTCCGCGCTGCTGCATCCAGGCCAGAAACAGCGCAATCGCCAGCGCGATGCCAATCTGTCCGCCCAGCTTGACGCGGGCCGTCAGGCCCAGGTTGCGGCGATGAACCACCTTGATGTAATCGTCGGCAAAACCGATGGCTCCAAAACCGGCAGTGGAAAGCACGGCCAGCCAGACGAAGGGATTCGACAGGTCGCTCCACAGCAATGTTGGCACCAAAATGGCCACGCAAATCAGCAGGCCACCCATCGTCGGCGTGCCTGCTTTTTTCTGATGAGCCTTGGGGCCATCTTCGCGGATATACTGGCCGATCTGAAATTCGCGCAGTTGCTCAATCAGAAAAGGGCCAATCAGCAATGCGATCAGCAGCGCCGTCATCGTGGCAAAGGCCGTGCGAAAGGTCAGATACCGAAAGATGCGGAATGCGTGAAAGAAAGGAAACAAACGTTGATAGAGCAGCCAGTAAAGCAAGCGTCCTCCGGTGCCGGATATCGGCAGGCGCGTGGATTGCGGAGTTCTCTGTTTATGGTACCCGGTCGAGCCGCTTCTGTCGCCATACTTCGCGCATCAGCGTAGGCCGACCCCATTTGGGGACGTTCCCACTTGTTCCGTGGAGCCAGAGGGTGCGGATGATTTCTTCTGCGTGTTCCTCTGCGTGCCGGGATAGTATCCGGCGCGTGTGCGTGCGCTCAGTTTGCCCATGCCTTTGGCCTTTACCTCCACGCGAACCGTTCGGTAGCCGCCCTCGCTCTCTGGCCGGGTGGAGTGGTAGCCGATGGTGTACTGGTTGCGAATATCCTTTGCAACCTGCGCTGCAATGTCATCCACCCGCGACAGAGATTTGGGGAAATAGGCCACTCCGCCCGTCTCATCGCTCAAGCGTTGCAACGCGTGGCGGGCGCGCTTGGCCTCGCCGCCGCTCTCGTTTCCAAACAACAGGCCAATGGCGTAGACAATCGGCCCCTGCAAATTCTGAATGCGGCGCACTGTCTGCTCCAGCGTGCTGCTGGAGCTGTTGTCCTCGCCATCCGTGATGATGAGCAAGACCTGCTTGGGACGCTTGGCATCCTGAGCCAGATGATCCGCAGAGGCAACCACGGCATCATAGAGTGCCGTGCCGCCTTTGGAATCAATATGGCTCAACCCCTGCCGCAACTTTGGAATGCTGGAGGTGAAGTCCTGATCCAGAAAAGCATCGTCGGCAAAATTGACGATAAAGGTCTCGTCCTCCGGGTTGGATGCCTGCACCAGATCAAGCGCGGCGCGGTTCACGGCGGCCCGCTTGTCCTGCATGGAGCCGGAGTTGTCGATCAAAATGCCAAGGGAGATGGGAATGTCCTCGTTCCGAAAGGATGAAATCTTCTGCCGGGCCTTGTCTTCCAGGACGGTAAAATCCGGCTTGGTCAGCGTGGTCACCAGGCGCTGATGCTTGTCGATCACGGTGACGTTCAAAACGACTTCGTCCACATTGGCGCGGAAGATGAAATTTCCATTTTCCCCGGATGGTACTGCTTTTTCAGATGGAGCTGCGGTTGTGGATGCGCGGGTCGCCGCTCCCTTGCCCACATTAGCTGGCGACGGCGCATCGTCTGGAGAGGCTACCGGGTCGCGATCCACTGTCAACGATGGCTGCGCTTCCACGGCGGGTTGCGGTTGCGTGCTGGCGGCGGGTGGGGGAGTGTTGATAACAGACGGGGTATGGGTAGCTTGCGTCGCGACGGGCGCGCTTGCCGCCTGCGACTGCTGGGCTACGGACGACCCAGAAGTCCACGCCAGACATGCAACAAACAAAATTCCTTGGACAATCTGCCGATGGCGTTGAAGCATACGATTCTGCGCGCAAGTGAGGTTTGAAACGGCGACCCTTTCCGAAGATTCAGCTTCCCCTTTCAATGTACGCCACTTTCCCTTCTTCTTTGCGCCGGGGCGCGAAGCCTCCAGCGCGTTCTTTCCCGCGAGGATTGGAGGCTGCCTGCGATACAATCGAGTAGGGACACCGCAGCGCAGTCTTGAATATATTCCAGGCTCATCCCCGCGCCTGTGCAGGAGTTTTCGACAAGTTATGGCCCGCATCTATCCATTTCGAGCATGGCGGTATAACCCCGCCCAGGTTTCTCTTCAGAATGTTGTCACGCAGCCTTACGACAAAATCTCTCCCTCCATGCAGCAGAGCTACTACCAGCGCAGCCCATACAATCTGGTGCGCATCATTCTCGGCCTGCCGGAGTTGTTTGATACCGCAGAGAACAGTGTGTACACCCGCGCCGCGCAGGAGCTTGCCGCATGGCGCGCCAACGACGTACTGATTCAGGACACGGAGCCAGCCGTCTTTGCCTACTCGCAGACCTTTCGCGTACCGGGAACGGACGTGATGAAGGAGCGGCGCGGGTTTATCGCGCTCGGCGAACTCTGCGACTACAGCCAGGGCGTGGTGCATCGGCATGAACAAACGCTGGCCAAGCCCAAGGGCGACCGCCTGCGCCTGCTGCAAGCCACTCGCGCCCACTTCGGCCAGATTTTCATGCTCTACTCTGACCCCGTGCATACCGCCGAAAAGCTGCTGTTCTCCAGCGCCAACGCGCCGCACGTGGAAGTCACCGACGAATACGGCGTTATCCATCGGGTATGGCGCGTCAGCGACCCGGCCACATTGAACATGCTGCTGAGCGCAATGCAGGATAAAAAACTAATCATCGCCGATGGGCACCATCGTTATGAAACGGCGCTGAATTACTCGCGGGAGCACGCGCCCAAAGACGGAACCTCGACACGCTCGCAGGAAAGCGCTACCTCGGCGCTACCCCAACCTCCCTATCCAGAGGCGGCGGCCATGATGACCTTCGTCAACATGGATTCTGACGGCCTGGTCATTCTGCCCACGCATCGCGTGGTCTTTGGATTGGCAAATTTCGACGCAGACAAATTCTTTGCCCAGGCGAGCGCATTTTTCCAGGTGCAACCACTGCCGGAACAAGCCGATGCCGCCGCGCTTCAGCAGCGACTGGCCGAAGCCGGCGCGCAGGGAACCGCCTTCATCGCGGCCACGCGCAAGGGCAGGTATCTGCTGATCTCAAATCGCGCAGCCATCGACACGGCACTGTCCACGCTTGCCGAGCGGCAGCGTAAGCTGGGCGTGGTGCAACTGCACAAAATTATTCTGGAGCGGCTGCTGGGCATCTCCGAGCAGGCCATTCTCGATCAGACGCACCTGCGTTATTACCGAGATACCTCTGAAGCCATCCAGCAGGTCGCGGGAGCGCAAGCGGATGTGGCCTTCCTGATGAATCCCGCCACTCTCGACCAGCTTCGCGAGGTCGCCTTCGCTGGCGATGTGATGCCGCAGAAGTCCACCGACTTCTTCCCCAAATTGCTGAGTGGCCTTGCCATCTATGCGCTGGACTAAAAATGCGGCGCAGATCGGTTGCCACGTGGCGGCCAGTCTGCTTCTTCTGATTGCCACGGGAGTTTATGCGCAGCAGGGAGGCCAGCCAGTGCGTGCGGTGTCGCCAACGCCGCCATCAGAAATCGCGCCGCCGCCATCTCCGGAGGATCATGCTTATGCCGTCGTTCTTGATGCTGCGCATGGGGGGAACAATCTGGGAGCAAGGCTCCAAGCTGGTACGGATGGATCTGACTTGGATGAGAAAACCTTTACGCTGAATCTGGCAAATCGTTTGTCCGCGCAATTGCGCGCACGCTTTATCTCCGTTACGCTCACGCGCACTGCTGATGTGGATATCTCTGGCGACGCACGCGCCGAGAGCATGAACCATGCCCATGCCGCTGCCTGTCTCAGCCTGCACGCAACGACCGCTGGCAATGGCGTTCACCTGTTTACCTCCTCGCTGCCGCCAAGCGCCGCCCCTGCGGAGCTGCGCGACTTTGTGCCCTGGCAAACGGCCCAGTCGAATTTCATCACCCAGAGCCTTCGCCTGGAGTCGGAGGTGAAGACGGCTCTGGCACGCGAGCAGATTCCCGTCCTTCTGGGGCGCGCAACGTTGATGCCGCTGGAGAGTGCCACCTGTCCCGCTATCGCCGTGGAGATCGCTCCGCTCAATGCCAGTACTCCGGCCACGGATCCCAAATATCAGCAGCAAATTGTGGACGCGCTGGTCGCAGCCCTCACCCACTGGAGTACGGACTGGAGGATGCAGCCGTGATTCCGCGTTGGCAGAAAAGTATTTTTTGGATTCTCCTGGTCAGCATCGTGGGTATGGCTGCATTTCTGATCCGACTGCGGGAGCGTGCCCAGCATCGACTGCTGGCCGCGCAGGATGCGGCACCTCTGGCTGCGGCCATCGACGCGCCGCCTGTTCCCGTTACCCTAATGATGGCCAATGATGCCGATGGCTCCCTGCTGCCCGTGCAACGCTCCGAGACGCTGCCCAGCGAAACGACGGCTCGTGCTCGCGCCCTGCTCGCGGTTCTTTTTCG
>DAHXNK010000033.1 GCA_027365415.1 Acidobacteriaceae bacterium
AATGGCTGCGCATCCTTCATTTGGTCGTCGAAACAGTTGCGGGGCGCATTCCCGTCATTGCCGGATGTACGCACAACTCCACGCATGAGGCAGTTCGCCGCGTCCAACTGCTCAATCGCATGGAGGGTCTCAGCGGAATTCTGACCGCCAATCCCTACTACAACAAGCCTATGCAGGAGGGCCAGTACCAGCACTTCCGCGCCATTGCAGAGGCCACACATTTGTCGGTCATGCTTTACAACATTCCCGGACGCACCGCCGTCAATCTGCTGCCAGAGACGGTTGTCCGCCTCGCGGAGCTGGGCAATGTCGTTGCTATCAAGGAATCCAGCGGCAACCTGCAACAGATTACCGAGCTGATCCACATGGCTCCTACCAACTTTCACGTTTTGGCTGGCGACGACAACATCGCGCTGGCTGTGGTGTCCGTCGGCGGCGCGGGTGTTATCTCGGTTGCATCGAACGAGATTCCCGTGCAGATGTCTCAGATGGTCGCCGCTGCGCTCAAAGGCGATTGGGATACAGCGCGCCAATTGCATCGCCACTGCTATCCGCTAATGGTCGCCAACTTCTGGGAGACCAATCCCGGCCCAGTCAAGTGCGTGCTCTCCATGATGGGCCGCATCCAGGAGAATTATCGCCTGCCAATGGTGCCGATACAATCAGCCGCTCGCGAAAAGCTGAAGAGTCTGGCCAAGGAAATGGGCCTGTTGCCGCCAGCATCCGCGACAGCAGACGCGCCCAAAAAATAAGCTGCGGAACAGGACGACCATGTACGATACCCCACTGGAAGCTCGCATTGAAGCCGCCTTTGCCGCAGGCGCCGCCGCCATTGGCGACTCTGCCGCCGAAGCCGCATTTTTTGAACTGCGCGAAGCTTTGGAGGCGGGCACGCTGCGCGCTGCTGCTCCAGACGCGGGCACGCCGCTGGGCTGGCGCGTCCATACTTGGGTCAAGCGCGGCATTCTGCTGGGCTTTCGCCTGGGCCAGATGACGGCCACGGGCGCGGACTTCACCTCCATCGACAAGCACACCTATCCGGCGCGCCGCTTTACGCTCGCGGATCAAGTTCGCATCGTTCCTGGCGGCTCGGCCATTCGCGCCGGAGCCTATCTTGCACCCGGCGTCGTCTGTATGCCGCCGATGTACGTCAACGTAGGCGCGTATGTGGGCGAAGGAACCATGATTGATTCGCACGCGCTGGTTGGCTCCTGCGCGCAGGTCGGCAGGCGCGTCCATCTGAGCGCAGCCTCGCAAATCGGCGGCGTGCTGGAGCCGGTGAATGCCAGCCCAGTCATTGTGGAAGACGATGCGCTGATTGGCGGCAACTGCGGCGTGTATGAGGGCACCGTGCTGCGGCAACGTGTTGTGCTGGGCGCAGGTGTCATTCTGACGCGAGCAACGCCCGTTTACGATACCGTGCGCGGCGAGATTCTTCGCGCCACGGCAGAGGCTCCGCTGGTGATTCCCGAAGGCGCTGTCGTCGTGCCGGGTTCCCGCGCCATCCAGCGCGGCAAGGGCGCGGAGTGGGGACTTTCTCTGGCCACGCCGATCATTATCAAATATCGCGACGAAAAAACTGAGCTATCGCTGGAACTCGAAGACCTGCTGCGCTGACACCTTCCGCCTTACCCTCTAGTTTTATTCAATCCGGCTGTGGATTTGAGACGCGTGCAGAGTTTCCTTAAAGCACCCCGGCTGACTCCCTTCGCTTAGAATGACTCCCTTTTCGAGGAGGCATGATGAAGTGATGAAGTTTGTGGGCATCTTTAAGGAAGCTCTGCACAAGGCTGTGTTTTGAAGGGGCGCGGCTTCAGCCGCCCCGCACTTACGAAATGGCCTTGACCTGTTGCTTTCCCTGAATCTCAATGTAGATATTGACCAGCGACAGCGCTGCGGGAGTTACTCCCGGAATGCGGCTTGCCTGTCCAATTGTCTGCGGACGCACACGCGATAACTTCTCCTGCATCTCGCGCGAAAGCCCGCTGATGTTCGCGTAGTCAAACCACGCCGGAATGCTGCGTTCCTCAGACCTCTTCAATCGGTCGATGGACTTGCGCTGCTGATCCAGATAGCCGGAGAACTTAATCTCTGTCTCCACCGACTTCATCTCATTACGCAGATGCCCTACCAGATGCGCGGGTACGTCTTCGGCAGTGAGCGCCGCGCGATACATATCCAGCACCGCAGTATCCTCTTGCGTCGTCTGCGCGAGTTCTTTTTGCAGCATGGTCGTTAGCATATCCACCGTAATCTCCGGTCGCTTCAATAATTGCGCGTAGTTTTGTCCTGTGGCGTTGTCCAGCTTGCCGACAAGCTCCGGCGCAATGGCGGCCAATCGCTCCAGATCGGGCTTGCGCGTTACCAGCAAACGCTCCAGCGCCGCCATGCGCGATTGCTTGGCCTCGTGCTCGGCCCAGGCCGCGTCGTCGATCAGGCCCAGCCTGCGGCCATGCGCTGTCAGTCGGCGATCGGCGTTGTCGATGCGCAGGTGCAGGCGAAATTCCGCCCGCGAAGTGAACATGCGATACGGCTCGTTGGTGCCTTTGCTGATGAGGTCGTCAATCAAAATTCCTGTGTAGGCTTCCGTTCGATCCAGCGTGAAGGCCGGGGCCTGCTGTACATGCGCCGCCGCGTTGATGCCCGCCATGATCCCCTGACACGCAGCTTCTTCGTATCCGGATGTTCCATTGATCTGCCCGGCCAGATACAGTCCGGCAATGCTCTTGACGGCTAGCGCGCGATCCAGTTCCGTCGGGTCAATCGCGTCGTACTCGATGGCGTAGCCGGGACGCAGCATCTCTGCATTTTCCAGGCCTGGAATCGAGTGCAGCATTGCGGTCTGCACGTCCATTGGCAGTGAGGTGGACATGCCGTTGACGTAGACCTCGTGCGTGTTGCGGCCCTCCGGCTCCAGAAAAAGCTGGTGCTGCGCTTTGTCGGGGAACCTGACTACCTTGTCTTCAATCGACGGGCAGTAGCGCGGGCCAATTGCTGCAATTTGGCCGGAGTACATCGGCGAGCGATGTACATTTTCGCGGATGATGCGCAACGTCTCCGGCGTGGTGAAAGCGATGTGGCAGGAGATTTGCTGCTGCGTGATTGCCTTCGTCCGAAAGCTAAATGGAGTCGGCTCGGCATCGCCGGGCTGCTCCTGAAACTGCGACCAGTCCAGGCTGCGGCCATCGAGACGCGGCGGCGTGCCCGTCTTCAAACGGCAGTTGCGCAGGCCCAGCCGCTTGAGCGCCTCGCCCAGCAGCAGCGAGGGAGGCTCTCCGCTGCGCCCGGCAGCATAGTGCTCCTCGCCGCAGTGGATCAGCCCATTCAGAAATGTGCCCGTGGTGATGACCGTTGCTCCGGCAATTACGATGCGGCCATCACGCAGGCGCAGCCCGCGCAGAATGCGCGTAGCAGAGGAATGCTGGCTGGAGGGCAAATCTTCCAGCACTAGATCAACGACCTCAGCCTGCTTGATGAAAAGATTTGGCTGCGACTCCAGCACCTCGCGCATTTTGACGCGATACTGTTGCTTGTCGCACTGTGCGCGTGGCGACCACACGGCTGGCCCACGCGAGGTGTTCAGCAGCCGGAACTGAATGCCGACTGCATCGGCGACCTCGCCCATCACGCCGCCCAGCGCATCCACCTCACGCACCAGATGACCCTTGGCGATGCCGCCAATGGCCGGGTTGCAGGACATCTGCGCGATCAGGTCGAGATTCAGAGTAAAGAGCGCTGTTCGCAGGCCCATGCGCGCCGAGGCCATCGCGGCCTCGCAGCCCGCGTGCCCCGCGCCCACCACGACGACATCATATTGTTCCGTAAAGGCCATGCTGGTTTGAGTGTATCAACCGGGGTTGGACATGCGGTGTCGTTCGACGTAGCGAGGGCTGCTTGATATGCTGCAAGTAGGTGCTGGCGAGGGGAGAATCTCGGCACGTTGCTCCCTGACGGCAAATGCTGTCTGTCCATTCCAGAGTCTGTTCGTTCCAGATACGACCTAGAAATTTTGGCAGGCAATCCGGAACACGCGATATTGAAATCCGGCATCTAAAAACTTCAAGGAGAACTCTACTATGCAACGCACGGCAAGCGCCCAATGGAAGGGCAGTCTAAAAGAAGGCAACGGAGCCGTATCGACGGCAAGCGGCGTTCTGAAGAACACGCAATACTCCTTTACCACGCGCTTTGAAAATGGCGCAGGAACTAATCCAGAGGAGTTGATTGCGGCGGCGCATGCCGGATGCTTCAGCATGGCTCTGAGCGGGCAATTGACCGCTGCCAGTCTGGTTCCGGAGTCCATCGACACAATCGCCGACCTCTCTTTTGAAAAGCTGGAGGCTGGTTGGACGGTGACAAAAATCCATCTAAAGACACAGGCAAAAGTTCCCGGTGCCAGCGCGGAGGCCTTTGCAAAGGCGGCGCAGGATGCCAAGACGGGCTGCCCAATCTCGCGCCTGCTGAAAGCCGAGATTACGCTGGACGCGCAACTGGTCTAGGGAAGACTCCAGACGCTGCTGGCTGTCATAGACGCAACGCAGATAGTCTGGATTCTTCGTCACGGTGCTTCTTCGTAATGACACGCTGGGTGTCCTCTAGGTCTCGCTTTTGAGACCTAGGGATTGCCCTATCGCTGTAACGGATCGACGGCAGCGTGAATGTCCGTGACGCGGATCATTTTCGCTAGCGCGGGGTGGTTCCTGGCGATGGCAGCGTACATCTCCCACGCGACGCGGCGGTAGGAGATATGCCCCTGCGGCGCGCTACGCAGTTCGGAGATGTAGACCGCTTCGGCAAAATCCATCTTGAAGAGTGCGCGGCAGCGCGTGCCCAGAGGCAGCAGATACTGCGCCGTCGCTGCGGCTTCGGGAATTTTTGCCGCAGCCAATTGGCCGAAGGCCGTGTGCGCTTGCTGTATGGCTTGTTGATACTGCGCTTGCAGGGGCGCGGGCAGAGGCGTGTTGGGCAGCAACTCTGGAATCTCAAATCCGTGCGCGGGAGTGAAGGTCTGGATGGTCTGCACGCAGCGCCGATGACGGTGCATGTCGCGGAAGCCGCCAATATCCATCAAAATATCGAAGCGGAAGCTGGTGCCGGAGGCATAGGCGCGGAGCATCTCATCATGGCGGCCACGGTCGCGTGTGCCGAGCAGGAGTAGCTCCTCGCGCCGTGCAGCATCGAGCGCAGCGACACGGTCGCGAATCTGGCGATAGGGGTAATGGCAGGCGCTATAGAGCAGCGTTGTGAGAATTTCGATTTCCAAAGATTCGTTTCTGGGCGATTCCGTTTGCGCGCCGGAATTTTCCACCAGATCGACCAGCGGCGCGGGCTGGATGGGAGCGTCGTCGAATAACTCCTGCGCGGCCTGTACCAATGTGGCCTGCGTTTTCGCCATGTACTCCACGGGCGCGGCATATTTGACCAGGGTTGGCGCGGTTTTGACCTCGCGCAGCAGCAGCGCGGCAGCCTCTTCGCCGAGCGTGGGATCAAGCGCGGCAATCTTTTGCTGCAAGGCTTCATAGGCTGCGGTCTGCACATTCCATGCAGGGCTGGCTGCGGCCTCGCGCAATCGTTCGCCGAGACGGCGCACCTCGCTGTGCGAGTGCGAGAGCAGTCGCGAGACCTGCGTTTCCAGCGTGCGCGCGTTGACGATCTGGCCCAGCGAAGTGTTGGCTGCCAGCGGCAACAGATAGCGAGCGACATCAAAGGCGCGAGCGCGCAGCGTGCGGTCGTAAGCATCCTGCTTCATTTCGGCGGGCTTGGCGATGCGCTGGCCTAGCAACTCGAAGATCTGCTGCGAGAGATTCTCATAGGCGGAATAGAGCGCCTGGATATTTTCTTCGTAGAGTTTTTTTGTCGCGGCCTCAGAGCCAAACTCTGGCAGGTACCAGCCGCTCTTGCGGAAATTTTGATAGCGAGTGGAGCGCTCCTGTCCATCCCAGCGCTGTTCATCTACCAGCACAATGGCGGCCAGCAGCGACAGCCGCTCCACGGCAAAGGCGACATGGGCTAGGTCGGCAATGGAGCGATGCCCGTACTGAAAATAAAATGTGTTGAGGAACTGCTCAGCCCGCTGGCTGTTGAGTTCGCGCAGGGAGTCCTTCATCGAGAGCGCCGAGCGAGAATACTTTGCCATCGCATAGGCCAGCACCTCCGGGTCTGCGCCGTGGACGGCGTAGACATCCATCTCCGCCGCTGGGAGCGCAGCAGTGGCAGAAGAGGCTGGAGCAGCTTCTCTGGAGGAGGGCATCGAGGCGGTGGGTTGCGTAAAAGGTTTTGAGGTCATCGTTCTGGGAAACGTTGTGGTTGCTTCAGGGTATCGCAAAGGCGAAGGCGGGGGAGTGGAAATTTTGTCCGGGGAGAATTTTCCGAGCGGACGCGGCGTAGTTTGGGCGATTTTACTTCGAGCCAGTCATGCCAACGGCAACGAGCCTCTTAAATCCTCAGGTCTGCGGTCGCCAAAAATCTTGGCGGCTGGCGATGTTGCGTAGCTTGCTCGAAGGCGTAGGCGATCTTGATAAGCGTAGGCTCGCTCCAGGCTCGCCCGAAAAAAGAGATGCCCACGGGAAGTTCAAAGACGAATCCCGCTGGCACGGTAATGCTTGGATAGCCAGCGACGGCGGCTGGGGTGGAGACGCTTCCAATATCGCGATCCCCATTGACCAGATCGGTGGTAAAGGCTGGAGTGCCAGTGGGAGCAACTAGGGCATCAAGCCGAAATTTGTCCATGACCGCGTCGATGCCTTCGGTTCTTGCAAGGCGGCGGCTCTTCGCAAGCGCATCCAGATATTTTTTGTCGGTCAACGGCCCTTTGGCCTGGGCTAGGAGGAACTTCTCCTGCCCGAAATACGGCATCTCTTTCGTTGCGCGCGCCTCGTTGAACCGGATCAGATCCTCCAGCGCGCGCATGGGCGAGGCGGAGCCAAGGCTTGCAAGGTAGATGTTGATGTCTGCCTTGAATTCGTAGGAGAGCACCTGATCTTCCGAGTCGCCCAATTTCTCGATGCTGTCCAGATTTGCCGGATCGACAATCGTCGCTCCCTGCCTCTTCATCGCGTCAAGAGCTTCTTCCATCAGCGCGTCTACCTTGTCGTCAAAGATGGTAGATAAATTGCGAACCACGCCAATCCGTGCGCCGCGCAAGCCATTCGCATCGAGGAACCGGGTGTAATCGGTCAGAGCTTTGCCTCGACCTGGTATCGTCGAAGGGTCTGTGGCATCCACGCCCGTCAGCGCGCCCAGCAGGATGGCGGCATCCGTTACCGTTCGCGCCATCGGGCCAGCCGTGTCCTGACTGCGGGCGATAGGGATGATGAACGAGCGGCTCACCAGTCCCACCGTGGGCTTGATGCCGACTACGCCATTCACGGAGGACGGGCACACAATGGATCCGTCCGTCTCCGTTCCAATAGCCGCCGCGCATAGGTTGGCGGCGACGGCAGCGCCCGATCCGGAGCTTGATCCTGAAGGATTACGATCCAGCGCGTAAGGGTTGCGCGTCAGTCCGCCACGTCCACTCCATCCGCCGGTGGAATGCGTCGAACGGTGATCCGCCCATTCGCTAAGGTTGGTTTTTCCCAGAAGGATGGCTCCCGCTGCGCGCAGTTTCTGCGCGACGAAAGAATCTTGCGGAGGACGGGCACCAACCAGCGCCAGCGAACCAGCGGTAGTTTGCATCTGATCTGCTGTGCCAATGTTGTCCTTGATGAGGATGGGGATGCCGTGCAGCGGGCCGCGCTGGACTTTTGTCTTGCGCTCCTGATCTAGGTCTTCGGCAATCCTCAAGGCATCGGGATTTATCTCGATGACGCTATTGATTCCGGGGCCGCGTCGATCGATTTCCTCAATGCGCTCCAAGTATCTTTGCGTGATGGAACGGGCTGTGTATTGACCGGACTTCATCCCCGCCTGTAGCTTGCTGATCGTGACCTCACCCAACTCGAAGGGTTGGACACTGGATGCCATCCCGCCGATTTCTGGGTGTTTCTGGTCGTGGGCAAGAGCCGAAGCCGCTGGAGTTGCGGCAACGCTGGCAGCCACTCCAGCCAATACGCCAGAGCGCAGAAACCTCCGACGGGTCAAGGTGGACTGGGATTCGTTCGTGGTATGGCTCACGATTTCAATCTCCTTCGCGCATCTGGATAATTTTCGATACGAGGCCGATACATCCTCTCGCGTATTTGGTATTCGATAAATGCAGAAAATTTCAGTGGCCGGATAGTTGCACTCCCTGCTGTTTAAGGATCGATAGCCCCTGCTTCACGGTCACGGAGAGGCCGTCTGCACGCACATTTGCGTCACGGATTATCAGGCCCGTTCGTGCATGAATCGTCACATCTTTGAGCGTCATTCCAGTGATGGGCGACTCCGGCAATCCAACGAGGATGCCTGCCCGATCGCTTCCCGTGGCGGTCAAATGCGTGATGGAAAAATTCCGGAACTGCGGCGTGTGTGGCCCAATCTTCTGGGCCAGATCGTTTGCCGGAAGCTTCCAATCTGGAGAATATCCGTTGTAATACTCGCTGATCGAAATGGCACTTCCGACGTGGGTCATCGTGATGTTGCGGTAGTCAATGTTCGCAATCACATTGCCACGGTCACGATTTGATTTGATCCGAATGCCCGCCTGCGTATCGTGGAAGCGTATGTTTTCCACCACAACATTTCGCACGCCGCCAGCCGTCTCGCTCCCGATGGACAGCCCGTGGCCGTGCAGCAATGTTGAATCGCGGATGGTGATGTTGGAGCAGGCTTCCTCAGGAACCCCGCGCTTCGGCAGGCCAGACTTAATCGCAATGTTGTCATCCCCGGTGTCGATCTGAACATGAGAGATGACGACATTGCGCGACGAGACAGGATCAATGCCGTCCGTATTGGGCGCATCAGGCGGATTCAGGATTTTGATGTCGCGCACCGTTGCGTCAGTCGATGAACGCAGCACGAGTGTGTACATCGGCGAATTTTCGAGCGTGATGCCTGCAATCAAAATGTGCTGCGTCTTATACATCTCAATCAGCCAGGGACGGGGTTTTTCTGGTGTGTTCGCGTTGTCCTCTGCGCGCGCGACAACCCACCACGGCTGGCCCTGCCCATTGATGGTTCCTGCGCCTACAATCGCCACATCCGTTGCGCCATTCGAGGCAAGGAGCGGCTGGCGACGATTTTCATTCGGCAATATGGGATAGTCGTTTTTATCCTGCGATCCGAGCAGTGTCGCGCCGCGTTCAAGTTCCAGCCGAATGTGGCTGCGCAGCACGAGAGGCGCAGTCAGAAATCTGCCGGAACTGAGGCGCACCGTTCCTCCGCCCTGCGCGGCGCAGGCGTCAATCGCAGACTGGAGAGAGCGCGTGTCTTTGGTGTGGCCATTGGCCTTTGCTCCATAGGCTCGCGGGTCACAAACATGGCTGGGGTTCTGCGACGCTTTTGTTTGCGCCTGTGCTCCGATCCAGGGCGCAAGGGCCAGCAGCAGCAACAGGACGAAATACGGCCTGCCGCTGCTGCCAAGCTGCGCGGAGCTTACCCGGAACGAAGCCGAGGAGTTCAGAATGACTTCCCCCTCAATGGGCGCTGCTCAGGATTCCAGGGAACCACGTCACAGCATTGTCGTGGTAGAGCTTACGCAGAATCGACTGCGGCAGCGCAAGACCCTGCACCGTGCGGCCACTGTATTGCTCTACCAGCGTGTCGTTCGTAGCAAAGAAGCGCCAGTCGTTTGCGTACTGCGTTTCCCAGAGCAGCGCCACCTTTTGGGGATCGTCCGTGGGGAAGAACAGATTATCCGTGGCGTAGATCAGGCGATCCTGATATTTGGTGATGAAGGCGATGATGTCGGCGCGGGGCTGTTGCATCAGGTATGGCATGCGCGCGGCCAGATCGACAGCGAAATTCGGATAGCGATCGAGATGCTGGGCCAGTTCGGGGAAATTGGCTTCCATGCTGCCCAGATGCGCTCCTACCATGCGGAGGTTAGGGTTCTCCTGCAGGATATGATCGCGCGCCGTGAGAATTTGCTCCTTGGAGACCGGGTTCGGCTGCTTGTACATGTACCATTCCGGGTTCTCCATGTAATAGGAGTAGTCGGGCGAAGTGGGGTTGGGGGCTTCCCACAAGCTGTTTGGGTCTGCGACGTGCGAGATCATGGTCTTGTGTTGGGCGGCAATGTCTTTGTAGATCGGCTCAAAGATGGGGTTATCCGGCAGAATGTAGTTGCCCTTGGCATCCTTGAGTTCCATGCCGATGTTCTTCCATATTTTGATGGCAACGGCCCCTTGTGCGAAATCCTGATTGATCTCGTGGATTGCCCCTTTGCTGAAGCCGGGTTGATTGAACTTGAACGGGTCAAAGGTTGTGCATAAGGATGCGTGACCAGCGCTGTCGTGGACAACTCCCCAAGCGGCTGCGCGTTCCTTGGCATGATCGTTCCATATTGCGTTGTCGGGGTTGGCGTTGTCCATGTCTACAAGAATGTCCAGGACGTGCAGGTTGAGCCGATCGAGCATGGCGAAGAATACTGGCGAACTCTGGTAGATATGCGTGTGCGTATCAATGGGATTGAGCGCAGTGAATTCCTGTAATTCTTGGCTGGAAAAAGGGCCGCTGACTGGTTTGGCCACGGCGGTTGGGGTAGAAGTGGCGGGTGAGGACTGCATCGTCGGTTGCTTGCTGCATCCTCCGACCAGAAACATCAGCGGCAGCGAAAAGAAAAGCTTCTTCATCATTCACCTCAGGGAGATTGTATTGTATGCATTGGCAATGTGGAACGTGATTGCATCAGACGGCTTGATCCACGATCTCCTCATTTGCAGGATCCCAGTACAGCTTCTTGCCACTCCAGTAGGCTTGCGCGGCCATGATGCACACGATGGAGTGCGAGAAGCCATGATCTACGGTGGCGTTGGAAGCTTTGCGATCCCGCATCGCTTCCAGCCAGTTCAGCAGGTGATGTACATCGTCGTCATCCGGCCCAAGAGAGTTGGGCGGTGGCGCTCCCGGAACATGCACCATCCCTTCTCGATTGCCGGGAGGACTCGTCAGTGGCGCCCGCGTGTATACCGGCCCAGTATCGCCCGGCTCGTATTCTTTTCTTCCGCCTTCATCGGTGATGGTGAACAGGGAGGCACCCTCGCCGCCATAGTTCACGATGGTGCCATCGCGCCCCTGAATCCGTGAAAAGCTGCGGTAGCTGTTTCCGAAGATGGTCTTGTAGGTATAAAGAAATCCCTTGGGATAGGTGATGGCGGTGACGCAGGTGTCAGGATTCTCCCGTCCGTCTTTCCAGGTAAAAATTCCTCCGTTCGCCACCACGCTCTCTGGGTAGGTCTCATCCATCCAGAGATGCACCATGTCGCTGCCATGACTGAGCCACTGGTCGAAGATGCCCGAAGAGTAATCCCTATAGAGGCGAAACTCCAAGTACACATGCGGGTCGAACGGGCGATCTGGCTTGCCCAGCAGCCAGCGCTTCCAGTCGGTGTCCTCTTCCTTCAATTGAGATTTGCGACCGTACAACCACTTCTTCCACTCCATGTTTTCGTCCATCAGCATTTTGGTGGAGATTCCCGTATCCACATCGACAAACCGCCAGCGCTCTTCGTTGACGTTCCACTCCTGCTCAATGTGGACAATGTGACCGATGCGGCCTGAGCGAACAATATCCCTCACCGCCAATGGATAGGGCTGGCTGCGGTGCTGCGTCCCCATCTGTACCACCTGCGTGGACGCCTTGACGACATTGCGAGCCTCTTTCGCTTCCGCAAGCACATTGGCAAACGGCTTTTCGACGTAGCAATCCTTGCCCGCCTGCACCACGTCGATGCACAGCTTGGCATGTTGAAAATCGCCGGTCGCAATCATTATGCCGTCGATGTCCTTGCGGGCCAGCATGTCCTCGGAATATTTGTAAGACTGCGGATCCAGGTTGAATGCCTTCTTTACCTGAGCAGCGCGCCGCGCGCGGGCCAGCGACCAGATGTCGCACACTGCAACCGTTTCCACCGGAAATTCCTTGGATGCAAGCTGCGCCATGTGGACATGTCCGTGGCTGCGCGCTCCGCAGCCGAGCTGGCCCAGCCGGATGCGATCATTCGCGCCTAAAATGCGCGCATAGGAGCGGGCATCCAAGCCGACGGCCATTGCCGCCGCTCCAGCCTGCTTGACGAACGTTCTGCGGTCGATTCCAACATTTTCCTTTTCGGTCACTGTGGGTATCCTTATCATCTCGCGGTTGGAAGTAAGGTTTTTCCCGTACTTGGAACTCTAACGGCTTTTCGACCCCAGTATGTCAGTTAATTCGGCAGCCGATTCCGGGTCGAGATACACCGTGGCATCGGGATGCGTGCGCAGGAGTGTCGCCGGACAGGCGGTTGCAATCGGCTCCTCCAAGGTGCGCCGGACGATGCGGGCCTTTCGGGGGCCGGGCACGGAGACGATCAGTTTCGGCACGCGAAACAAGGTTGGAATGGTCAGTGTAATGGCGCGCTGGGAGACCTCTTCCAGGCTTTTGAACCAGCCTTCTGCGAATTGCTGCTGACGGCACTCCGCATCCAGTTGAACGATCTTCACGTCCTGGGGATCGTTGAAGTCGGCTACGCCGGGATCGTTGAAGGCTAGATGCCCATTCTCTCCAATCCCCAGCAGGCAGAGTTGCGGGTTGGCGGCGCGCAGCTTGGCGGCATAATCTTGGCAAAATTGCTGCAAATCGTTCCCGGTTCCATCAATCTCGTTGAACTCCAGCATGGAGACCTGGCTGGTTAAGCGCTCGCGCATATAGCGACGAAAGGACGCGGGATGATCCACAGTCATGCCCACATACTCATCCATGTGGAAGCCGATGATGCGCTCCCACGGAAGCTCCGGCATCGCTGTCAGGGCGCGGAGCGTGGGGATTTGCGAGGCTCCGGTGGCAAAAATGACTCCGATATTTCCAGCGCGACGACCCAGTTGTTGCATCGCCGCTGCCGCTGCTTGCGCTGCTGCTGCTCCCGCTGCCGCGCTGCTGGGGTGAATCTCCAGTTTGAGCGTTCCGGATGTGAGATATTGGATTTCCGTACTTTGTGCCGTCATGATTGCCTCTGTCCTCTATGTGGGGTGGTGTCCCTGTTGGGGTGTCTGTTGGGGGGTGTCGTTGAGCGTGCTGTCGCAGTCTGCGCCGCTAACGAAGATACTATAGGAAGTTTTTCGCGTCGCGCAAGAACGGAAAGATGGGAATCGGGATGCCATTTGCGTTTGCCTTGAAGAGGAACGCGACTTCAGCCCATCCAGAGTTTCGCGAAATTCCTCTGAACGTTAGCCCCGGAGAAATGGCTTTTCCATCTACATCCCTCCATCTACTTCCCCCACCCCGTCAAGCGGCCATACGCAGTGTGATCTACGCACTTGTCGCTGCGGAAGCAATCTGCCAGACTATCTACATGACCACTCCTGCCGCGCAAAAGACCTTCGCCGACCGCATCCACCGCATTGAAGTCTCGGCCACGATGGCCGTAACCGCCGAGGCCGCCAAGCTGCGCGCCCAAGGGAGCAAGCTGGTGGATTTCGGCGCGGGCGAGCCGCATTTTCCCACGCCACGCCACATCAAAGACGCAGCCATTGCCGCGATTGAGGCCAACTTTACGCGCTACACCGCCGTCAGCGGCATTCCAGAGCTGCGTCAGGCCATTGTCGAGCGTCACGCCGCCGATTTCGGCAGCAAGTACATGCCAGAGGAGGTCGTCTTCACCACGGGCGGCAAGCTGGCGCTTTTCCATGCCGTCCAGGTGCTGGTCGATCATGGAGATGAGGTCGTTCTGCCAGCGCCCTACTGGGTATCCTTTAAGGACATCATCCAGTACGCGGGCGGCAAGCCAGTCTATCTGCAAACCAGCGAGAGAGAGAATTTTCGCATCACGGCCAAGGCCATCGAAGGCGCGATTACGCCGCGCACCAAGGCCATCATTCTCAACTCGCCGTCGAATCCATCTGGCGCGGTCATCTCGCCCTCCGACCTGGAGCGCATCGTTCGGTTGGCCCACGCGCGCGGTATTTATCTGCTGCTCGACGAGTGCTATGCCTATATTCAGTACACGGGCGTGCCCATCTCCGGCGGCTCGTTTACCGATTGCAAGGATCACCTGATGGTGCTCGGCTCGCTCTCAAAGACCTACGCCATGACGGGCTGGCGCGCCGGGTTTGCGCTTGGCCCCAAGCCGATTATTGCGGCCATGTCCAAACTCCAAAGCCAGGACACGTCTTCGACGGCCTCGATTGTGCAGAAGGCATCCATCGCCGCGCTGACGGGTTCGCAGCAGTGCGTGGCCGAGATGCGCGAAGAGTATCGTTCCCTGCGCGATCAGATTTTGACCGGGCTGCGCGGCATTTCCGGCATCACTTGCACGACACCCGAAGGCGCGTTTTATGTCTACCCAAACGTGTCGGCGTTTTTGGGCAAAGGCGGGATTCGCTCGGCCACGGAGCTGGCTACCAAGCTGCTCCACGAGGCGCATGTGGTCACGGTGCCCGGCGAGGCTTTTGGCACGAATGAGCACATTCGTTTGTCCTATGCTGTCTCGCGCGCCGATGTGGATGAGGGGCTGCGTCGCATGAAGGAATTCTTCGCCAAGCTGGGATAGCGGAGAAGTCTCCATAGATCATCCATTCGATCCAGATCGACCGGAGCGGAGGAACCTGCGGTCTCTTCACGCGCAACCACAAAACCACGGGTGTCTCTCTATAATTGGCATCGACCTCATGCTGGGGCCTCGAAGGGAATAACCTATTGACCTTCTACAGCCACCACGCCTAAGGGAATACTCGCACATGCGCATCGGGGTATCCCTTTTGTGGGATACCCCGATGCGGCTATACGTTTTTGTGCACGCGGTGCCTGCGTCCTACTCGTGGCTTCTGGATTCAGCATCTTCCGACGATGCGTTTTTGACGCGCACCACCGTGATTTTGCTAAAGCCTTCCTTGAAGCTGGGTGGACTCAGGCGTTCGGCCATTTTGCGCAGGGTTTCTTCGTTGATGGTACGTTCGCGGCGCTGGTTCCGCTCCAGACAAACCTCGATCGGCACATCAAAAAATACCGCCTGCGCTTCAAAGCCAAAGCTGCGCGCCATCTTGATCCACTGCCGCCGTTCGTGGGGTGACAAGTTGGTCGCATCCACGTAATTCCAAGGCATTTTGGCGATCAGCCGGGCGCGCAGCAGGGAGCGCAACGTCGAAAAGACGAGCCCCTGATAGCGTTGCTCGGTGATGTCATCAAACAAAATACTACGCAGCATGTCGCTGGAGAGCGGCGTGACGCCGCGGCGCTTGAACCAGGTGGTCTTGCCCGAACCGGGCAGGCCAATGGCGAGCACCACGAAGCCCTTGGGCGACTTGGCAGCCTGCGGTTCGGCAGGCGGGGTGGCCAGAGACTCCGGTTGCGTCTCCACAACCAGATTGCCCTTGGCGGATGGGGCACTCCTGCGCGAACGCTCACGAGATAGCGCGACGCGGGAGCGCGTAGCAGGCTCCGCTTGATGTTCAACTATAGGCGCAGCAACGAGTTTCGCTGCGGTTGGAGTGGGGTGTGGCCCAGGATAGGATGGCTGCAATGGTGCCAGCTGATCCTGCGGAAGCTCCTGGCCAATCTTTCCTGTGGACTCCGAATCATTCGGTCCACGCTTCGAGCGACGTCTCATGAATCGATCGCGCATCCAATTGCGCATACCGCGCTTGTAACACATTGTCGCCCCTAGCCGCAAATTTTCTTTATTTTCCGGCGATTTTCGTCAGGAGCGCCGGAGAGTCAACACCGGAACAAAGAGGCGGGATTTTTTCGCGCCGCAGCGATTGTAGAGGACACGCAAAACCGGGGATTTGGCGCAAACGTTGCTGCAAACGTGCCCGCGACACATACAAAATACGCCCACTCCGCATACAATATCCATAACAGACGATAAATCTCGCGTCCTAAAACGCTTGCACACTAGGAGAGAACAAAATCATGGCAGTTAAGGTTGGCATCAACGGCTTTGGCCGCATCGGGCGGAACGTCCTGCGGGCAGCGCTTGGCAATCCCGAAATCGAATTCGTCGCCGTCAACGATCTTACCGACCCCAAGACGCTGGCGCATCTGCTCAAGTACGATTCCATCCTCGGCAATCTGCACCATGACGTTCAAGCTGGCGCGGACTTCATCATCGTGGATGGAAAAAAGATCAAGGTCTTCGCCGAGCGCGATCCGGCCAAGTTGCCCTGGGGTTCCGTCGGAGCGCAGATTGTTGTCGAATCCACTGGCCACTTTACGGATGCCACCAAGGCCAAGGCCCACATGCAGGGTTCCGTCAAGAAGGTCATCATCTCGGCCCCAGCCTCGAACGAAGACATTACCATCGTGCTTGGCGTCAACGAAGGCAAGTACGATCCGGCCAAGCACAATGTCATCTCGAACGCCTCCTGCACCACGAACTGTCTGGCTCCGCTGGCCAAGGTGCTGCTCGACAACTTTGGCATTGTTTCCGGCCTGATGAACACCATTCACAGCTTTACCAACGATCAGGTTACGCTGGACTTCCCGCACAAAGACCTGCGCCGCGCCCGCGCCGCTTCGCTCAACATCATCCCGACCTCCACTGGTGCCGCCAAAGCGCTGCATCTGGTGCTGCCGGAGTTGAAGGGCAAGCTGGACGGCTTCTCGCTGCGCGTTCCCACGCCGGTTGTCTCCGTTGTCGATTTGACCGTGACGACAGAAAAGCCCATCACCGTGGAATCCGTCAACGCCGCACTGAAGGCAGCCGCAGAAGGCCCACTCAAGGGCATTCTGGGCTACGAATCGCAGGAGTTGGTCTCCTCCGATTTCAAGGGCAATCCGCTCTCGTCCATCATTGATGCACCTTCCACTAAGGTCATTGGAGGCAACATGGCCAAGGTCATCAGTTGGTATGACAACGAGTGGGGCTACTCCAACCGCGTCAAGGATCTGATTTTGTTCCTGACGAAAAAAGGTCTGTAGCCAATCTGTACGCTGTAACCACGGGCCTTCATCGGCCAGCCGGGGGCTGCACATCGCAGATGCGGCCCCTCGGCATCTCTTCTTGATTTTGCTCGGAGTATATCTCTACCATGCGTCGAAATATCGCAGGCTCTTCCCCGTATGAACCCATAATTGGATTCTCTCGCGCCGTTCGCATCGGCAATACTGTTCACGTCTCTGGCACCGGGCCTGTGGGATTGGACACCGTCAACGCCGATGCCGCCGCGCAAACGCGCCATGTGCTGGGCATTCTGCAAGGCGTGCTGGCCCAGGCTGGGGCTACACTCAACGATGTGGCGCGAACGCGCATCTTTCTGGCTCGCGCTGAAGATTGGGAGGCGGTTGGTCGCGTCCACGGCGAGTTCTTTGGAGCCATTCGTCCAGCAACCACGATGGTCGCCGTCCAACTGCTCGATCCAACCTGGCGCATCGAAATCGAAGCCGAGGCTGTCATTCCCGGCAAAGAAAGCTAAATCTGATTCCTATGTCGAAACTATCCATTCGCGATCTCTCCCTCGAAAATCAGCGCGTCTTTCTCCGCGTGGACTTCAACGTTCCGCTCTCGGAAGACGGAAGCATCATCACCGACGACACGCGCATCCGCGAGACGCTGCCGACCATCGAGTACGCGCTGCGGCATCGCGCCAAGTTGATCCTCGCCTCGCACCTGGGGCGGCCCAAAGGCAAAGCAAATCCTAAGATGAGCTTGCGCCCCATCGTGGATCGGCTGCGACCGATGATCGATAAATGTCTCGGCCAGGAAGTCAACGTTGGCTTCTCTCCAGATTGCGTCGGCTCTACTGCCGAGGAGTTGGCGGGTCAGTTGGAATCGGGCCAGGTGCTGCTGCTCGAAAATCTGCGTTTCCACGCGGAAGAAGAGGCCAACGATCCTGTCTTTGCGCAAAAGCTGGCCAAGCTCTGCGACCTGTATGTGAACGATGCCTTCGGCAGCGCGCACCGCGCCCACGCCTCCACGGAAGGCATCACGCATCACGTTGCACAATCTGCCGCTGGCCTGCTGATGGAAAAAGAACTCACCTACATGGGCAAGGCGCTCACCGAGCCGGATCGCCCCTTCATCGCCATCATCGGCGGAGCTAAAGTCTCCGACAAGATCGAGGTGATCCAGAACCTGATCAACAAAGTGGATGCAATTCTTATCGGCGGCGGCATGGCCTACACCTTCCTGAAAGCCAAGGGGCAGGATGTCGGCAAATCGCTGCTGGAGATTGACAAACTGGACGTTGCCCGCCACGCGATGGAGACTGCTGCCGCCAAGGGCGTTCGCTTCCTGCTGCCGATGGATCACATCCTGGCCGACAAGTTTGCCGCCAACGCGAAGACACAAATCTTCAGCGGCGACGAGGCATTCCCTGCCGACTGGATGGCGCTTGACATCGGCCCCAAGACGATTGAACTCTTCGCCAGAGAAATTGCTGACGCGCAGACCATCGTCTGGAATGGCCCGATGGGCGTGTTTGAAATGCCCGCCTTCGCGCGCGGCACCATGCAGGTGGCCCGCGCGGTTGCAGCCAACGAAGATGCCACGTCCATTGTCGGTGGCGGAGATTCCGTAGCTGCCGCGCATCAATCAGGTGTCGCCGAAAACATTACGCACATCTCCACTGGAGGTGGCGCGTCCCTGGAATTCCTCGAAGGTAAAAAATTGCCGGGCGTTGAAGCCCTGACGGAGAAAAAGTAAGCATGAGCCAGCGCAAACCGCTAATTGCAGCCAATTGGAAGATGTACAAAACCCCCGCCGAGGCCACCGCCTTTGTGCAGGCATTCGCACCGCTGGTCAAGGGCCACACCCGCGACGAGATCGTACTCTGTCCGTCCTTCCTGTCCGTAGCCAATGTCGTCGCCGCCGCGCAGGGAACAAACATCCACGTTGGTGGGCAGAACATGCTGTGGCAGGAGGAAGGCGCATTCACTGGCGAAACCTCCGCGCAGATGTTGCACGCCGCTGGCTGCACGCATGTCATTCTCGGCCATTCCGAACGCCGCCAGTTCTTTGGCGAGACGGATGAGACCGTCAACCAGAAGCTGCACACCGCGCTGAAACACAAGCTGGTGCCCATTGTCTGCGTTGGCGAATTGCTGGCCGAGCGCGAAGGCGGCAAGACGGAAGAGGTTCTGCTGCGCCAGACTGCCAAGGCGCTGGTCGGCATCACAGCAGAAACAGCAAAGCCCATTGTCATTGCCTACGAGCCGGTCTGGGCCATTGGCACCGGCAAAACCGCGACGGCAGAGATGGCCGCCGAGGCGCACCTGATGATTCGTGGCCAGGTGGCGCGCACGCTGGGCCATGAGATTGCCAGCGCGATGCGTATTCTCTACGGCGGCAGCGTCAAGCCCGACAATGCCTCTTCCCTGCTGAACCAGCCGGAGATTGATGGCGCGCTGGTCGGCGGCGCCAGCCTCGATCCGCAATCCTTCGCAAAAATTGTGAACTACACGCAGTCGTAACGAAGCTCAGAGCAAGTCAGCATTTTGAAGGGGCGGGACTTTAGTCCCGCCGTAAATACCTGAAATGAGAGCGGGCTTTAGCCCCTGAGGGATGGCTGGGGCACTGGATCAGAGCTTCCCTAAACCGTATGCCTTTGCGCGCAGTTATTTTCGATTACGGGATGGTGCTGACCGGGCCAGCCAATCCGCTGGCCCACCAGCGCATGTTGGAGCTGACGCAGTTGGCCCACTCCGAATTTGAAAAAGGTTACTGGCAGCATCGTCTGGATTATGATCGTGGCACGCTGCATGGGCAAACCTATTGGCAGGCCGTTGCCCGCACCGCAGCCACCACATTGGAGCCGCAGATCATTGACCGTCTCATCGAGCAGGATATTCGGATGTGGGGCGATCTGAACCCTGCCATGTTGCGTTGGGCGGAGCAGATTCAGGCTGCAGGCTTGCGTACCGCCATTCTCTCCAACATGGGCGCGGAGATGCTGGCGCACCTGCGAGCAAATTTTGCGTGGCTGGCAGGCTTCGATCATCTCACCTGGTCATGCGAACTGGACATTATCAAGCCGGAGCCGGAGATTTATCAGCACACGCTGGACAAGCTGGGTGTTCGCGCCAACGAAGCTCTGTTTCTGGATGACCGCGAGGAGAATGTCGAGGGCGCGCGCCGCGTCGGGATCAACGCGCTGCTCTTCCGCGATGTCGCCACACTCCGCGACGATCTGGAGCAAGCAGGCTGGAACACGCAACTTCCCGCGCTGTAAAAATCTTTCCTGTCATAAAACACTGCCATCCCGAGCGGAGGTCGCAAAAGCGACCGCAGTCGAGGGAACTGCGTTTCCTTGCAGGATAGACAAACCAACCGCAGGTTTCTCGACTCGCATCCTGCGGCTGCTCGCTCGAAATGACAGTATTTTTGTGCGAGTATCCCTGTGGACATACAGTAAGGTACGTTGGCTATTCGCAACTCCCCACTCTACAGAATGAGTCATTCTGAGGAGCAATGTAGAGCCTGCCCTGAGCGAAGTCGAAGTGAAAAATCCAGAAGATATATGCTTCGTCGATACAGCCTGTATTCTCGGATTCTTCGGTCGGCGACGCCTCACGTTCTTTACAGCGACGAAGGGCTAGAAAATCCCAGGGATCCAAAACGAGACCTGGGGCACCCGGTATTGAAAGAACGGCCCACAGCAGCCTCCGGCGATGGCAGCAAGGCAGCCAGCTCGTTTCAGTCCCCCGTGAAAGAACGGCCCGCAGCAGCGCGCTGTTCCTCCAGCACGGGAATCGTTAGTTTCAGTCCCCCGTGAAAGAACGGCCCGCAGCAGCCTGAGCCGGACTGGTTTGCCCTGAAGATGCGTTTCAGTCCCCCGTGAAAGAACGGCCCGCAGCAGCGGAAACCGAGTCCGGCAAATCGAAAACAAGTTTCAGTCCCCCGTGAAAGAACGGCCCGCAGCAGCATAAAACTCTTTTCTGCGCATTTCAAGGAGGTTTCAGTCCCCCGTGAAAGAACGGCCCGCAGCAGCTGTCGCATCATAG
>DAHXNK010000034.1 GCA_027365415.1 Acidobacteriaceae bacterium
AGCTAGAATTATTTTCTTGGGTGTTCGAAACGATAACGTAAATTGCGGCCATCATAAGAATTACCGAAAACAGCAGATACATGATCTCTCCTTACATAGGGTCGGGCCGATAAATGGAGTAAGTTTTATCCGTGCCGCGCCCGCCATAGCGCTCCCATCGCCGCATCCACGGGTTCGAGGTGGATGGTGACTTCAGGGAAGGTATGCCGCACGGCTGCCACCAACGCATCGCGCACCTGTGGGATTTTTCCGAGCACGCTTCCCGTAAATGCTAATTGCAGCGGTATCTCCGCTGGGGCAGCAGAAGCGCGTACTTTCTCCAGCGCAGGTGTGGCGATCTCGCCAAGTTTTCTTCCAGCTTTTTCCAGAACGGCAAGCGCAACCACATCTCCGGCATTCGCGCACTCGGCGACGGTTGGAGCCAACTGCGAAAAGTCTGGGCTAGGCACGAGATTTCCCATCTCTATCAACTCCGCGTGTGTGGATAGCCGCCATTGGTGGAGAACGGCAGGCAGCAGCCGCGTGTCGATATTGTGATCGTTGGCGTGCAGCACCGCGCGCACCGCTTGCAGCCCAATCCAATATCCTGAGCCTTCATCGGACAACGCTGGCCCCCATCCTCCAAAATGAAAGATTGCGCCATTCTGCGCGCGGCCCACGACAATGGAACCCGTCCCGGCAACCACCAGCACTCCCGGCTCGCCGAAAAATGCTCCATCTAACGCGACCTCTTCATCCCCACAGATCAGGAGTCCTCCGTGGAGTTGCGCCTGAAGCGCATTGCGCGTCCATCGCTCCACGCGTGGAACAATAATGCCAGCCATCCCGACGCAAGTGCAAAGGATGTCGCTCATGCGCGCGCCAGATTGCCGAGAAATGTCGCGCAGCAATGTGGAAAGATTCGCCGCAGCCTCCGCCTCGCTTACGCGCATTACTTTGATGGAGCCAACGGTGGCTCTCGCCAGAACCGTATGCTCATCTGCGATGATGCCGATTGTTTTTGTTCCGCCTGCGTCAATGCCGAGGTAATAGCTCATAGAAAGTAGATAATCCTAAATAGATAATTAGAGGATGGATTTTTTCCGATAGCCGTCCTTGTCCATCTTTCCCAAGGAGTCTTTCGGCTACAGAGTTACAGGTGTTATCTTCCAGAATATACTGCACGGGTGACGCTTGAACCGCATGGGGTGTTCTTCCGAGATTGATTTTTCTGTCGAGGTGTTTTGCATGTTGCTTTTCGTATATCGACGTTATGCCATTCTTTTGCTCTGCGTCCTGCTGCTTGTTTCCGGGAGATTATTTTCGCAGGCCGCAACGCAGGCTGCAACGGCCCCCACCCATAAAGAAGAGGGTCAACTGTCGCTGGTTCCAATGCCAAGGGAGATCAAGGTGCTTGGAACCTTGCCGTTGCGCGGTGAGATTGCGATTCGATCTTCGCGCAATGCGGAGGATGAATTTGCTGCGCGAACGCTGGCGGATGCATTGCGTCAGCGCGGGGTCGATTGCCGCGTGCAGGGCAATGCAAAGGTGTCCATCGTGTTGCTTCGGCTGAACACAAAAATGGCTTCGGCCATCCTTGCGCGTCGGCATCTTCATTTTGCGTTGGAGATGCAGGATGAAGGATACATTCTCGTCAGCGACGGGAAGGTGCTCTACGACATTGCCGCCACCTCTGCTGGAATTTTTTATGGCGCGCAGACGATTTGGCAACTGCTCGCGGAGCGGAGTGGTCAGCCTACGCTACAAAAGGTGATCGTTCGGGATTGGCCAGCGATGAAGTATCGCGGCCTCGATGATGATCTCTCTCGCGGCCCCGTGCCCACGCTGGAGTATCAGGAGAAACAGATTCGGACGCTGGCGGCGTACAAGGTGAATCTCTATTCGCCATATTTTGAGAACACGTTGCAATACGCCTCCAACCCGCTGCCAGCGCCGCCCGGAGGCGCGGTGACTCGCGCCGATGTTGCGGAGCTTGTCCGGTACGCGCGGCAGTATCACGTCACCATCATTCCAGATCAGGAGGCATTTGGGCATCTGCACCATGTGCTGCTTTATGAGCAATACTCCAAGTTGGCGGAGACGCCGCATGGCAGCGTGCTGGCTCCGGGACAACCGGGGTCGCTGAAATTGATTGACCAGTGGTTTACGGAAATTGCACAGATGTTTCCCGGCCCGTTTCTGCACATTGGAGCCGATGAGACCTTTGAGTTGGGCGCAGGCCAGACGCAGCAGGCCGTGGCGCAACAGGGATTAGGCAAAGTCTACACCGACTTTCTTCAGCAGATTGACACAACATTGCAGCCCTTGCACAAGCGGCTGCTCTTCTGGGGTGATATCGCCATGCAGTCCCCTGATCTGGTGAAGATTCTGCCCAAGGACATGATTGCCGTTGCGTGGTGGTATAGGCCGCAGGATGCAGGATACGATCCCTGGATCAAGCCATTTATCGATGCGGGCATGGAGACTTGGGTTGCGCCCGGTGTTAGCAGTTGGAACAAGGTCTATCCAGACAATGACAAAGCACTACGCAACATTCAGCGCTTTGTGGCGGATGGGCAACGGCTGGGGGCCACGGGCGAACTTAACACCGTATGGAATGACGATGGAGAAGGTCTCTTTGCCCAGGATTGGTATGGCGTTCTATTTGGCGCGGCGGCGGGCTGGCAGCAGGGAAGCAGCAACATCCCGCAATTTGAGCAGAGCTATGGCCAGGTCTTTCACAACGATTCCACGGGCGCGGTCAATCAGGCGCAGTTGGAGTTGATCGCGGCCTATCAAACCTTGAATAAGGTCGGTCTGGGAGGGGGCACCAACGAATTTTTCTGGGTCGATCCCTGGAGCAAAGAAGGGCAGCAGGATTCCGCGAAGCTGCTTCCCATTGCGCACGATCTGCGCCTGCACGCGGAGAATGCCATCGTTCTGATTGAGCGGGCGCGGCAAGAAAAAAACATTCAAAATGTTGACGCGCTGGATGCAATGGAACTGGGTGCTCGACGCATGGATTTTATCGGACAAAAATTTCAAGAATCGCAGGAAATGCTTGACGAGTATGGTCGCATATATGCGGAACAAAAAGATCCAAGCAAGCGGGCAGGCTTGTATCTCCGGGCCAAAACGATCTCTGGCACGGATGGGCGGTGTCAGGATATGCGCGATGGCTATGGTTTGATTCGCGATCTGTATCAGGCAGCCTGGCTCAAGGAGAATCGCCCATATTGGCTGGATAACATGCTCGCCCGCTATGACATGAATATGCAGCTATGGATTCAGCGCGGCATTCTCTTTCAGACAGCCAGGCAACAGTTCGCCCAGACGGGAACATTCCCCAGCCCACAGGAGCTTGGACTTCCAGCCTTGAATGCGGCGGCAGCGGGAACATCGGCAACACAGATTCCGTAATTCATTCTGAATTTCCCGTGCCGTATGCAGCGCGCAGAAAAAACCGCTCCGCGAAAATCTTCGCGGAGCGGTTCCTGTTTGCGCCAAGGCGCGGGGGGTGTTGCGCGGATTGCGCGAACGGTTTAGTACATGCCGTCCATGCCGTGCCCGCCGCCTGCCGGAGCTGCTTCTTTCTTCTCCGGGATGTCGGCAACCATTGCTTCGGTTGTCAGCATCAGGCCAGAGATGGAAGCTGCGTTCTGCAGTGCCGTGCGCGTAACCTTGGTGGGATCGATGACGCCAGCCTTGACCAGATCCTCAAAGACGCCTGTACCGGCGTTGTAGCCGTAGTGGGGATCCTTGCTCTCAAGAATCTTGCCGACGACGACTGCGCCTTCTTCGCCCGCATTGCCAACAATCTGGCGCAGCGGCTCTTCAATGGCGCGGCGAACGATCTGAGCGCCGATTTTCTCGTCGCCTTCCAGAGTCTTAATCAACTCCTCGACATCCTTTGCGCTGCGAACCAGAGCTACGCCACCACCGGGGACAATGCCTTCCTCGACTGCGGCGCGAGTTGCGTGCATGGCATCTTCGACGCGGGCTTTCTTTTCCTTCATTTCGGTTTCGGTCGCTGCGCCTACCTTGATGACGGCAACGCCGCCCACCAGCTTGGCCAACCGCTCCTGCAACTTTTCGCGGTCGTAGTCGGAGGTGGTCTTCTCAATCTGATTGCGGATTTCCTTCACGCGACCCTGAATGTCTTCCGCCTTGCCTGCGCCATCGACGATGGTGGTGTTTTCCTTGTCGATGGTGATCCGCTTGGCGCGGCCCAAGTCTTCCAGCTTCACATTTTCCAGCTTCTCGCCGAGGTCTTCGGTGATGGCGCGTCCGCCGGTCAGCTTGGCAATATCTTCCAGCATGGCCTTGCGACGATCACCAAATCCAGGAGCCTTGACAGCAGCCACGTTCAGCGTGCCGCGCAGCTTGTTTACCACCAGCGTGGCCAAGGCTTCGCCATCGACATCTTCGGCGATGATGACCAGCGGCTTGGCGTTGCGGGCTACCTGCTCCAGCAGGGGCAGCAGGTCTTTCATGCTGCTGATCTTCTTTTCGTGGATCAGGATGTAGGCATCTTCCAACGCCACTTCCATGCGGTCTGGATCGGTAACGAAGTACGGCGACAGATAGCCGCGATCAAACTGCATTCCGTCCACGGTCTCCAGATGTGTCTGCATCGTCTTGGATTCTTCGACGGTGATGACGCCATCCTTGCCAACCTTCTCCATCGCCTGCGCGATGATCTTGCCGATTTCACGGTCGCCATTGGCGGAGATGGTTCCCACCTGCGCGATCATGTCGCCGGAGACGGGCTTGGAGAACTTGCCGAGCGCGCCGGTGTGCTCAAAGGCACCCTCCTTGTCGCGCTTGCCAACAATCTTTTCGACAGCCTTGTCGATGCCGCGCTTGAGCGCCATTGGGTTTGCGCCAGCGGCTACGGTCTTGACGCCTTCGCGGTAGATGGCCTGCGCCAGAACCGTCGCGGTGGTGGTACCGTCTCCGGCAACGTCGGAGGTCTTCGAGGCCACTTCACGCACCATCTGCGCGCCCATGTTTTCGAGCGAATCCTTCAGCTCGATCTCTTTTGCAACTGTTACGCCGTCCTTAGTGATGGTCGGCGAGCCGAACTTCTTTTCAATAACGACGTTGCGACCCTTGGGGCCGAGCGTCACCTTCACGGCATCTGCCAGCGTGTTTACGCCGCGCAGAATCGCCTGACGGGAATCTTCTCCGTGCAAAATTTGCTTTGCCATTTCGTATCTCCTCAAACGCAATCGTGCTGAAAATTTTATGCCAAAATGTTGGCGGCTTCGGTGCCAAACTTTTGACGCAGAAAAAACGGACTGCTAAAGAGCCGTCCGCTTACTTCTTGGCCAGGATGCCCAGAACTTCCTCTTCACGCATGATGAGGAACTCTTCGCCGTCAATCTTGATCTCGTTGCCGGAATACTTGCCGAACAGGATATGGTCGCCCGCCTTCACATCCAGCGGAAATACCTTGCCCTCATCGTTGGACTTGCCCTTGCCGACGGCGATCACTTCGCCTTCCTGCGGCTTTTCTTTGGCGGAGTCGGGAATGATGATGCCGCCCCGAACCGTCTCGCCCTCTTCCACGCGCCGAACCAGAATGCGGTCATGCAGCGGGGTCAAAGAGGTGGTTGCACTTGTTTTTGCAGTTGCCATAACGTACCTTCTCCTTAGTTGCTTGCAGATGGCAGACGCGCCGTGGCGTGTCTGCGAACTTGTTGGTGGAAACAGAACCTGCTGGAATGGCCGGGATACAGCGATCTTGGCAGTCCCGCCATCTGAGTGCTAGAGTACGCGGCAGTAGGGTGATTTGTCAAGCCATGCCGATAAATCTTTAGTGAATCTCACTCATATTACCTTCAATTATTGTATCTGGCTGATTTCACTTACTGCGCCATCGCTCATGCCGACAGAATTTCAGGCTAGAATTTCAGGCTCGTTGCGGCATTCCGCTGGGTATCGTACTGTTATGTGTCTGTGCGAGAAAGACTTACATGCCGGGTGCCGCATTCAAGCCCGCTGTTGGCTTGAGTGGGCCGCTCCCTCGGAAACGGATTGCCCGCGCATCCCGCTCTGCCTTTTGGTCGTGGGCCAATTGGAAAGGCCCTCCCTCAGGGGCTAAAGCCCAATGGTTGTTGCAGGGATACTGGACGGGCTGAGAGCAACGTCCCCTTCGCGACGAAAGTCCCGCCCCTTCAAAATGTCAGCTTGTGCAGAGATTCCTTAGCGCATCCCCGCAGCCAACATACCAGCATATACATGGTGATGGCGAGGGCGGCGATGATGGACTGCGCGCAATCTGTGGGAGCGGCGACGGGAGACGACATAGCGGCGAGACGGCGCATGGGAGATGGCGATCCTGCGTGGCGCTGCTGGATGTGGTGACAGGACATACGCCTGCCGCAGGTCAGCGCGGGCCATCAAATTGCTGGAGGGAATGGCCGTTGGGTCATAGGTGTCGTATACGGAGATGTGAAAACACGCTTGCTGAAACTCTTCTTCGACATCCAGTTTGCCCGCATCCTGCAACTGCCCCAGATAGGCGCGCATCCAGCCAATCTCCCGCATGGACATTCCCTTTTTTCCGATATCGACGGCCTGGCCAGTCAGGTGGGGCGAGGCGGTGTCTCCGCTTATGGGCGCGGCATTGCCGTTGATGCGCTCCAGATGCCGCTGGAACGCAACCGTGCGTACAGCGGAGTTGACTTGAATCGGTCGATGAAACAGAGCCGCGTGCTCTTGGGCGAGATCGGTTAAAAATTTTCCTGTCCACGGGCGACAGTAGCGGCGGTTGAGGGGAAGTCGCGGATCCACCCGCAAGGTTGCGCTGATCGGGAGCGCGACTAGGCGTTGTTCCGCTAACATTTCACGAATTTGCGCGTCATTCTGAATACGGCTGAGTCCTTCGACATCCGCAATGATGTTCTGGTGAACCAGAACATCGTGGGAACCCCGCAGGGGAGCAGGCGCGTAACGCGGAATGGGAATGATGCGCGGCTGTGTCTGGATAGGAGCCTGGGGTGTTTCGTATGCTGCATCAACGATGGGTTCTGGGCCTGCCGCTGCCTGCTCCTGCTCTGTTGTCGGAGACACGCGATGCCGGATGGAAACGCGATGCCGCATGGCGCGTCTCCGCGCCGGGGTTGCGCGAACGCGTCGGAGACGTGCATGACGGGCGGGCGCATGGTGCCGCGTGGATCGGGTGTGCGCCGGACGAGTATGCGCCGTATGCGTCGCGGACGCGGCTTGCGCCCTCAAGGAGGACGCTGATACCGCGCACAGCGAGAGCATCAGGCATAAAAAACCGCGAATCGCGCGCAAAAAAATCGACTTGGAAACCGTTGTATGCATCTCACCTACCCGGAGACTATCGTATTACAGCTTCCGGGGGGGAGTGTTCGCCAAGGTACATGTATACAAAAATTTTCTGTGGGGTTTATTTTTTAGAACCTTACTTTCTGTAATTTTGTTTGGTTTGGCACGTTTGTTGAACACTGTTGAACACATTGAATAAAGCAGCAAGAATGATTTTTATATCAGGAGGAACGTCCAAGTGAAACATCGCGTTTGCAATCGATTCCTGTTGGCGATTCTGTTTGTCTTCACTTGCTTTACGGCGCTGAGTTCGGTGCTGCAAGCGCAAACCATCCGCGTGAACTGGAGTAAAGCCGCGCCCTTTGCTGACTACAAAACCGTGGCTTGGGTGCCCAGCAAGCATGACAATCATCCGTTCTATCGCCAATATGTCGGCGGATACGTCAAAGACGCGCTGACGAAACGGAACATGAAAATCGTGCCAATATCGCAATCTCCTGATCTGATTGCGACCTACCACTTCCTCACCCAGGAATCCGTGGAAACCGATACCACCTACGATGGCATGGGCGGTGGCGGATGGGGGATGGAAGGCATGGGCATGGGCGGCATGGGTATGGGCATGGGTGGCATGGGATTTTCCAACACCTCGCAGCAGCCGATTACCATTGGTATTCTGAGTGTCGATCTTATTGATGCCAAAACCAAGAAGCTGGTCTGGCGCGGGCAGGCCACGGAGGATAACGTCATCCAGCCCAGCAAGAAGGAGAAAAAAGAGGTCGTCAAGGCCGTCGATAAAATGTTCAAGCATTTCCCGCCGAAGTAGAGACCACGCGGGAAGACTTTTGTGGTCAGGCTCTGTACGATCCGCAGCTATGCGCCGTACAATGCGACTCAGAGGCGCGAGGGCGAGACACGACGTTGACGCCCCCGCTAGGTATGTTTGCGGTTGACGTGTTGCATACGCATTCGCGTGCAACACGTCCATCCGAGTGATGGAAAAACGACAGAGGTAATTTCACAAGGGACGTGCAACATGAACACGCAATGGATTCGCCGATATTTCGCTTTCCTGCCTTTACTGGTGATGTGCTTGGCTGCCTTGTCCGCCGCATCGCGAGCGCAGAGCGTCCGCGCCAACTGGAGACTGGCTGCGCCCTTCTCCACGTACAAAACCTACGAGTGGGTTCCCAACACGAAAAAGGATCATCCCTTCTATCGCCAGTTTGTGGATGAGTATGTCAATTATGCGCTGACCAAGAAAAAGCATTTGGAACAGGTCTCCGCCGCGCAATCCCCCGACCTGTTGGTGAAGTACCACTTTCTAACCCAGGAGCAGATGGACACCAACACCACGTACTGGGGCGGTGGTTGGGGTGGCTGGGGCATGGGCGGTTGGGGAATGGGTTGGGGCGGTATGGGAATGGGTATGGGCGGCATGGGATGGGCCAATACAACGCAGAGTCCGCGCACCATCGGCATTTTGACCCTCGACATGATTGACGCCAAGACCAAACAGCTTGTCTGGCGGGGCCAGGCCACGGAGGACAACATCGTCACCGGAGGCAAGAACGAAGAGAAGCAGGGGGCCATGTCCATCTTCAAGATGCTGCAACGCTACCCGCCACCGAAGAGCAAATAAACGGCGGGCGCGCGCAAGCGAGTTAGAGATGCTGGCGGTGTTCTCTGAAGGGGACGTTCATCCCACGCAAGCCAAAAGAAGGCTTGAATGGGCCCCCCGGCATCATTCTGAGCGGAGTCCGCTGTGGCGGACGGAGAGAAGAATCCAGACGGTATCGGCTGCATGGATACAGCCGCTACTGTCTGGATTCTTCTCTCGCTGTGCTCGCTCAGAATGGCACATTTTCGGATAAATAAAACCGCCGCAGCAGAGATGATCCTCGCTGCGGCGTTTTTGTTTGTACGGGCAGGCTACTGAATGAGCGTGCCGGTCTCACCGATATTTTCTTTTTCATCCGGCGGAATCACGACCGCAGCGCCCACCTTGTCGCCATCTTCCAGATTGAGCAGTTTCACTCCCTGCGTCGAGCGCCCCGCTGCGCGGATGGTCTTGGTATCGATGCGAATGATCTTGCCGAACTGGCTGATGACCATCAACTCGCTCGATTCATCCACCAACTGAATCGACGAGACCTTGCCGTTGCGCGTGGTGGTTTTGACGTTGATGACGCCTTTGCCGCCGCGTGTTTGCAGTCGATACGCATCCACATCGGTGCGCTTGCCAAAGCCCTGCTCCGTAATGGAGAGGATCAGGCAGGCGCAATCGGCGCCTTCTCCGGTCTTCTTGCGCTCCAGCGGAGTGACGGCAGCGCCGACCAGATAATCGTTTTTCTCCAGGCCAATGCCGCGCACGCCATAGGCGGGTCGGCCCATCGAACGCACATCGTTTTCATTGAAGCGAATGGCCATGCCCTCGTGCGTAGCCAGAAAGACCACTTGCTGTCCATCCGTGATGCGGACGACGACCAGTTCATCGTCCTTGTCGATGCCGATGGCGATGATGCCCTTGGCCATCACGTTGGAGAAGTCCTTGAGCGGAGTGCGCTTGACCGTGCCATTGCGCGTGGCGAAGAAGATGAACTTGCTCTCCTCCTCCAGATTGCGAACCGCTAGGATAGTGCAAACTTTTTCTCCCGGCTGCAAGTTCAGCAGGCTGGCCATTGCTTTGCCCTTCCCGGCTGCGCTGATGTCGGGAATCTCATACACCTTGAGCCAGTAGACGCGGCCCGTATTGGTGAAGCAGAGCAGATAGGCGTGCGTGGAATCGACGATCAACTGTTCGACAAAATCCTCCTCGCGGGTCTTCATGCCCATGCGTCCCTGCCCGCCACGTCGCTGCTGGCGATAGGTGGTGATGGGGGTGCGCTTCAAATATCCAGAGTGCGAAATGGTCACAGCAACTTGCTCGTCGGCAATCAGGTCTTCGAGCTGCAACTCGGCGCTCTCGTCCAGAATTTGCGTGCGGCGCGCATCGCCGTAATCTTTTCTAACCGCTTCGAGTTCCTTGACGATGACGGAGCGAAGTTTTTTCTCCGACGCAAGAATCGACTCGTACTCGGCAATGCGGTCGCGGACTTCTTTCAATTCACTTAGCAGTTCGTCGATGGAGAGTTGTGTCAGGCGATAGAGCTGCAATTCGAGAATCGCGTCAATCTGGCGATAGCTCAGGATCAACGTCGCCGTAAAGGACTGGGCAAGATCGACGCCATATTTGGCGGCATCGAGTTTGACTCCACGCAATTCGCTGCCGTTCAACTGGATGGATTTTCCTGAGAAGTATTGGAACAGCCCCTCGCGCGCATCGGGCCGGGAGGACGATCCGCGGATGATCTTGATGACGCTATCCAGATGGTCGAGCGCGATTTGATAGCCCAGCAAAATATGCTCGCGGTCGCGGGCCTTTTGCAGCAGGAAGGCGGTGCGGCGACGCACCACGTCGATACGATGATCGAGGAAGTGGCGGATGGCCGTCGGCAGGCCCATCTCGCGGGGCTGGCCGTTGACCACGGCCAGAAAGATCATCGAGAAGCTCTCCTGCATCTGGGTGTGCTTGTAAAGCTGGTTCAAAACGATCTGCGACTCGGCTCCGCGCTTCAATTCGATGACAATACGCATTCCGTCGCGGTCGCTTTCATCGCGCACATCGCTGATCTCGTCGATGATTTTTTCGTTGACCAGCGCGGCGATGCGCTCAATCAGCTTGGATTTGTTGACCTGATAGGGAATCTCTGTGACGATGATGGCCTGACGGCCCTGTGTGATGTTTTCCACCGCAACTTTGGCGCGCATCAGGAAGCGGCCACGGCCCGTGCGATAGGCCTCCATGATGCCACTGCGCCCATAGATGAAGCCGCCAGTGGGGAAGTCCGGCCCTTGAACGTGGCGCATTACTTCCAGCAATCCAGCCTGCGGATTGTTAATCATCTCAATGGCCGCGTTGATGACTTCCGTCAAATTGTGAGGCGGAATGTTGGTGGCCATGCCGACGGCGATGCCGCTCGATCCGTTGACGATGAGATTCGGAATGCGTGCGGGCAGCACGACTGGCTCCGTGGTGCTCTCGTCGTAATTGGGCGTAAAGTCCACGGTGTCCTGGTCGATGTCGGCGAGCATCTCCCCGGCTAGACGGGTCAGGCGCGACTCGGTGTAGCGCATGGCCGCTGGCGGATCGCCGTCCACGGAGCCGAAGTTGCCCTGGCCATCCACCATGGGATAGCGCATGGAAAATGGCTGCGCGAGACGCACCAACGTGTCGTAGATGGAGGAGTCGCCATGGGGATGGTACTGGCCCATTGCCTGACCGACGATCTTGGCGGACTTGTTGTACTTCTTGTTGTACTGCAAGCCCATCTCGTGCATGGCATAGAGTACGCGCCGATGCACTGGCTTCAGTCCGTCGCGCACGTCGGGCAGCGCCCGCCCGATGATGACCGACATGGCGTAGTCGAGATACGAGTGCCGCATCTCTTCTTCAATGTTGATCGGAATCAGGTTCAACGCGCCGGGGCCAGTGAGATCGCCCGGAGGATTGCCGTCATTGCTGCCGCTGCCGTTGCTGCCAGGGCCAAGGGGGAGTTGGGAATTCTGATCGTCTGCCATGTGCCTTTTCTTGTACGTCTACCGCGAACGTTGGACTGGTGAAAGACCGCGAAATTTCCACGATGCAGTGGTACCTCTAGGATATCGTGTCGGAGCCGATTGCGGGGCGCGAATTGGACAAAGTGGGAACGATAGATGTGCTTACTGTCGAAATAAAAATAAGCGCATTGCTTATTTTTATTTTTGGCATAAAATGAAAATAATACACATGGAGCAGACCCCTCAGGGAGTATTCAGGCAACAAGCGACTGGCTCGCCGGAGCCGTATAAGGCGTTTATTCCATTCAATTTGCCTCCAGAATTCCCTGTAAGCGCGGGCTTGTTACGGCTTCTGAGTGAGGCAGATCAGGCCATTGGGCGTTTGGATGGGCTGGGACATGTTTTACCCAACATCGACCTGTTTATTTACTTTCACTGCCGCCGCGAAGCCATATTGTCTTCACAAATTGAAGGTACCCAATCGACACTGTCCGAATTGCTTCTCTTTGAAATGGACATGCCTGCTGGTGGATCAACAGACGATGTGCGCCAAGTTTCCAATTATATCGCTGCAATGCGGCATGGTATGGATCGAATGCAGGGCGGATTTCCCTTGTCCCTTCGGTTGTTGCGAGAGATTCATGAAATTTTATTGTCTTCGGGGCGAGGCAGCGAGAAGCATCCTGGAGAGTTTCGTACCAGCCAGAACTGGATTGGCGGCACGCGTCCTGGCAATGCTACGTTTGTCCCGCCACCACCCGATGAACTACTGGAGAGTCTGGACAAGCTTGAAAAATTTCTACATGGAGGGGCTGCGGGCTTTCCCGTCTTAATCCAGGCAGCCATGCTCCATTATCAGTTTGAGACCATCCACCCATTTCTCGATGGCAACGGGAGAATTGGACGGTTGTTGATTCCCCTGCTGCTGATCGAGCGCAATGTTTTGAAAGAACCCTTGCTGTATCTTTCTTTGTTTTTCAAACAAAATCGCGACCAGTATTTTTCTTTGCTTCAACAGGTTCGGCTTGAAGGCGCATGGGAGGCGTGGATTGAATTCTTCTTGCGAGCCGTGGCCAGCATCGCCACGCAGGCAAGCCAGCTTGCAAAAAGTTTAATGGAATTGATGAAAACAGATGATCTCCGCATCCGCTCCCTGGATCGCGCGAGAGGGTCGATGGTTCAGGTCTATGCTCAAATATGCCATCAACCATTTTTCCGTATAGCCGATCTATGTAAATCAACCCATCTAGGCTTCGGAACCGTACAAAGATGTGTCCAGCAGATGCTGGGCATGGGCATGCTGAGCGAAATTACCAACAGATCTCGTAACCGAATTTACAGATACAACCAATTTGTCGTCCTGCTCAACACCGGCATGGAATAGCGCTACTGAACCAGCAGTGGAAGACTGACTAGGCTGAGCGCGGCCTGCGCGAGCAGAATGGCTCCGGCGAGCCAGCGATATGGCCGACGCTGGCGTGATTCCAACAGGTCGGCGAAGATGCCCCCGGTGAATGTCAGCACAAAGGGCAGCGCCCAGATCCACGGCTCCGAGCGGACACCTGTGGTCTCCAGACACAACAACAATGCCGCCACCAGCAGCGGCGCGGTATTGCCAAAGTAGCGCGAGCGGCGATGAATCGCGTAAAAGGCCAGCGCCGTGGCTGCCGCAATGGTCACGCCCGCGCTGGGCAGGCTCGCGAGCATGTGTCGCGTGCCATCCAGCGAGAACCACATTCTGCCCGCCGCGCCCTGGAGCACATAGCTGAAGGCATCCGCATTGAAAGTGTAAGAAGCAAACAGAATCATGGATGCGCCGAAGCTGGCCAGCAGGATTACCCACATCACCTGTGCGCGGCGACCTTCGGCCAGATAGAGCATGAAGGCCAGCGCCAGCAGCAGACCTACGATGGCTGCGGCAACGTGTGCCATCGCCGTCAGTCCCAGCGCCAGCGTCAACAGCGCAATGCGCGGAGGCCAGCGTCGCGTCGGCCCCTGCATCGCATGGGCCACGCCGATGGCCGTGTAGAGGATGCCATACATTCCCCACGCTGCGAGAATTTCGTTGTTGGGGCGCAGGCAGGCGCGGATCATCTCCGGGGAGCAGCAATAGAGCGCAAGCGCAAAAGCTCCGCCAAGATTGCCGTACATCCGTCGCGCCACCCACCAGAGCGCGCCGCCCAGCCATACGCCAAAAAAGACAAACGGCAGATGCAGCAGCAGATTGACGAAGTGGAGAACGTGGCGCGATTCCCATGTAGAGGCGCTGGCTGATTGCCCTGTAACGATGCGCTGCACGGTCAGCGGCAATCCCGCAGCGCGATAGGCGAAGGTGCCGTCGTGCAGGTTGCCGCAGGAGGTGAAGTAGCCGGTGAGCGGCGAGGGCTTCTCCCAAATCTCGCGGCCACAGCGGGCGTACTGATAATCGCGCTCCGTAAGCTGCTGGTGCTGGATGACCCACAAACACTGCGCGGCAAAAAAGAGCAGCAACAGCGCGGCGATGCGCTGCGGACGTCCGATTTCGATGGAGAAGAGGCGCATGGAGAACTAAAGAAGAGTCTACTCGAACCAATTTTTTTGCGGCGCATCCGGCTAACATTGCATTGGCGGAGCCGCACGCGATACCATCCGCTTGGATGCTCCCAGAAAAAAGATCGGAACAGAAACAAGATCGAATGGTCTCTGCCGCGCTGGTGGACGACGATGCCAGCTTTGAGCTGAAGCTGCGTCCGCAGCGGCTGAACGAATTTATCGGGCAGCAAAAGGCCAAGGAACAGCTCTCCATTGCATTGGAGGCGGCGCGCAATCGCGGCGAGGCGCTGGATCATGTTGTGCTCTCTGGTCCGCCGGGATTGGGTAAAACGACGCTGGCCAACATTATTGCCAACGAGCTGGACGTGGACTTTCAGCAGACCTCCGGGCCAGCTTTGCAGATTCAGGGCGACTTGACGGCGATCCTGACCAACCTGAAACAGCATCAGGTTTTATTTCTGGATGAGATTCATCGCCTGCAAGCGGGCTTGCAGGAGAAGCTCTACACCGCGCTCGAAGATTACAAGCTGGACATCATTATCGGGCAGGGGCCAGCGGCGCGCACGCATGTCATGGATCTGCATCCTTTCACCTTTGTCGCCGCGACGACGCGCCCCGGCCTGCTGGCCTCGCCGCTGCTGGCGCGCTTTGGCATTCTGTTGCGTTTGGAGTTTTATACCGATGACGATCTACGCATCATCGTGCATCGCTCGGCGGAGGTACTCCAGGTTCCCATTGACGACGATGGTGCCGCAGAGATTGCCATGCGTTCGCGCGGAACGCCGCGCATTGCCAATCGCCTGCTGCGCCGGATTCGCGACTACGCGCAGGTGCGCGGCAATGGCAGTATCGACCGCGCCACGGCGATGGCCGCTCTGGAGATGTTGCAGGTGGACGCGCACGGCTTTGATGATATGGATCGTCGCCTGTTGCGCACCATCATCGACAAATACGACGGCGGCCCAGTGGGGCTGAACACGCTGGCCGCTGCGCTGGCTGAGGAAGAAGACGCGCTCGAAGAAGTTTACGAACCCTTTCTAATTCAAATTGGATTTCTGGATCGCACCCCGCGCGGTCGCGTGGCCACACGCCTGGCCTATCAACACTTCGGCATTGAAATGCCGCGCAAGCAAACAGGATTGTTCTAACTTTCTAGCAGAATTAGCGTCCAACCAATAGGCCCATGCATCTACATTGCAGATAAAATTGATGTAGGCGCTTCGTGCACTTTTGCCACTCCACTCGAAATCTCTAATGCGTACTTTCTTTTCCATTTCGGCATCGCTCGCCCTGCTGTTCGTATGGGGAACAGCGGCCAGCGCGTGCGTGGCGGATCGCAGCCTTGGCAGCATTCGCTCCGAAACCACGGCTGCGCCGGAGAGTCTCCCCGATGCGCCCGTTGTTGCAGATGCCCCAAACGCTCCAAGTATTACCTCCCCCCACCCTGCCACCGTGGAGCTTCCCACGCGCCAGTACACGCCGCGTCTGCGCATTCCGCGACTGAGCGGCAATCCCAAACTGAGCGACTTTCTTGTCTCCCCGGTGCGTTCCGCGTCTGCGCGAGAGATGCTGCGCGTGGACAAGTTTATCCAGCGCTATCCAGAGGATGGCCATCCGACGACGGAGCCGACGGTCGCCTACCTGGGCTACACGCATGAGTATCTGTACGTCGCGTTTGTGTGCCAGGACAAAACTCCCAAGCTGGTTCGTGCCCACATGCTGGCGCGCGACAGCCTGGGCGATGATGATTTTGTAAAAGTCATGCTGGACACCTTTCACGATCAGCGTCGGGGCTTTGTCTTCAAGAGCAACGCCCTGGGCATTCAGGCCGATGCGTTGTACAGCGAGCAAAATGGCTCCGACTATTCCTTCGATACGGTATGGGATACCTGGGGCAAGCGCACGCCGCAGGGCTATACCGTGCTGATACGCATTCCCTTCGCCAGCCTGTACTTTGCCAAGGCTGGGCCGAACCAGATGCGCACCTGGGGCATTCTTTTGCAGCGCGGCATCTCCCATGAGAGCGAGTCCGTCTTCTGGCCGCCGGTTAGGCACAATGTGGCGGGCTGGCTCACGCAGGACATGGCCGTTGATGGTTTTGTGAACGTGGAGCACGGACGCAACTGGCAGTTGGAGCCGTATGTGCTGGCTCGGAACCTGCGCCAGTTGAATACCGTCAATCCGCTCAATCCATATTTTCAGGACAAGCATTTGCAGGGCTACGGGGGTCTCGATGCCAAGTTTATTTTGCACAACAGCCTGGTACTCGACACCACGGTGAACCCGGACTTCAGCCAGGTGGGCATAGACAATCCCGCGCCGCCCAACCAGCGGTTTCCCCCGTACTTTCCTGAGGTGCGCCCATTCTTCATCGAAAACAGCAGTTACTTTATGACACCGATCAGCCTGTATTACACCGACAACATTGTGCTGCCGCAGTATGGAGAACGGTTGACGGGCAAGCTGGGGCCGTGGGCGCTCGGCGTTCTGAATGTGGATGATCGCAATCCCGGCCAGTTGGTTCCTCCGGGCACGCCCGACTTCAATACGCGGGCACATTTTTATATGGCGCGGGTGAATCGGGACATTGGCCCGCAATCCAATGTTGGCGTGATTTATGCCGACCATGAATATCTAGGTTCCTTCAACCGCGCCGGGGGATTTGATTATCGAGCGCGCCTGCGTCAACGCTGGACGCTGACCGGACAGGCCATTACCTCCGCAACGGAAAATGCGTCGAACACCACACCCGGTGAGCAGGAATGCGAACTGACCACGCTGTATTGCAGCGGCCAAGTCTATCAGCAGAGCTTGAACTATTCCGATCTACATCAGAACGGATGGATATCCTACAACGACACGGCAGCGGGCTTTGTAACGGATACAGGATTCTTTCAGCGTCCCGACGTGCGCGAGCCGAATGGCTACTACGGATATACCTTCCGGCCCAGCAGCGGGCCGATTCTTTCGCATGGCCCCAGCCTCTATAGCGAACGCATCTGGGATCACACAGGATTGCCACTCGACTTCTACATCAATCCAACGTACAGCGTTACGTTTCAACATCGCACCTCCGTCTCGGCGAACGTGGATCTGGGACAGGATCGGTTACGCCCGGTCGATTACCCCGCGCTAACGCAGAATGTGGAGTACCACAGCCACACGACAGGCATGAATTTTTATTCTTCGCCCAAGCCTTACGTTGCCGTTGGCGGGGGAGCCTACATCGGCACAGTCGTTAATTACGCGCCGCAGGCCAACAGTGGGCCGAATCCGGTGAATGTCACATCGCCGAATTTGAATCTTGAAGTGAAGCCGGTCAGTCCACTCGACCTACAAAACAGCTACACCTACACGCACTTTACAAATCCCGCTACGGGTGATGTGGCTTATGACAACCACGAACTGATCTCGCGATGGAACTATCAGGTGACCAAGGCGGTCTCCTTCAATCTGATCGGGCAATACATTGCCACGCTGCCCACTGCTGCTTATACCGCTTTGCCCAACTCAAAAAACCTTTTTGCGGATGCGCTTTTTACCTACCTGCCGCATCCTGGAACGGCGATTTACTTTGGCTACATCGGGGATTTTGAAAATCTGAATCGCGCCCTCTGCACGCGAGAGGCGGATGGACTGTGCAATGCAGCAGACCCTATTCTGCCGATCACTTATTCCTCGCTGATGAACAACAGCAAGACAATCTACATGAAGATGACCTACCTGCTGCGTTTTTGAGGAAGGTTTCCAAAATGTTGGCCTTCCCATGCTGCGGAAAAACTCGGAGCGCAGGTTGATCGAACGCCTGGCGATTTCGGCGTACACCCTGATGCGCATGCGGAAGCTGATTCCGATTCCACAGCGAGCAAGCTAGGGGCGAAGTGTGTCTGGATGCCTGAAAATGGGACTCCAGCGGCAATCCAAGAACCGCAATCCAGCAGGGAAATATGCTGATTCTGCGAAAAAATCGCAACTGCGAACTCCCCAGAGGGGAAGTATCGAGTTTTTCCGCAGATTGTAAAGCCCGGTCTCATTTCAGATACTTACGGCGGGACTAAAGTCCCGCCCCTTCAAAACGCCAGCTTGTGCAGGGCTTCTCTATGGGATTTGTTTCCCTCATCAGACGATCCATCTCTTCTCAATGCAAACGAAACACCTATATAGTGAAAGCAGGCTGTAGAAGTGGTTGCACCCTGATCTTTATTCCGCGTCGCCATTCCGACCTCCGCTTGGAGCGACAGCGATCCGGGGAGAAACCACATGCAGTCTTACATCCCACGCCCCGGAGGCAAAACATATGCTTCTGACCGTCGCCGAACTGGAACAAGCGCCCATCCCCTTTGACCTGGACATTGCTCCCGGCCAGATTGATTTTGGAGAAGAGCTGCATGTGCTGCACTCGCTGCATACATCGGGCATTGCCGACTTGCTGCACGAACATCGCGGCCCGCATGAGGTCGTCCCTGACATCCGCCTCCGCGCTGGCTACCAGACCCGTGTCGAGGTGCTGTGCGCCCGCTGTCTGGAGCCGGTGCAGCACGCGCTAGACAATACATTTGATCTCCTGTTTCGGCCCTTGGGTGTCGATCCAGATGGAGAGGATCGCTCCATCTCGCCTTCCGAGACCGAAATCGGCTACTATGAGAAGAGCGGTCTGCTGCTGGAGGACGTGCTGCGCGAACAGATTCTTCTTTCGCTGCCCGCACGGACTCTATGTGCCTTGTCTTGTAAAGGACTGTGCATGCGCTGTGGCCGCAGTCTGAATACGGAAACCTGCAACTGCGCCAACGACATAGCCGACCCACGCTGGGCCACGCTGGGGTCAATACGCAGTCAGGGGAAAACGTAAAGTTTATGTATCGGCTCTCCGGTACTCTTCCGCATCCACGATCTTTCCGCCAGCGCGGGAGATTGGTGAGCGTTCTTTCGGAACGTTGGCGCGGGGAGTACACAATAGGGCCAGCGAAAGGAATCTACCATGCCGAATCCCAAGCGTCGCCACTCCAAGGCGCGCACCTCCAAACGACGCGCCCACGACGCGCTCACCCCCACTGGCCTTGCCGAGTGCCCCAGTTGCCATGAGCACAAGCTGCCCCATCGCGCCTGCCCCAAGTGCGGCACCTACAAGGGCCGCGAAGTGCTGGAAGTCAAGGAACAGAACTAGCCGCTAGTGCCCATGCGGATCGATATCGCGCTTGATGCTATGGGGGCGGACAAATCTCCAGAGCCGGAGATTCGCGGGGCCGTCCTTGCTGTTCTCCAGCTCCCGGTGCGTGTGCATCTGATTGGCCCGGAGTCGCAGCTTCGCAAGCTGCTGGCGCAGCACATGCGGCGCGCGAAAAATCGGCATTTGCCTATAAAAATTGTCCATGCCAGCGAATGGATTTCGATGGAAGATAAAGCTGCGTCCGCCGTCCGCTCCAAGCGCGACTCCACCATGCGCGTCGGGCTGAAGATGGTGCGCGAAGGTCGAGCCGCCGGATTCGTAACCGCAGGCAATACCGGCGCGGCGATGGCCACCGCCAAGATGGTTCTGGGCACGCTGCCCGGCGTGGATCGTCCGGCATTGGCAACGATCCTGCCCACCAGCACGGGGAGTCCATCCATTCTGCTCGATGTTGGCGCGAATGTGGATTGCAAGCCGCAAAATCTGGTGCAATTTGCCGTGATGGGCGCGATGTACGCTCGACATATACTCAAAATCGACCGCCCGCGCATTGGCCTGCTCTCCATTGGCGAAGAGGAGGGCAAGGGCAACGATCTGACGCGGGAGGCTTTTCCGCTGTTGCGCCAGTTGCCGCTCAACTTTATTGGGAATGTGGAAGGCCGCGACATCTACAACGGACATGCCGACGTGATTGTCTGCGATGGCTTCGTCGGCAATGTGGCGCTCAAGGCATCCGAAGGGCTGGCGCGGCTGGTGCGCGAGTCGCTTCGGGAATCGCTTAGCTCCACGGTGAGCGCGCAGGTTGGCGCGCTTCTTTCGCGCAAGGCATTCAACAACTTCAAAAAACGCCTGGACTACTCCGAATACGGCGGTGCGCCGCTGCTTGGCCTGCGCGGAGTCTGCATCGTGGGGCACGGCTCGTCGAGTGATCGCGCCATTATGAACGGCATTCGCGTTGCGGCGGAGTTTGCCCAGACCGGCGTCAACACGCATCTGGAACATGAATTCACGCTGCACCCTCCCGTGCCGCACTCCCCCACCGCAGCCGAACCGGAACTGCCGTTGCAGTGAACAACCTCTTCTTATCTGAGCGGGCTTCCACTGAAGGGGACGGGCTTTAGCCCGTCCATAAGTTCCCAAAAATCAGCGGGGCTTCAGCCCCTGAGGGATAGCTTTTCCAACGGTACCATGACTAAAATTACAATCGAACATACAAATCTATGAGCAAGAAAATCGCGTTTCTCTTTCCCGGACAAGGTTCGCAAACCGTTGGCATGGGCCGCGACCTGTATGAAAATTTCCCTGCCGCCCGCGCCGTTTTTGAGACGGCGGATGCAATGCTCGGCTTTTCGATCTC
>DAHXNK010000035.1 GCA_027365415.1 Acidobacteriaceae bacterium
ACCGGAGACAACGCCGATTGTGGGCATCGTCTCTCGTTTCGCCACGCAGAAAGGCTTCGATCTGATCGCGGAGATTGCCAGCGAGATCGCTTCGGAAGAAATGATATTGATTGTTCTTGGCAGCGGCGAGGCTTCCTACGAAAAACTTTTTCTGGAACTGGCAAAGAAATATCCCGGAAAGATCGCCACCCGCGTACAGTATGACAATGTGTTGGCACACAAGGTTGAAGCGGGTTCGGACATCTTCTTGATGCCTTCGCGCTATGAACCTTGCGGTTTAAATCAAATTTACAGTCTGAAGTACGGGACGCCGCCGGTGGTTCGCGCAACAGGCGGCCTCGATGACACAGTGGAGGAATGGAATCCAGAGACGCGCACGGGCACTGGATTCAAATTCAGCGGGAACAACCCTCTGGATTTACTGGCGGCCCTACGCCGCGCACTCGCCGCCTTTCAGGATAAAAAATCCTGGCGCACATTGATGAAGAACGGCATGGCGCAGGATTACTCGTGGGTCGAGCCAGCCAAAGAGTACATGGCTGTATATGAGGAAGTAACGCAAAGACGAGCCTGAAATTCCCACGAGAAACTCCGCAGAGCCAGATTGCAAACTTGCCCACTCCAAATTTCTATGCGCCCGCTGCAATCTGCTCGGCGTGGAGAACCTGGAGCGCGCGCACCGAAATGGCTTCCTTCTGCAACGATGTAATCCCCTCCGCAGCGGCGCGCGCGGCAGAGAGCGTGGTAATCGTTGGAATGCGCTGGAGAATCGCGGCGCGCCGGATCGCCTTGTCGTCGAAAAACGTATCCTGCCCATGCGGCGTGTTGATGATGAGTTGAATCCGCTCGCCCTTGATGAGATCGACGACATTCGGACGACCTTCTTTCACCTTGAAGACGCGCTCGACGGAAAATCCCGCTGCTTCCAGTACGTCCGCAGTACCGTGGGTGGCGACCATCTTGAATCCAAGCTCGACAAACTGGCGGGCAACCGGAACGATGGCGGGCTTGTCCCGATCACGCACGCTGAGGAAGATGGTTCCCCGCGTAGGAAGTTTCTGACCAGCAGAGAGCTGCGCCTTGGCGAATGCCTCGCCAAAATTATCGGCGACTCCCATCACTTCTCCGGTGGATTTCATCTCCGGCCCCAGCAGCATATCGACGCCGGGAAATTTATTCCAAGGGAATACCGGAGATTTTACAAAGTAGTAGGGGCCAGTCTCGATGTCTTTGCACTGCTCGACCTGCTCCGGTAAAAACTCGCGCAGCTTGCGGCCAGTCATCAGGCGCAGCGCGATCTTTGCCAGCGGCACGCCGGTCGCCTTCGACACATACGGAACCGTGCGCGAGGCGCGTGGATTGACCTCAATGACGAAGACCTTATCCCGTTGCACGGCGAACTGGATATTCACCAGACCCACTACATGCAGGGCCAGCGCCAGTTTGCGCGTGTACTCGCGAATAGTTTGCAGCGTGGCCCCGGAGAGATCAACCGATGGCAACACGCAAGACGAATCGCCGGAGTGAATGCCCGCCTCTTCAATGTGCTGCATGATGCCAGCGATAACAACATCCTCGCCATCGCAGAGCGCATCCACATCCACCTCAATGGCATCTTCGAGAAAATGATCGATCAGCACGGGGCGCTCCTGCGAATACTCGACCGCCTCGCGCATGTAGCGCGTCACTTCGCTGTCGTCGTAGGCAATCACCATCGCGCGCCCGCCAAGGACATACGAGGGCCGCACCAGCACGGGATAGCCAATGCTCTGCGCGCCCGCCACCGCCTCTTCCACGCTGGTCGCCATCACACCGGGCGGTTGCGGAATCTCCATCTCTTCCATCAGCTTGCCAAAGCGCTTGCGATCCTCGGCCAGGTCAATCGACTCCGGCGATGTGCCAAGAATGTTGACGCCAACGGCCTTCAACGGCAGCGCCAGATTCAGCGGAGTTTGCCCGCCGAACTGCACGATCATGCCAACCTCCGCGCCAGAAGAAGTTTCGTGCTCGTAAATTTCGAGCACATCTTCAAAGGTAAGCGGCTCAAAATAGAGGCGGTCGCTGGTGTCATAATCGGTCGAGACCGTCTCTGGATTGCAGTTGACCATGATCGCTTCATAGCCATCTTCCTTGAGCGCAAAGGCGGCATGGCAGCAGCAATAATCGAACTCAATTCCCTGCCCGATGCGATTTGGCCCACTCCCCAGAATGATGACTTTTTTCTTGGTCGTCGGCGTGGCTTCATCCTCTTCGTCGTAGCAGGAGTAGAAATATGGCGTGAAACTTTCAAACTCCGCCGCGCAGGTATCGACCAGCTTGTAAACGGGACGGATGCCATGTTGATTACGAATGTGGCGGATTTTATTCTGCGCAACGCGCGGCGTCATGCCCCAGACATCGCCCAGACGCGCATCGGAAATACCCATGCGCTTGGCTTTGCGCAGCATTTCCTTCGGCACGCTCTCGGCGGAGTGCTCGCCAATGGCGGCAATCATGTCGGTCACTTCTTTGATCTGGTGCAGGAACCACGGGTCGATGGAGGTCATGCGCGCCACTTCGCGGGCGGAAAATCCACGACGAAAGGCGTAGCGAATATACGCCAGCCGCTCTGGATGCGGCGTAACTAGGCGTTGCGTCAAGCGACGCGGCTCGATGATCTCCGAACTCATGCTCTTGCCGGTATCGAGCGAGCGCAGCGCCTTCATCATGGATTCCTTGAAGGTGCGGCCAATGGCCATCACTTCGCCCACGGATTTCATCTGCGGGCCTAAGCCTTCATCGACTCCGGGAAATTTTTCAAATTGCCACTTGGGAATTTTAACCACGACATAGTCAATGCTTGGCTCAAAACAGGCCGGCGTTTTTTTCGTGATGTCGTTGGGAATCTCATCCAGCGTGTAGCCAACGGCCAGGCGCGCCGCGATTTTTGCGATAGGAAATCCCGTGGCTTTGGAGGCCAGAGCTGAGGAGCGCGAGACACGCGGATTCATCTCAATGACCACCATGCGGCCCGTCGTGGGATGAACGCCGAACTGCACATTTGACCCGCCCGTCTCGACGCCAATCTCGCGGATCACTCGAATGGCCGCATCACGCATGGCCTGATATTCGCGATCCGTCAGCGTTTGCGCGGGCGCGACGGTAATGGAATCGCCCGTATGTACGCCCATCGGATCGAAATTTTCAATCGAGCAGATGATGATGACGTTGTCGGCAAGATCGCGCATCACCTCCAGCTCATATTCCTTCCAACCAAGGACGGACTCTTCGATCAGGCACTCATGCACAGGCGAGAGATCGAGTCCACGCGAGAGAATCTCCATCAACTCCTCGCGGTTATAGGACAATCCGCCACCGGAGCCGCCGAGCGTAAACGACGGGCGAATGATGACCGGAAATCCAATCTTGCTGGCAAATTCCAATCCATCGCGAAGATTGTTGACGAGCGCCGAGCGTGGCACGTCAAGGCCAATGCGGTTCATGGCATCTTTGAAGAGCAGTCTATCCTCGGCTTTTTTGATGGCTTCCAGTTTCGCGCCAATCAACTCCACGCCATACTTTTCGAGGATGCCGGAGTCAGATAGCTCGACGGCGAGATTGAGCGCCGTCTGTCCACCAACGGTGGGCAAAATCGCAAAGACCCCAGGCTTGGCGGCCATCATCTCCACTTCTAGGCGGATAATCTCTTCGAGATACTGCACGGTCAACGGCTCAATGTAGGTGCGATCAGCCAGTTCCGGATCGGTCATAATGGTGGCCGGGTTGGAATTGACCAGCACCACTTCATAACCCTCAGCGCGCAGCGCCTTGCATGCCTGCGTGCCGGAGTAATCAAACTCCGCCGATTGACCAATGACGATCGGCCCGGAGCCAATCACTAAAATCTTCGTGATGTCATTTCTGCGTGGCATTTTACTCCAACCTGTGCTTTTTCTGTAATCGTTTTGTTCTAAATTGCAGATGGTACTTATCTAGCCCGCACATTCTTATCACTTCATCTAACGTATATGTCTGCTCATGACGGTGGAGAATGTCGAGAGCACATAAATAGTCCTCACGATTTTCTTCGACTATCCTCAGCCGCCGTTTTGACCATCGCAGCATTTCTCGATTGGGCATACAAATTGCTCTGTTCTCACTTCTTCCCACTCCCTCTATTTTGCGGATGCCCTCAAACTGGAGTGGACTTGATTTTGAAGGGGCGGGGCTTTAGCCCCGCCGTCAATACTGCCAATAGTCTGCGGCTTTAGCCGCTGAGGGACAGCATCCAGTGCAATCGTCTTAGCTAGTGAGCTATAAAGATACTCTTCTGCATTGGCACACAGCCGCGCCCTTACAGGGTTCTGCTCGATATAGACAATGTGTGAATAAAAATCCTGTAGATCACGAATACGATGATCGGAAAATCCTGCCTGCCAAACATCTTCTGGCCATTCCAGCTCACGCTTGGCCCGATACGAAAATCCACCTTTGATGAGTTGTATGGATTTTTCTAGGCTCTCCACAGGTGTCAGTAAAAGATGTACATGGTCAGGCATGACAACATAAGCGTGCAAAAGATAGGTGTTTCTGTATTGCTCAAGAACATTCAAAAATAAATTAGCCCAGCGCTCATGGCGGAAGAATGGTTTCCGTCCAGCAGATTGAAAACCTACAAAGTAAGTTGGGGTACTCTGTCGTATTGATTCTCTGCTTGGCCGCACAAATTTCCCTCAGGGGCTAAAGCCCGTCGATTTTTACTTTATGCGGCGCGGCTAAAGCCGCGCCCTTTCAAAAACAAAATACAGATGCGGCTCACCTTACTCACTTCTTCCACGCTTCCATCATCTTGCGGAAGTCGCCGAAGAGATAATTCGAATCGTGCGGGCCGGGACTGGCCTCGGGGTGATACTGCACGCTGAACAAAGGCAGTGAACGATGGTGCAGGCCTTCCAGGGTGTTGTCGTTGAGGTCGATGTGCGTCAGTTCAACCTCACTCTGCTTGAGCGAGTCGGGATCGACGGCGAAGTTGTGGTTGTGCGCGGTGATCTCCACCTTGCCCGTGCCGGTGTGCTGCACCGGATGATTGCCGCCGTGATGGCCGAATTTCAGCTTGTACGTCTTGCCACCGAGCGCAAGCCCAATCAATTGATGGCCGAGGCAAATTCCAAAGATCGGCTTCTTGCCCATCAGCCGACGGATATTCTGCTGCGCGTAGGTCACCGGCTCCGGGTCGCCGGGGCCGTTGGAGAGGAAAATTCCGTCTGGGTTCAACGCCAGCACGTCCTCCGCCGAGGTCTGCGCCGGAACGACAGTAACGCGGCAACCTTCCTTGGCCAACATGCGAAGAATGTTGTGCTTCATGCCGAAGTCGTAGGCGACGACGTGCAGATTTTGTTCTGGCAGCGGCGGCTGCGGCCCAATGGCCAGTGGGTCTTCGTTGGCATTTTGCGGATCAGTGATGTCCCACTCGTAGCGCACCTTGGTGGTGACAACGCTGGCCAGATCGGTGCCGTCCATCTTGCGAATGGAGCGGGCTTTAGCGACGAGCTTCTGTGGGTCAGATTCAATCGACGAGAGTACGCCGCGCATCACGCCATGTGTGCGCAGATGCCGCACCAGCGCACGCGTATCCACCTCCGAAAGCACCGGAACGTTGTAGCGCTCCAGATACTCATCCGCCACCTGCTGCGAACGCCAGTTGGAGCTGATCGGCGAAAATTCACGCGTAATCAGGCCCTCAATATAAGGCCGCGTGGCCTCATTGTCGGCGTTGTTGGTGCCGTAGTTCCCAATCTGCGGATTGGTCAGAACAACAATCTGGCCCGCATAGGAAGGGTCGGTGAAAATTTCCTGATAACCGGTGAGGGAGGTATTGAAAACAACTTCCCCATAGCATTCGGCCTTGGCACCGTAGCCGAGACCTTCAAAGATACGCCCGTCTTCGAGCGCCAGGATCGCTTGCATTGCGTCTCCGGGGAGTGGATTTCTACAATTTTAGCAGGAAAAAGCCGTTTGTTGCTGAAAGGAATTTTTATCTTTGTTCGAACAACGCTCAACGCACCACACCCATCTTGTCCGCAGGCCAGTAAACGAAGACGGCTTTTCCGTAAATCAGGCTGCGATTTACCGGGCCAAAGTCCCGACTGTCGCTGGAGATGGAGCGATGATCCCCCAAAACAAAATACTGGTTGGCGGCCAGCGTGATGACCGGATAGGAGCGTTCGTCCTGATAGCGCGTAGGCACATACGGCTCGGCAATCGGCTTGTCATTCACGTAGACCTGGCCGTTGTCGATGCGCAGCGTGTCCCCCGGCCCTGCGATAACGCGCTTGATATAGCTCTTCCGATGATCCCGCGGGTAGAGAAAGACCACCACATCGTCACGATGCACATGCTCGAAATGATAGGCGTATTTGTTGATGAAGAGCCGATCTTGATCGCGCAACTCCGGCATCATGCTGGTGCCTTCGACGCGCACCGGCTGATAGAGGAACGTGATGATGAGAAAAGAAATGGCAATAGAAAAGAGCAGGTCGCGCAGCCATGCCGACAGCGTGGAAGAGGAAGCGCTACCATAGGCCGCAGCGACTTCGCCGCCCGCCTCGCCGCTTGCTGGGTTCGGATATTCTGAAATTTCTTCTGGATCGGGAAACGACAAGACGGAATCCAACCTTCTCTTTATCTTACATTTTCAAATTCTGCTTCATTTTCTATATTCCACTTTCCACTTCATTTTATCTATCGAATCGCGCCTGCCGGATCGCCTGCGCCCGGAGCTTTCGTTGTTTGCGGTTGCGATGGCGCGAAATAGGGAATAACAATCGGCAAAGTTCCCTGGTTTTGGTTTTGGTTTTGCGGCGACGATGGGGTCGGCTGCGTCACCGTTGGCACAATCACGATGGATGCGCCCGGAAAACCTGCCATCTGTCCTGCCATGCGGCCCATTGTCGGGCCTCCGGTCGGCAATCCCGGCATGGATCCGCCCGGCGGATTCATCAGAATCATGGGCGTTGGCGAGAACTGCGGCTGTCCTGGATTCGGGATGGTCGCTGAGGGAGGAGCCGGAGGCACGGGCGGCGCGGAAGGCGCGGAAGGCGCACCCCACTGCGCGAACAGAAGATGCGCCCCTGCCAGCGCTACCCAGGCCGCTGCAATGCACAGCGTCCAGACTTGATGCCAATAGCTTTGTTTTAGCCCCATCACTGCATCCTCCAACCCTGCTGACATATATATTGGTGCCAAGCGGGCGCTTCCGGCCAACAATTGCGTACATTTATTACAGGGGCTGGCCCTCTATGGGAAATCGATCCTTGTCTGATAGCTCACTGCTTCCACTCCCTGCCGCCGATGCCGTGTTGCTGCAAGCCATCAGCGGGCACGCCTTTCCGGGCGCGGCGTATGGCGTTTGGCTGCGTGGAAACATCGTCGCGATGGCGGCTGTAGGCCGCTTTACCTATGCGCCCGATGCGCCACTGGTTCAGCCAGAGACGGTCTTCGACCTAGCCAGCGTCAGTAAAGTGGTGGCCACCACGTCGCTGGCCATGCGCCTGTGGGAGCGCGGCCAACTTGACCTGGAGCAGCCAATTTCCCGCTGGCTGCCGGAGTTTATTGCCATCCCCGACGCAACCCATGTAGCCGAACGCCAGCGCGTAACCGCGCGCATGTTGCTGGCGCACGCCTCCGGCCTACCCGCGCATGCTCGTCTGTTTGAGCAATGCGACACGGCGGCATCACTCCTGGACGCCTGTCTGCGAATGCCGCTCGAAGCTCCGCCGGGAACGCGCGCCATGTACTCCGACATTGGATTTATTCTTCTGGGCCAACTGCTGGAGCGCATCACAGGAGAAACGCTGGACACCTTCTGTCAACGAGAAATTTTTGCGCCACTCGGCATGACGCATACGACCTTCTGTCCTCCAGCCGCGTGGAAGGCCGCCATTCCGCCAACGCAGATTGACACCAAGTTGCGGCATCGCGTCCTGCAAGGCGAGGTGCAGGATGAAAATTGCTGGCGCATGGGCGGCATCAGCGGACATGCCGGAGTCTTCTCCAACGTTCCCGATCTGTTGCGCTTTGCGGCCTGCATCCTGCATGGTGGCGCGGCAATGGACGACGCGCCCGTTTTCCTCCCGGAAACCATCCAGCGCTTCACCACGCGAGATGCAATCGTTGCGGGCAGCTCGCGCGCTCTGGGTTGGGATACGCCCTCGCAACCATCTTCTTCCGGGCAATATCTCAGCTCGCATTCGGCGGGACATCTTGGATATACCGGCACATCGCTATGGCTGGATTTTGAAAAACAGCTTGCCGTGGCGCTGCTGACCAACCGCACCTATCCCGGCAATGATCCCGCGAATGGGCCAGACGGAATCTCGCAGGCGATTCAGCAGGCGCGTCCCCGTTTCCACGACGCGCTGCTCCGCGAGATGCATCGAGCATGATGCGTGCCCGGTTTGGAGATACAATCATCCAAGAATCATTGGAGTTGCGAGGCCATGCCCCAATCTGTACCTATAAAAGCGTCTCAGACGCTACATGCAACTAAAAACGGCAAAGGCTCCATCACGGGGCTGCAAGAACTCATGACCGAAAGTCGCAACGAAGCCTCCGAGGGCTTCGATACCAAGTCCGCGCTGGAGATTGCGCGCATCATCAATCACGAGGACATGAAGGTCGCCAATGCGGTAAAAAAGGCGCTGCCGGAGATTGCCCAGGTCATCGACACGGTCGCGCGCTGCCTGCGCGATGGCGGACGACTGATCTACGTGGGCGCAGGATCGAGCGGCCGCATCGCGGCTCTGGATGCCTCGGAGTGTCCGCCGACCTATTCCACCTCGCCGCAAACCGTGCAATATGTGATGGCGGGCGGCCCGAAGGCGCTCGCTTCCGCGACCGAGGTGAATGAGGACTCGCGCGAACTGGGCCAGCGAGATGTTGCGCGCCGCCGTCCAACACGCAAAGACATTGTCATTGGCATTTCGGCCAGCGGACGCACGCCCTATGTTGTCTCTGCGATTGAGTATGCCCGTGCCCGTGGAGCCAAGACCGCTGGCGTTACCTGCAATCACCATACGGAACTTTCCACCGTCGCAGAAGTCACCGTCGTTGCCGAGGTTGGCCCGGAGGTTGTCTCCGGCTCCACGCGCATGAAGGCTGGCTCCGCGCAAAAGATGGTTTTGAACATGATTACCACCGGCGCAATGACGCGGCTGGGATATGTGTACGAAAACCTGATGGTGAACGTACACATGAAGAACTCCAAGCTGGTGGAGCGCGGCATTCATATTCTGATGCTGGCCTGCAACGTGGATCGCAACACGGCGGTACGCGCCATTCGCGCCGCAGGCAAAAGCATGCCTCTGGCCCTGGTCATGCTGAAGGCTGGCGTGGACAAGCCGGAGGCAATGCGCCGCTTGGAACGCTCTAGCGGCAACGTGCGCCGGGCCGTGGAAGATGCCGTCATGGAGTTGTAGAGAGTTGCAGTAAAAATTTTGCGGAGAGATTCGCGCACAGGATTCACGGTAAGGTTTACATGGATAAGTTCATCATTCGGGGCGGCAATCCGCTGCAAGGCACCATTCGCGTAAGCGGCGCAAAGAACTCCGCGCTGCCGTGCATGGCCGCCGCTATTCTCACGGAAGACGAAATCATATTGGAGAACGTTCCCGATGTGCGCGACATTGAGACAGAGCGCAAGCTGCTGGCCTCAATGGGCGCGGAGGTCGATCTGGGCTATGGCCGCGCTCATCATCGCACGCGCATCCGCTGCGCTTCTCTCTCCGACCCCGTAGCTCGCTATGAGATTGTAAAAACCATGCGCGCCTCTTCGCTGGTGCTTGGCCCGCTGATTGCCCGCACCGGAATGGCGCGTGTAGCCATGCCCGGCGGCTGCGCTATTGGAGGTCGTCCCATCGACCTGCACATTAAAGGCTTGCAGGCAATGAGCGCGGAGATCACTCAGGATCACGGCTATCTGGAAGCGCGCGCGCAACGGCTGAAGGGCGCTCGTATCGTCTTCGACAAAATTACCGTAACTGGAACGGAAGATTTAATGATGGCCGCAACCCTGGCTGAGGGCGAAACGCTGATGGAAAACTGCGCCCGCGAGCCGGAGGTGAGCGACCTGGCCGCATTGCTCGTCGCGATGGGCGCAAAGATCGAGGGCGCAGGCACCTCGACGATTCGCATTCATGGCGTGGAGCGACTGCATGGAGCGCGGCACCGCATCTATCCCGACCGGATTGAGGCCGGAACATTTCTCGTTGCCGGAGCCATCTCCGGCGGCGATCTGACTGTCGCCGGATGCAATCCCGCGCATCTCTCCGCACTGATTTGCAAGCTGGAAGAGACTGGCGCGCGCTGCGAGATTGTGGCGGATTCCATCCGCGTGCACAGCGAAAGCAACCTGCGGGCTGCGGACATCTCCACGGAGGAGTATCCCGGCTTTCCCACCGACATGCAGGCACAGTACATGGCGCTGGCGACCCAGTCCGATGGAGTCTCGCAAATTACGGAGAATATCTTCGAGAATCGCTTCATGCATGTGCAGGAGTTGGCGCGCATGGGCGCCAACATCCGCGTCGATGGCCGCACGGCCACGGTGCGCGGCAAAACGCCGCTCTCTTCGGCTGCGGTGATGGCCTCCGACCTGCGCGCCTCGGCATCCCTGGTACTGGCCGCGTTGGTCGCCGATGGCGAGACCATCGTGGATCGCGTGTACCACATCGACCGCGGCTATGAGCGGATTGAAGAGAAGCTGCGCGGGGTCGGAGCGCAGATTCGACGCATCGGCAACGTATTTCCGAAAAAACAGGCTGCGGAGCAGATCCTAGCGTAGCCTGCAACCTCGGAGGATCAGCATCATGCTTGGAGCCATTCGCTTTCTCTGGAACGCAACTCGCGGCCATCGCCTGGCACCCTGGCGCAGCGAATATCTGAAATGGCGCATGGAGACTTACTCCGGCAGGCGCGCCAGCACCATTGACACTCCGGCCTTCTGGCAATTTGTCACGAATCAGAAGAGACTGTTGCTGCACTTCCTGCGTTGGACCTCGGAAATGAGAATCCTAGAACGCTCCAAACCGGAAGCCCCTTAACCTTCTGGAATGGATCTTGGCCATCGCACACCAATTCATGGTATCCTTAGGGACAACACTGAGAGAGTGTAAACGACTGATATTTAAGAGGAGTAAGCCACCCCGTGCTGGCACCTGCAAAGAAATCCGAAATTATCGCAACCTTCCGTACGCATGACAGCGACACCGGAAGCCCTGAAGTGCAGATCGCCATTCTGAGCGAACGCATTGGCGGTCTCACAGATCACTTCAAAGAACACAAGAAGGATCACGGCTCGCGCCGCGGCCTTTTGATGCTGGTCAGCAAGCGTCGCCGTCTTCTGGATTACCTCAAGAAGAACGACAGCGATCGGTATCGCGAAGTCATTGGCAAACTGGGCATCCGCAAGTAAGCGGCTCCAACGTGTCGCGGTGTAGTGCCTGCGAGCGTGGTTGATTGGAAGCAACGCGGCCCGTCTTGCGGAGGCGCTTTCTAGCGCTTCCGCTCCATCAACAAACCAGTTCCCTGCCGCCTGCCAAAATTTTCCATCCTCATGGCCTCTCTGCCTCGCTGCCCCTCAACACACAATCGAGGTTCCCTATGAAACATGAAGTAAGCATCGAACTCCACGGCGGTAAACGCATCACGCTGGAGACAGGTCGTCTGGCCAAGCAGGCCTCTGGCGCGGCCCTCGTCACCATTGGCGACAATATGATTCTGGCCACAGCCGTCGCCTCGCCCGATCCCAAAGAAGGCATCGACTTTTTTCCACTCACCGTTGATTATCGCGAGTACACCTACGCTGGCGGACGCATTCCTGGCGGGTTTATCAAGCGCGAAGGCCGTCCCAGCGAACGCGAGATTCTGGTGTGTCGCCAGATTGATCGTCCCGTCCGTCCACTCTTTCCCAAGGGCTTCCGCAATGAGACCCAGGTGATTGTGCTGGTCTTGTCTGCCGACAAGGAAAACGATCCCGACGTCGTTGCCATCAACGCCGCCAGTTGCGCTCTGTGCCTCTCCGATATTCCCTTTGCAGGGCCGGTTGGTGCCGTTCGCGTGGGCCGCATCAACGGCGCATTCCTCATCAATCCATCCTATGAAGAGATGCGCGCCAGCGACTTGAACATCACCGTTGTTGGTTCCAAAGACGGCATTGTGATGATCGAATCCGGCGCAAAAGAAGTCGCCGAGGATGTCGTCATCGACGCGATTGAGTTCGCGCACGTCGAGATCAAAAAAATCTGCGCTGGAATTGAAGAATTGGCTTCCAAGGCAGGAAAAACCAAGCGTACCGTAGCTCCTCCAGAGTTCGATCAGGATTACTTTGACGCGCTCTCCGCCAAGGTTGCCGCTCCGCTGGCCGATGCGCTCGACACGCACAAGCATCCCAAGTTTGAAAGCTATGCGCTGGTCAAGCAGATTAAGGACGCGCTCAAGGCCGAGCTTCCCGCCGACGACCCCAACGCAGCAAAGAAGCTGAGCAAGTATTACGAAGCGCTGCGCGAAAAAATGTTCCGCGAACAGGTCACGAATGAACGCATTCGTCCCGATCGCCGCGAGTTCGATCAGATTCGTCCCATCTCCATTGAGATCGGCGTGCTGCCTCGCGTGCATGGTTCCGCGCTCTTTACCCGTGGCGAAACGCAGGCTCTGGTCACCACCACGCTGGGCACCACGGATGACTCCCAGCGCATTGAAACCTTTGAAGGCGAAAAGCGGAAGCGCTTCATGCTGCACTACAATTTTCCGCCATTCTCCGTTGGAGAAGTGGGCCGCATGACCGGCGTAGGCCGCCGCGAAGTAGGCCACGGCGCATTGGCCGAGCGCGCCATTACTGCCGTGCTTCCAAATGAAACGGAATCTCCCTACACCTTGCGCGTTGTCTCCGACATTCTGGAATCCAACGGATCGTCCTCAATGGCCACCGTTTGCGGTGCCAGTCTGGCGCTGATGCACGCGGGCATTCCGTTGAAGGCCGCCGTCGCTGGCGTTGCAATGGGCTTGGTGAAGGAAGGCGACAAGTACGCCATCCTGACCGACATTGCCGGAGCCGAAGATCACTACGGCGATATGGACTTCAAGGTCGCCGGTACCCGCAAGGGCATCACCGCCATGCAGATGGACATCAAGATCAGCGGCATCACCGGCCAGATCATGCGCGAGGCAATGGAACAAGCTCGCCGTGGCCGCATGTTCCTGCTGGATACGATGGATGCAGCGTTGGCGACTGCAAGCACGGAGAAGTCACCTTTTGCTCCGCGCATTGTCAGCGTGCAAATTCCCACAGATAAAATTCGCGAACTGATTGGGCCAGGCGGCAAAACCATTCGCGGCATTATCGAAGCCACCGGCGTCAAAATCGATGTCGATGATACGGGCCGCGTCAATGTTGCCTCCTCCGATGCAGATGGCTTGAGCCGCGCGCTCCAGATGATCAACGATCTGACTGCCGTGCCTGAAGTCGGCAAAACCTATCTGGGTAAGGTGGTTCGTCTGGCGGAGTTCGGCGCTTTCGTCGAAATCTTCCCTGGCACCGACGGCCTGCTGCACATCAGCGAGATTGCCGAGCATCGCGTTCGCGAAGTACAGGACGAGCTGAACGATGGCGATCAAATTCTGGTGAAGGTTCTGAGTGTTGACGGCAACCGCATCAAGTTGTCGCGCAAGGCCGTGCTGAAGGAACAGCGCGCCAAGCTGGGATTGCCCGATCCTGCTGCTCCTATACATGAGGATGACCATGATGCCCATCGGGATCATGGCGTCGAGATGCACGCCTCGGCTGCGCCACGCCGGGCCGAGCGTTCGCAGGAATACTCTGAGCGCCAGCCCACCTCGAATGCGAGCACCATCACGCTGGAAGGCGGCGAAGACTTCGACGACGATAATGGAGTGGCAGGCGGAGTCGAGCCGAACTTCAACCGCGTCGATGGCGCAGCCCCAGCTGCAGGCGAAAAACGCAGCCCTGCCGGAGGCGACCCGCGTCGTCGTCGCCGCGGACGCCGTCCCGGTGGTTCGGGTAGCGGCGGTTCCGGTGGCGGACGCCGCAACTAGCATTCATTTCTAACAAGCCAAGGAAGGACACCGAATTGGGTGTCCTTCCTTGGCTTGCGCTCTATAATTTCCCCTGAACCAAGCACACCCATTTTGTCGCCGTGTATGATACAGCCAGTCGTCCCTTATCTTACATTCTTTGAGATAGAGCAGATTATGGTTCATTCTTTCCACCCCAAAAACTCTTTGCGAGATATGTGTGCTCATCATCGTTTCATACCCGTGTTTCTGGTCGCCGCAGCACTTCAACTTCTGATCCCCTATATTGGCATAGCGCAAGGAGTCTCCACCGCGCAGCCTGTTGTTTTTCCCACAACCGCAGTGGGCGCAACTTCGACAACGCAGAATCTCCAGGTAACGCTGACGACGGCCAGCACGATCAGCAGCATCAGCGTGCCCAAGGCGCAGAATGGAGCGCGGGAATTCACCGTCAGCGCAGTGACTGGATGTGCCACGGATGGAACGACCGTCAATCCTTCCGGTACCGTTTGTACGGTTTCTGTCGCCTTTAGTCCACAATATCCCGGCCCGCGCACTGGAGCGCTGACCATCTATAGCAGCGGTACGACCATCCTTGGAACCATCGGCTTGACCGGAAACGGCAATGGCCCGTTGTTAGCCTTTGAGCCAGCGGTGCAATCCACGGTAACGCTCAGCAATGTTCCTACCCCGATTTCGGTTGCGGTAGATGGAGCGGGCAACTTGTATGTGGTAAACAGTAATGTCAACGCCACTTCTGTCGTAGAAATCCCTGCAAATGGTGGAGCACAGATTACGCTGCCCTTCAGCAACGTAGATGGCCCCGATGCTATAGCCACGGATGCGGCTGGCAATGTGTATGTCACCAACAACTTTTTTAGCACCAATGACGTAGTGGAATTGTCTCCACAGGGCGCACAAAACATCATTCCTACCAATGGACTCAACACAGCCGGCGGCATTACCGTTGATACGTCTGGAAATGTTTACATTGCAGATTCGGGAAACAACCGTGTTGTAAAAGTGACTACATCTGGAACACAAACGACGCTTCCCTTCACCGGACTCAATGATCCACTGGGCTTGGCGCTGGACGCGGCAGGGAACCTATATGTTGCCGATTACTTCAATGACCGTGTGGTCAAACTGACCCCAGCCGGAACGCAGTCAGTAATCGCCAGCGGATTAGGAGAGCCTACGGGCGTAGCCATTGATGGGGCGGGTGACATCTACATTGCCAATAATCTCGATCAAGATATAGTCGAAATCACCCCGCAAAATCAGGCGCAACAGGCGCAGTTGATTGTGCCCACAAATACTCTCGATCTACCGTCGAGCATTGCTGTGGATGCTGCTGGAAATGTCTACATTGACGATGTTGGATTGAATGCCGTTTATAAAATTCGCCAGAGTCAAGCCTTGCCCATCAACTTCCCCACCACGACTGTGGGGCAAAGCAGCCTTCCAGCCGCGCCTTCTCTGCAGAATATTGGCAATCAGCCATTGACACTGGACTCTTTCACAGGAGTAACAACCGGGCAGGCCAATAGCAGCTTTGCCGCATCCAGCTACTTCATAACTTGCGACGCATCCAGCCCGCTTGCCCCGGGAGCATACTGCACGCTCGGAATCGAATTCACGCCCACCGTAGTTGGAAGTCTGACCGGCTTCATGAACATCACAGATAACAGCATGAATGCCGTTGCACCCAACAATGTGCAGCAGATTCCTTTGAGTGGAACGGGTACAACAGCCACTTCGCCACCTCCGTCCACGCCTTCGGTTGCGATCAGCTTTAGCGCAGCAACAGTGAATGTGAGCGCTCCGGGAGCATCGGGCACGGACACCATTACACTGACTCCATCGGGCGGCTACGCGGGCACGATCACGCTGGCCTGCTCCGGTCTGCCGTCGGAGGCGACCTGCACCTTCAATCCCACCTCCGTCACCTTTACATCGGGGAGCAGCGCGGCGCAAACCATCGCGCTGACCGTAGCTACGACAGCGGCCACAGCGGCGCTGCGGCCCTACACTCCCTTTGACTCGCAAAGCAAGAGCAGTCTGCCAATGCTGGCAACAGCCTTCTGGCTACCAGGTCTGCTGGCAGCGGGCCTGCGCAAGCGCAAAGCTGGCGCGGCATCGCACGCGCGCCACTTGCTTGTACTGCTGATACTGCTGGCAGGTGCGGGCATGATGACGGCCTGCGGCGGCAGCTCGACTGGCGGAAGTGGCGGCAGCTCAACTGGCGGAGGCGGCGGTCCAACGCCCAATGCGGGCACGCCCAAAGGCACAACACCGGCGGTAACGGTGACAGCCACAGGCACTGGCGGTCTGTCAACATCGGCTACCTTCACCCTGGCCGTGCAGTAAAGTCATGGGAATAAAAAGCAGCTTCTGACGGTTTTCAGAAGCTGCTTTTATTCTTACTTTCGTAAAGATTTTTACCTGCGCGTGGTGGCCAGCAGCATCTGCTCGGTGACGAGCTGCGTGAGATCCTGCTTTTGCAGTCCCTGTTGCTGGTTGTACTCATCGACTTTGCTCGACCAGTTCATGCTGCAAAACTTTGGCCCGCACATGGAACAGAAGGCTGTCTCTTTGTAGTATTCGTCGGGCAGCGTCTCATCGTGCATGGAGCGCGCCGTCTCTGGATCGAGCGAGAGCGCAAACTGCTTGTCCCAATCGAAGGTGTAGCGGGCATGGCTGATGGCATCATCACGGTCGCGTGCGCCGGGCCTGTGCCGCGCCACATCGGCAGCGTGGGCGGCGATCTTGTAGGCGATCATGCCGTCCTTGACATCCTTCTCGTTGGGCAGCCCCAGATGCTCCTTGGGCGTGACGTAGCACAGCATGGCCGCGCCATACCAGCCAATCATCGCCGCGCCAATCGCGCTGGTAATGTGGTCATACCCTGGAGCAATATCCGTAACCAGCGGGCCTAACGTATAGAAAGGAGCGCCGTGGCAAAGCTCGACTTCCTTCTCCACCTGCTCCTTGATCTTGTCGAGCGGAATATGGCCCGGCCCTTCGATCATCACCTGAACATCGCTCTTCCAAGCTTTGGTGGTGAGTTCTCCCAAAGTTTTTAATTCAGAAAATTGCGCTTCGTCGCTGGCATCGGCAATGCATCCGGGACGCAAGCCATCGCCAAGCGAAAAGCTGACATCGTGCTTAGCCATCACCTTGACGATGCGATCAAAATGCTCGTAGAGAAAATTTTGTTTGTGGTGGTGCGTCATCCACTGTGCCAGAATCGCGCCGCCACGACTGACAATCCCTGTAATCCGCTTCGACACCATCGGCACATATTGAATCAGCAGCCCTGCGTGGACGGTAAAGTAATCAACGCCCTGCTCGGCCTGCTCCTCAATCACTTCGAGGTAAACATCAATGTTGAGGTCTTCAAGTTTCTTGACGCGATTGAGCGCCTCATACAGCGGCACCGTTCCAATGGGCACCGGCGAGTGGCGCAGAATGGCTTCGCGAATCTCTGGAATATTTCCACCCGTCGAGAGATCCATCACCGTATCGGCTCCAAAATGTACTGCGGTATGCAGCTTGCGCAGCTCCTCTTCAATGTTGGAGGAGATTGCGGAGTTGCCAATGTTCGCATTGATCTTGCAGCGCGAAGCCACGCCAATAGCCATCGGCTCCAGTTCTGGATGATTCACGTTGGCAGGAAGTATCATGCGCCCGGCAGCCACTTCGTCGCGGATCAACTCCGGTGCCAGCTTTTCGCGCTGCGCGACATAGGCCATCTCTTCGGTAATTTTTCCCAGCCGCGCAAAGTGCATCTGCGACATGTTCCCGTCGCCGGTGTGGGTTGCCTCTTCGCGCCGCTTCACGATCCACTCTGCGCGTGGCTTGGGAGTGGCGCTGCCGTTTACGTTGGACCCATTGCTTTGCGATCCATTGGAAGAGTGCGTGCCGTTGCCGTGATTGCTCATCATGTCCTCTGTAAAATCGAAATCTGCCGGGTGCTTCTGCTCCACAAATACGAGCGCGGCTGCGTGACGCAACTAGCGTGATTATACGCCGGAGACTCCTGCTGGCAGAGCGCCCCATCGCGCCATATCCAACCATATTGAACCGGGGATTGCCCTCAACTTGACCAGAGGAGTCCAGCTTCATACTCTGGAGAGTTGAGGAAACCACATGCAGAGTCAGCAGACAACCGTGCGCATCGCCATTGCAATCGCCATTATTCTTGGAACCATCGGCTATCTGGCCGTCACCGGCGTGCGCGCCAACAAAAGTTACTACGTGACCATCGCGGAGTTGCAGAGCATGGGAAACAAGGCGTTCACGCGGCATCTACGCGTAGCGGGCAATGTGCAGCCAGGTTCCATTCAGCAGGAAGCCTCCCACATGCGTTTTGTTTTGATGGAGCAGGGCCACACACTCCCTGTAAATTACACGGGCATGGAACCGCCGCCCGATACCTTCAAAGACAACGCGCAGGCGTTGGCCATCGGCACCTATGGCCGCGATGGAGTCTTTCACGCCACACAGATTCAGGCCAAGTGCGCATCGAAATATGCTCCCGCGCCGCCAAAAACCACCGCGATGACAACTGCTCCGGCGCAATCCCATTAGGGAATCGATGAACGAGTCAACCTTTTGAAGGGGCGGGACTTTAGTCCCGCCGTAAGCACCTGAAATGAGAATGGGCTTTAGTCCCTGAGGGACAGCAATGGAACTTGAGCAACGCTTCCTTCATTCGCACACTCCACTTGTGCCCACGGGTTCAGCAGCCGTCCAACTCGAAGCCGTCTCCAAGATTTACGGTGACTTCGCCGCGCTCCGCAAAATTACGGCGCAATTTACTGCGGGGCAATGCTACGTCATTCTGGGAGAAAATGGCGCAGGCAAATCCACGCTGCTGCGCGTCATTGCGGGCCTGCTGCATCCCACCTTTGGATCGGTGCAACTCTTTGGCGCAGCAACGCCGCAGGAGGCGCGTCAGCGCGTCGGATATCTAAGCCACGCCTCCATGCTGTATGACGAGATGACTGCGCTGGAAAACCTGCGCTACTTTGCCGCGCTCTACGCAGATACGCCCACGCTTTCACCGCAGGAGGCGCTGACGCTGGTCGGCCTTGATCCCCACCTAAAGCGGCCCGTCGGCCAATACTCACAGGGGATGCGACAGCGGGCTGCGTTGGCGCGTGTGCTGCTGGCGCAGCCGGAACTGCTCCTGCTCGACGAACCATTTTCCAATATCGACGCAGCCAGCGCGGAGCAAATGCTGCGCGTGCTGGCTGAACTGCGCCGTCAACATCGCACCATTCTCCTAACCACGCATCAACCGGAGCTGGCGCGGCCCTTGGCCGACACGTTTTGTCAGATGCGTCAGGGCGAGATTGTCGCCTGGAATGCTGGGACAGCCAACGCGGGAGGTATAGCGTGAACTATCTCCGCGTGTTGTGGGCGCATCTGCAAAAAGATTTGCGGCTGGAGTGGCGCTCAAAAGATTCCATCAACGGGATGCTGTTTTTTTCGCTGCTGGTGGTGGTGCTCTTCAGCTTTGCCTTTGATCCAACGACTGCCGTCTCGCGACAAATTGCAGGCGGCATCCTCTGGGTGGCGCTGTTGTTCGCCGCCGTTACCGCGCTCAACCAAACCTGGACACGCGAATTGCGCCATCACGTTCTGGACGCGCAGCGCATGGCTCCTGCCGCGCCCAGCGCATTGTTTCTGGCCAAGGTGCTGGCAAATTTTCTCTTTGTCGCTGCGGTGGAGATCGTGCTGGCACCCATCTTCATCGTCTTCTACAATCTGCATGCGCTGGGGCAGGGCTGGATGCTTTTCCTCGTGCTGCCGCTGGGCACGCTGGCGCTGGTCATCAACGGAACCTTCTTTGGCGCGCTCTCGCTGCGCACGCGCAACCGCGAACTGCTGCTACCGCTGATTCTCTTCCCTATTTCTATCCCTGCTGTGCTGGCAATGGTCGAGTCCACGACGGCAATTCTGACCGGAGAATACGACCCCGGCCTGTGGATTCGCCTGCTCGCGGGATACGATGTCATCTTTACGACCATCAGCCTGCTGCTCTTCGGAACAATTCTGCACGCGGAGTAGAGAGCTTTATGTTTATCCGACATCCAATGTCGTCCATCGGCGACGCGAATGCTATACTCGCGCCACGGAACTGAATCTCCTCCTATGCTGTTCAAAGTGCTCAGTGCTGCCGTTTACGGAATCAACGCCAAC
>DAHXNK010000036.1 GCA_027365415.1 Acidobacteriaceae bacterium
CGCCACGCTGGAAGCGCCGCATGTTGCTCTCTTTTTCATTGGCATCCATGCGTCCATGCAGCAGGCCCAGCCGCAGACCAGCCAGATGCGTTGCGCGCAAGGCGTCAAACATGGCTACAGCGGATTTCAGGCTGGGCTTGCCGTCTTTTTCTTCAAAGAGCAAGGAAGCTTTCTTTGCAGATTTTTTTGCTGCTGCTTTGGCGGGTGCTTTGACAGACGCGCTGCGCGGTTTGGTCTTGTTTTTTTCGCCGGCTTCGTCCGGGGAGGCAGCCTCTGGCTCCTCATCGCACGGAAAATCCAGTTCTGGCTGATCGTCGCTCGGCCCCTCGATTACCGGATAAACAATGTACGCCTGCCGTCCGGCCTTCACCTGCTTACGCAAAAAATCCCAGACCTCCGACGCGTTCTCGTCGGTGGTGCGGCGCGTAACGATGGGCGTGCGTCCCGGCGGCAACTCGTCGAGCACGCTCACGTCGAGATCGCCATACAGCGTCAACGCCAGCGTGCGAGGAATGGGTGTCGCGGTCATCACCAAAACGTGTGGCTCGGCGGCATTCGGCTTTTTCATCAGGCGAAAGCGCTGCATCACGCCGAAGCGATGCTGCTCATCCACAATCACCAGACCAAGATTGGCAAACTCGACTTTTTCCTCGATCAGCGCGTGCGTGCCAATCACCAGATCGGCCTCGCCACGAACGATGCGTCCACGATTGGCGCGCTTGCGATCTTCTTCCAGCGAACCCGTCAGCGGAACCACGCAGTAGGGCGGCTGTCTGTCGGCGCGCTCCAGCAGCTTGCGCGCGGCCAGATAATGCTGCGTGGCCAGAATCTCCGTGGGTGCCATCAGCGCGGCCTGATAGCCGTTCTCAATAGCCACCAGCGCGGCTTGCAGCGCGACGATGGTTTTGCCAGAGCCAACGTCTCCCTGCAACAGGCGGCGCATTGGCGTGGGCTGGCGCATGTCATCGACAACCTCGGCGAGCACGCGCTTTTGCGCCGTGGTGGGATGAAAAGGAAGAATGTTTTTCAGCGCTGCGCGCACGCGCTCGTCGGTGGCAAAGGCAAAGCCGGGACGCTCGCGCATCCGGCGACGCTTCAACTCCAGTCCAAGTTCCAGATAAAAAAGTTCCTCGAAGATTAAGCGTTGATGCGCGGGCGTGGCCGCCGCCTGCAACTGCGACAACTTGGTTTCCTGCGGCGGAAAATGCGCTTCGCGGAGCGCGGTGGCGCGATCCGGCAACTGCATTCGCTCGCACAAGACGCTGGGCAGCGTTTCGGCAACACGCGGGCCGGGAGCCTCCAGAATGTTGTGAATCACGCGCCGCAGCCAGCGGGAGCTGAGTCGCGCTCCCCCCAGCGACTCATACACCGGTACGATGCGGCCCACTTCCAGCAGCGCGGTTTCCGCATCGTTGGGGCCGGGGAGAATCTCAATCTGCGGCTGAATCATTTTGAAGCTGCCACTGCGACTGCGCGACGGTTCCACCTTGCCGTAGAGCGCCAGCATCTGGCCCGGCTGAAATTTATCCTTCAGATAGGTTCCGTGGAACCACATGCACTTGAGCGTGGCGAGGCCCTGGCCTACGGTCATTTCAAAGATGGGCATACTGCGCGTGCGCAACAGCGCCGTGCCGCGCACCTCGCCAAGAACGCTGGCCGTTTCTCCCGGAACCAGCTCGCTCAATGCGCGGGGATGGGCGCGATCTTCATAGCGAAAAGGCAGATGGTAGAGCAGGTCTTCGACAATGGCAATGCGCTTTTCCGCCAGCTTCTCGGCCAACTGCGGGCCGATGCCTTTGACAAATTGCACGGGAGTGTCGAGCGCAAGCACACTCTGGATGCTATCAGCAGCGCCTGCATCCTTGGCAGGCCAAACCGCGCCTGCGTGATCCCATCTCGCTAGAATGATTCTGTGCCTGCTCGCTACAACTGGAAACAGCGCCTTGCGCTGGCGTTGCTGCCTCCCATCGCCGCAGCGCTGATCCGTTTGCTGGGCTGGACGCTGCGCGTGGAAGAAGTTGGGGCGTTGGATTTTCATGCGGACAACAACAAAACCACGCGCGTTTATTGCGTGTGGCATCGCTGCCTGCTGACCATTGCCTATCATTTTCGCGGGCATGGGATTGCCAACCTCATCAGCCCAAGTTTCGATGGCGAATTCATTACGAGAATCAGTCGCCGCATGGGATACACGGCGGCGCGTGGTTCCAGTTCGCGCGGCGGAGTGGGCGGATTGCTTGGAATGCAGCGAGCACTGGAGCACGCTCGCTATGCTGCTTTTACCGCCGACGGCCCGCGTGGGCCGCAGTACGTTGCCAAGCCCGGCGCGGTGAAGCTGGCGCAACAGGTGGGCGGAGGCGTGGGCATTTTTTATGCCGCGCCGGAGCGCGCATGGCAGCTTCGTTCCTGGGATCGCTTTCTGATTCCCAAACCTTTTTCTCGCGTGGTCATTGCATGGGAGGCTCCCGTGCCGGTGTTGGCAACCGCTAACGCAGCGGAACTGGAAACTGCGCGCATGGCCGTGGAGCAGTCACTCGAACGAGCGCGCGCTGCCGCCGAGCAGCATGTGGCCGCATGGCAGAAGGAAAAACGCAGCAGCCAGTAAAATCAATTGCGTGCCCGGCGACCGCCTCGTTTTAGATTTCGACTACACCCTGCCGCAGGAGCAGATCGCGCAGCAACCGCTGGCCGATCGCGCCGCCTCGCGCATGATGGTCTTCGACCGCGCAACGGGTGTCTATGCAGACAGAAATTTTCGCGATCTCCCACAGTGCTTGCAGCCGGGAGATTTGCTGGTACTCAACAACAGTCGCGTGATTCCGGCACGGCTCTTTGCGCGTCGCGCTGGTCTGCGCGCGCAGCCAGCGAGCGTCAGTCCTTCCACGGCGGCAGAACATCTACAAGGCCGCATGGAAGTTCTTTTGACCACGCAGCATGCGCCATTGGAATGGAGCGTGCTGGTTCGTCCGGGGCGCAAGCTGCCCGTGGGCGAACGGCTTCTTTTTTACGCCGAAGAGGAAACGAGAGCTATGGAGGAGATTGGCGCGTCCACTGCTCCGTTGCCCGCTTCTGCTCCATTATTGGAAGCGGAAATTATTGCGCGTGGCGAATTTGGCGAGCGGCGACTGCGTTTCGCTCCGGTGCAGGATTTTTATGCCATTTTGGATCGCCTGGGCCACATGCCGTTGCCGCCGTACATCCATCGCAGCGACGTTGCAACCGATCGTGAGCGCTACCAGACGGTGTACGCGCAATCGCGTGGATCTGTGGCCGCGCCGACGGCGGGCCTGCACTTTACGCCGCAGGTGCTCGATGCCCTGCGCGCGCGCGGCGTGGAGATTGAAGCCATTACCTTGCACGTTGGCCTGGGAACGTTTCAGCCGGTGCGCGTGGAGAAGCTCGATGAAATTATGCTGCACTCCGAGCGCTACACGCTGCCGCCAGAGACAGCCGCAGCGCTGAATCGAGCGCAGCGCGATGGCCGCCGCGTGATTGCCGTTGGCACTACGACAGTGCGCGCGCTGGAGCATTGCGCGTTGGTCGCCGACGGGCGCACACTGCAACCGCACTCCGGTGAGACGAGTATTTTTATCTCGCCGGAATTTTCCTTTCGCCTGGTTCGTGGAATGCTGACCAACTTCCACCTGCCGCAATCCACGCTGCTAATGCTGGTCTGCGCCTTTGGCGGACAACAAAACGTGCTGGCTGCCTATCAACACGCGGTGGCGCAGGGCTATCGCTTTTTTTCCTATGGCGATTGCATGTTTCTCGCCTGAACCTTCTTTCGCTCCGCTGCTGCCATCGCATTGGTAGACTCATCCAATATGGCCGCCACAGAAACCGCAAAGCCCGCAGTCTTTCTTCTGGATACGATGGCCTTCATCTTTCGGGCTTATCACGCCATGCAGCGGCAACGCCCCATGTCCACGCGGACAGGCGTTCCGACGGCAGCCGTCTATGTTTTTGTGAACATGCTGAATCGTCTGCGCAAGGATTTTTCGCCAGAGTATCTGGCCGCAATCTTTGACGTAAGCGCCCCGCTGCTGCGCGACACGCAGGCCAAGGCTTTTACCTCCATTCGCAAGTACAACAGCAAGACGCAGAGCTTTGACGTAGTGGAATACGCAGGCTACAAGGCCAATCGCGAGGCCATGCCTGTTGATCTGGCGCAGCAGTTGCCTTACATTCGCCGCGCTCTGGAGGCGCTGCGCATTCCCATGTTGCAGCATGAGGGCTACGAGGCCGATGACGTGATTGGCACGCTGGCGCAACAAGCGGCAGCGGCGGGGCATCCGGTCTACATCGTCTCCAGCGATAAGGACATGATGCAGTTGGTCAACGAGCAGGTGCGCGTGCTAAATCCAGCCAAGGACAATCTTGTGCTGGATCGCGCCGGGGTTGTGTCCGTGCTGGGCGTGCAGCCGGAGCAGGTGATTGACGTGATGGCGCTGCGCGGCGATGCCATCGACAACATTCCCGGAGCGCCGGGAATAGGCGACAAAGGCTCGGTGGAGTTGATCCAGCAATATGGCAGCGTGGAGGCCGTGCTCGCCCACGCCAGCGAAGTGAAGCGCAAGACCTACCGCGAATCACTCGAACAAAATCGCGAGACGATTCTGCTCAGCAAGGAACTGGTCACGATTCACACCAGCGTTCCCATGTTGTTGGATTTGCCGCAAATGCAAACGCAACCGCCCGATGCGCTGGCCTGCCGCGAATTATTTTCCGAGTTGGAATTTACCTCTCTGCTGAAAGAACTGGGTGCCCCGCAACAGCGTGCAGCCGCGTCGGAGCCGCAGCTTCGAGCGCAGTGCATCCTTGATCCATCGGAGGCCGAGATCGACGCGCTGCTGGCCTCGGCCCGATTGCATGGACTTGCCATCGCATACGACGCGAAGGGCGCGGAGATTTCCAGCGACGGAGATTCGGAGGAATCGGAAGACATTCCGAAGACCCCATCCTTGCTGGACATGATGGAGCAAGAAGAAAAAACAACGCAGGCCACAACAGCCTGGATTGGTCTGGCGGCGGATGCGTCAACGACGACGCCTGTAGCGACGGCGCTGCGCATGTCGATGGAAAACAAAAAGATACGCGCCGTCCTCGAAGATGCCTCCCTGCCCAAGTCCGCGCATGATTTGAAGTCGCTGATACGCGCTTTGGAGCCGCAGGGCATTCGGCTTGCGGGTGTGCGCGATGATCTGATGCTCTACTCCTATCTGGTCAATCCGACGCATGGCAGTCATCGGCTGGAGGATGTGGTGGCGCGTTTTGGCAATCAGCCTCTTGTGTGCGAGACGGAAGATCGCCTGCCAGCGACGGCAGCGGCCATTGCACAATTGGCTCCTGTTCTGCGCAGGGATTTGCAGGCGGAGAAAATGCTCGACCTCTACGAGACGATGGATCTTCCGCTGGCTCCAGTGCTCCTGCGCATGGAGCAGGCGGGCATTCGCATCGACAGCGCGTTTCTGCAAACCATGTCCTCGCGCCTGAACGCTTCGATGCAGGAGCTGGGCGAGACAATCTTTGAGCAAACCGGACATCGCTTCAACCTCAACTCCCCCAAGCAACTGGGCGATGTTCTCTTCAACAAAATGAATCTGCCGAAGCCGATGCGATATGGTCGCGGCAAAGTCGTCTCCACGGCGCAGGATGTGCTGGAGGAATTATCGGAGCATCACGCCGCGCCCCGGCTGGTGTTGGAATATCGCCAGTTGGCCAAGCTCAAATCAAACTACGCCGACTCGCTACCCTTGCTGGCCGATGCGCAGGGCCGCGTTCACACTACGTTTCAGCAGACGGGCACGGCCACGGGTCGGCTGTCTTCGACCAATCCCAATGTGCAGAACATTCCCATCCGCACGGAGTTGGGCCGCGAGATTCGCGCCGCGTTTGTACCCGCGCCGGGCAATGTGCTGCTCTCGGCGGATTACTCGCAGATTGAGTTGCGGCTGATGGCGCACTTTTCTGAAGACCCGCTGCTGTTGAAGGCGTATCGAGAAAATGTGGACATCCATACGCTGACCGCCTCCGAGGTCTTCGGCGTGCCTGCCGAGCAGATGGACAAGACCACGCGCAACCGCGCCAAAGCGGTCAATTTCGGAATCGTCTATGGAATTTCTGCATTTGGGTTATCGCAGCAGTTGGGCACCGAGCAGGGCGAGGCGCAGCGTTACATTCAGCGATATTTTGAGCGCTATCAGGGCGTGCGCGTCTTCATCGATCAGACCATTGAAGCCGTGCGCCGCGACCAGAGCGTGCGCACGCTCTTTGGCCGCATCCGGCCCATCCCGGATATCGCAAGCCGCAATGCCAACCAGCGCGGATTTGCCGAGCGCACCGCCATCAATACGCCGCTCCAGGGCACGGCAGCGGACATTATTAAACTGGCGATGATTCGCATCGACCGCGAGATGCAGCAGAAAAAAATGCGTTCCCGAATGGTCTTGCAGGTTCACGATGAGTTGGTCTTCGATGTTGTTCCTGATGAACTCCGCGCGCTGGAACCCCTAGTACGCGCAGCGATGGAGCAGGTGGTCGAACTGAAGGTTCCCCTGGTGGCCGATATCGCCTCCGGCCCCAACTGGCGCGACCTGACGTAGCCCGCGCCTGACGCTTACGCGCCAATCTCGCTGCGAATCGCCTCGGCAATGCGCGTGGCATGGCGCTGCATCACCTCTTCGGATTCGGCTTCAATCATTACCCGCGCCAACGCCTCTGTGCCAGAGTAGCGCACCACGATGCGCCCGTTGCCGTGCAGTTCTTCTTCGGCATCGCGGATGGTCAGCGCCACGGAAGGGATCGCCTCCAGCGGCTTCTTCTCGCGCACGCGCACATTCACAATCACCTGCGGAAAGACCTTCAAATCCCGCTTCAGTTCCGCGAGTGTTTTTTGCGAGCGTTGCAAAATATCGAGCATGACCAACGCGGTCAGCAGGCCGTCGCCGGTGGTGCTGCGGTCGGGAAAAAGAATGTGCCCGGATTGTTCCCCGCCCAGCACAGCATGACTGCGTTGCATCTCTTCCAGCACATATTTGTCGCCGACTGGAGCGCGCAACATGCGAATACCACTGCGCTCCAGCGCCGCCTCCAGGCCCATGTTGGACATGGTCGTCGCAACCACAAGGTTGGAATGCAGCAGGCCGCGTGCCTGCAAATCGCGCGCAGCGATCAGCAGCACGGCGTCACCGTTGACGACATTGCCCTGCGCATCGGCAAACAAGGCACGATCCGCGTCCCCGTCAAAAGTGATTCCGATGTCGGCACTGTTCGCGACAACCTCTTTGGCGACGACATCGGCGTGCAATGCCCCGCAGTTTTCGTTAATATTGCGTCCATTTGGCTTGCAGTGCGTCCGTACCAGCTTTGCGCCCATCGGAGTAAAGAGGGCCGACGCAATAGCGCTGGCCGCGCCGTTGGCGCAATCAAGGACGAGAGTCTTTCCATCCAGCCGCAGATCGGGAACATTGCCGCGCAGAAACGCGATGTAGTCATCGCGAAAGGAGGGATTCACAGCAGGCAGCGCCTCGGCGCTCTTGGATGGCCCCTGCGCGTTGGCTAGGCGCTCAAAGATTTCCGCTTCCATCTGTAGCTCAACCGCGTCGGCCAGCTTGTAGCCATCCGCGCCGAACATTTTGATGCCGTTGTCTTGCCAGGGATTGTGCGATGCGGAGATGACGATGCCCGCAGCGAAGCCGTGCGCGCAGGCCAGAAACGCGATGCCCGGCGTGGGAATCACGCCAGCATTGGCGATCTCCGCGCCGCCCTCGCGCAATCCCTGCGTGAGCGTGGCCGCAATCCATTCGCAGGATTCCCGCGTGTCCATGCCCAGCGCCACGCGCGGCGCTGGTGTCTGCCGACGCAGCGAATGCGCCAGCGCCAGTCCAATAGCGTAGATGGTCTTGCAATCCAGTGGCGCTTCGCCAGCCACGGCGCGGATTCCGTCCGTTCCAAACAGCTTTCTCATTTCAGGTTGCTTTTGTTGTTCTTAGCTTCTTTATCATTTGCCGCGTTTGTTTCCAAAACGCGCGCCGTGGCGCTTCCACGCGCAAAGCGCAGACGAAGCTCATCCTCTGGATGCAATTGTGCCGCGTCCTTTACCAGCATATTCCGATTGCTGTAGACCAGCGCGTAGCCACGATCCAGCACAGCCAGCGGCGAAAGCGCCTGCAGGCGGTCAAGCGCGTGCTGGCCGCGATTGCGCTGGCGTTCCAGTTGCGCATGGCAGCTTTGCTGCAAACGCAGATGCAATGCGCGCAGATGTTCCCTGCGCTGCTCAAGCTGGCGTCCGACATCCTGTCGGCGCAACCAATCTTCCAGCGCAGTGCAGCGTTGCAACGCGCGCGTATGGCTGTGGCGCCATGCAGTTTCCAGGCGAAAGCGCAGTTCATCCACGCGCTGTTGGCGACGGGAAAAACCATCGCGCATCCGCGCAAAGACCGCCGTTGTGCCAAGCCGAGTGTATGGCTCCCGCGCCAATAAAAGTCGATAGCGCATGGCCCGTTCCAGACGGCTGGCAAGAGATTGCACGGTTTCTTCGATGCGATATTGCGCGTCCGTGATTAGCTCTGCCGCTGCGGATGGCGTGGGCGCGCGTAGATCAGCGGAAAAATCCGCAATGGTAAAGTCCGTTTCGTGGCCGACAGCGGAGACGACGGGAATGCTGGAGGCGCGAATGGCGCGGGCTACAATCTCGCTGTTAAAGGGCGCAAGGTCTTCAAGCGAACCACCTCCGCGCGCGACTACGAGCACATCTGCTGCGCGATGCGCATGGAACCATGCCAGTCCTTGCGCGATCTCCTCGGCAGCGGTCTCGCCCTGCACGGCCACCGGATACAGCAACACTTGAACACGCGCATGGCGGCGGTTCAGAACGTTTAGCATGTCGTGAATCACGGCTCCAGTTGGCGAAGAGAGGATGCCAATGGTGCGCGGAAATGCAGGTAGAGGCCGCTTGTGTTCGTTGTCAAAGAGACCCTCATCTTTGAGCCGCGCATAGAGTTGCTCGAAGGCCACTTGCAGGGAACCCTGGCCGCGTGGCTCCATCGTCTCAGCCACCAATTGTAGTTGGCCGCGATCTTCGTACACGGAGATTTTTCCGCGCACCATCACCTCTAGCCCATCTTTCGGCTTGAATCGCAACCCGCGGGCGGCGGCGCGAAAGAGTACGACTGGGATCTGACTCTCCGCATCTTTCAGCGTGAAATACACATGCCCGGAGGTGGCTTGGCGCAGGTTGGAGATTTCTCCTTCGACGCGAACATCCAGATATTCGCGTTCGATATGGCGGCGTACTTCGGCCACCAACTCGTGAACTTTCCACGGAGCGCGCACGACCGCAGAGAGTGCAGAGAGATCGGCATCCGATCCGCCCGGAAACAAGAGACCCATCTGGGCACGACCCCGAATACGCTCTGGAGGGCGTTTCGAGGCGCGTTCTGTAGTACCCTGCAATGGAGATTTTCGATCCACAAGGGTTGAGTCTAGCAGGATAACCTAGGGTTTTCGACGATCCTTTCGTGTACGCTGACGTCAGAGGAATGTAGCGTAAAATATGCACATACGGCTCAACGATTCACAGGAGGATAGAAATCGCATGACGGCATCGATTCATCTTGAAGGCAAGTCCGCAGTTGTGATTGGCGGAACCTCTGGCATTGGTCGCGCAATGGCGTTGGGATTAGCCAATGCAGGAGCAGATGTTGCCGCGTCCTCGCGGCGCATGGAGCAGGTGAACGAAACAGCGGCGGCTATCGAAGCCACGGGAAGAAAGTCTCTGCGTGTTGCTTCCGATGTTTGCGATCGCAACTCCCTTGAAGCGCTCCGCGATGCCGCGTTGAAAGCCTTTGGCAAGGTAGACATTCTTATCAATTGCGCGGGAAAAACCAAACGCGCGCCGACGATTGACTTTCCAGAGGCTGATTGGAATGACATTCTGGAAACGAATCTGACGGGAACGCTGCGTGGCTGCCAGGCATTTGCGTCGCACATGCTCCAACGCAAGTATGGGCGCATTATCAACATCGCATCGCTATCCACGTTCGTCGCGCTCTATGAAGTTGCAGCCTATGCTGCCAGCAAGGCGGGCGTGGCCTCGCTCACCAAGTCCCTGGCCATTGAGTGGGCGCAGCATGGCGTTACGGTGAATGCCATTGCGCCAGGAGTTTTTCGCACTGCCTTGAACTCCAATCTTCTGGATAACTCCGAGCGGGGCAAGGAATTTTTAATGCGAACACCCATGCGACGTTTCGGCAATGTGGAGGAGCTGGTGGGCGCGGCCATTTTTCTGGCCTCGGATGCCGCCTCTTTCGTTACCGGAGAAGTGTTGGTCGTCGATGGCGGGTTTCTGGCCAGCGGAGTCAATCAATAATCGGCCATTACGGACGGTAATCCACGATGGGGCAAATGTGCCGTGTAATGGGCGCTCCGGGCTTGCCAAGTTGGAATTTGTAGGCGCACGGTAAAAAACTCAGTCCGGTCAGCACGCTCTGATAGACGTAAATGGCATTTTGATCGGGGTAGTAGAGCATCAGAGCGCTATCCGTGCTGAGTCCTTTGATCTGGAAGAAGACATCGCCGGATGTTTGGGCCTGCACGCGCACTCCGCTGTGCGCCCACCAGCCCACGCCAAAGGCAAGGGCCGCCAGCGCCACATTCCAAATCCAAAAGCGTATCCCCGTTGGGAAATGGCTCCAAATCCCAGAATGCTGTCTGTGGGCATTGTCCGGTGTGTTCATTTTGCCTGCCCTCTATTATCATTCAATCACCTCCGGCGGCAGTTGGCGATGTTTTTCGCTGCCAGGAGCGGGATACAGTCGCAGCGGGCAGGGAGGCAACTCCCCCAGTTGGGCCTTGCCCTCTCCAAATGGGGCTACCGAATTTCGGTCAAATCGTATAGGATGTGCGTCGTATGCCTGCAAATTCTATGGTTACGCCCAACCTGCAAGAGTTTCTTCGTTTGGCCAAGCGCCATGACCTGATTCCAGTGGTCAAATCGCTGATGGCCGACTTGGAAACGCCTGTTTCTGCCTTCCTTCGGGTCGCCGCTGCGGAACCGGAAGCCTTTATGCTGGAGTCAGTCGAAGGCGGAGAAAACGTTGGTCGCTATACCTTTATCGGCATCCGACCTTATAAAAAAATCCTTGCGTATGGGGAAAGCATCACCACCCATGTCGGCCACAAAATCGAGTACAGCGAGGGCGATATCTTCGAGCTGCTGCGCGATTCGCTGGCTGGACACTCCCCGGCGCGCCTGCCGGGATTGCCGCCGTTCTCCGCCGGGGCCGTTGGATTCTTTTCCTACGATGCCGTTCGTTTGATCGAGCGCCTGCCGGAGCACGCCAAGGATGAACTGGGCATGCCCGATGCCTGCCTGCTCTTTTTTGACACGGTGCTGGCCTTCGATCATGTCAAAAAGGAAATTCTTCTGGTGGCCACCGCCGACCTGCAACGGCAGAAGCCGCGCGCCGCCTATGCCGACGCGCTGCGTCGCATTCAGGAGATTGAGCGCAGACTAGCCAAGCCCCTGCCCAAGCCATCGCACAAGTCGGTGCGCGGCACATTGCAGCTTCGCCCGCGCACGCCCAAGAAAAACTATCTGGCCGCCGTGCGCCGCGTGCAGCAGTACATCACTGCGGGCGACATCTTCCAGGCCGTGCTTTCGCAGCGCTTTGATGTCGAGCCAGGAGTCGATCCTTTTTCTATCTATCGCGCGCTGCGCGTCGTTAATCCCTCACCGTATATGTACTTTCTGCGCCTGGGATTGAAGAAGCCCGGCGATACGCACATCGTCGGCTCCTCGCCGGAGCTGCTGGTGCGCGTGCATGATCGCAAGGTGGAGTATCGCCCCATCGCTGGCACGCGGCCACGCGCCGATGATCCAGAGGAGGATCGTCGCATGGAGGCCGATCTGCGCGCCGATGAAAAAGAGATTGCCGAGCATGTGATGCTGGTCGATCTTGGCCGCAACGACGTAGGCCGCGTCAGTGAATATGGTTCGGTGCAATTGCGCGATCTGATGTTTGTCGAGCGCTACTCGCATGTGATGCATCTGGTGAGCGCGATTGAGGGCAAGCTGCGCGCCGATCTCTCCGCCGTGGATGCCTTCCGCGCCTGCTTCCCTGCTGGAACGCTCTCCGGCGCGCCTAAGATTCGCGCAATGGAGGTCATCGAAGAACTGGAGCCAGTACGTCGAGGCGTGTATGGCGGCAGCATTTTTTACGCCGACTTCTCAGGGAATTTCGACTCCTGCATCGCCATTCGCACACTGTTGCAGCGCGGCAAGCACGGACATATTCAGGCCGGAGGCGGCATTGTCGCTGATTCCGTTCCAGAGAAGGAATATGAGGAGTCCGTCAACAAAGCCAAGGCCGTAGTGCGCGCCATCGAGCGAGCGCGGCTGGGCTAGGAACGAGCGCGCCAAGGCCAGCCGCTCGCCGCGCTCGCAGTACACTGGAAGTACACCATGATCTTTGTCCTCGACAACTACGATTCCTTCACCTACAACCTGGTGCAATACCTAGGCGAGCTGGGCGCGGAGGTCGTAGTACGCCGCAATGACGCGCTCACCGTCAAAGACGTGGCAGCGCTTGCGCCCGCCCGCATTTTGCTCTCGCCCGGCCCCTGCACGCCGCAGGAGGCGGGCATCTGCATTCCCCTGATCCGCCACTTTGCCGGGAAGGTGCCGATCTTGGGCGTTTGCTTGGGACATCAGGCGATTGGCGCGGCCTTTGGCGGCCATGTGGTGCGCGCGCCCAAGTTAATGCACGGCAAGACCAGCTCCGTGGAACACGATAGCCGCACCATCTTTCGCGGCATTCCCAGTCCTATGATCTGCACCCGGTATCACTCGCTCATCGTCTCCGAAGACGGCCTGCCGGAGGAGCTGGAAATCTCCGCGCGCGCCGACGGACTTATCATGGGTCTGCGCCATCGCCAGTATCCTGTCGAAGGTGTCCAGTTCCACCCGGAGAGCGTACTGACGGAAAATGGCAAGCGGCTGATCGCTAATTTTCTGAAGCTGGAGTAGGGATGCAGGTCTGCCTTTGGCGATTTCGGACAATGGCGATCGTTGCGGGTGGCATTGCGATTCCGGCCATGTCCGCCGTCGCGCAGCAGGCCGCGCAACAGACCGTTGGCAGCATTCAGAGTCCCGCCGCCGCGCAGAATATCCAGGTCTCCGGCAATCTCTCACTGCAAGGCTCGACCCTGCTGCTGGGCAATGGCAGCACTGTCACCGCAGGGCCGCAAACGCTGGACATCCGTCTGACGCGTGGCGGCGATCTGGATATATGCGCTACCACGCAGGTGCATCTGTCGCAGACCCAATCCTCCACCGACTCCAGCGGCCCTTTGATGATGGCCTTAGGACACGGCGCGTTGGAAGCGCGCTACACCCTCGGCAAGGATTCGGATGTTCTTTTAACGCCCGACCTGCGGATCCTGCTCTCCGGCCCCGGCCAGGCGGATGTGCGTGTCCGCGTCAACTCCCAGGGCGATACCTGCGTGGACAATCGCGCAGACCGTCATGGGGCCGAGGCTCCCTATGTGACCGTTAGCGAGGAGATGGGCGACGGGGTCTATCGCGTGCATTCCAACCAGCGCGTGCTTTTTGAACACGGCAGCCTGCGCTCCGTGGTCGATAACGAGCCAGAACCCTGCGGCTGTCCGGCCACGCCGGTACTCTCCATTGCCAGCGCGAACGCTCCCAGCACGGGCAAGATCGCCAAGCCGGGGACGACTACGGCCAACGCTGCGGCAACAACAAATGCAGACACCGCCTTTCCGATTGCAGAGAGCGAAGGGCTGGCACCGCTGCCCGGCCTGCCCACCAAGCCTGTCGTCGCTCCGGGCCAGGTGCATGTGGAGGTGGCAACCACGCTTACCTACGATGCAAACCATCCTCCTCCAGCCAATGCGACCGCGTCAGAAGCAGCAGCTTCCCCGGGCCATGCATCCGGCGGTGCGGCTGGCTCCGCTGCGGCGACAACCCAGGCACCTCAGCCCAAACCATCTTCTGGTGGCATTTTTCGCCACATCGGCCATTTTTTTAAGCAGATATTTCGGAAAGCCTAGCTGTATTTCTTGCGGGTCAGAGCAGACGAAGAAAGGCGAGAAAAAAAACGGGGAGACAGTGGAGTTGCCTCCGCCATCCCCCCGTTTATTTGTTTAGCGTTGGAATTAAACCGGTTGAACGTCCGCAGCCTGCCAGCCCTTGGGGCCTTTGACCACATTGAACTGAACTGCCTGGCCTTCTTGCAAGCTCTTAAAACCATTCGAGTTGATGGCGGAATAATGCACGAATACATCTTCGCCATTTTGACGCGAGATAAAGCCGAAGCCCTTCGCGTCGTTGAACCACTTTACAGTACCTTGTTCCATTGTTGCTATTTCCTAAGTATTGAATTGCGCTGGAGTGAATCGGAGCCACTGATGGCAGAAACTTGCGGTTGGGCGAGACCTGCTCTTGCCCGGTTCGGTTCTAACGCTAAGCAAAGTGTAGCAGACCTGTGGATAAATAGCAGATTATTTTTCCAAAGGGTTCCCATGTTGGTTCCACGCCCTTGCAGATGGGAAATTTTGCAGCGTCAGGAATATCCACCGAAAACACCGTTTGTTTTTATGTGGTTACAAGGTCTAATGCCGCAGATTTGCTCTATAGACACGGAAAATTTCTGAAAACCAGCCTTGTTCCTCCTGATAAACTGCGAGTATCGCTCTTTGCACGGAGATTTTTGCAGGTCGGAGAAAGTATCCGGCACCGTGTACCTGACGATGCGCGGTGCGCGCGCTTGCTCCACGCATATACGGGCAGATGGATTTTTTGGAGATGATGGATTCATGACGGACATCAACAAATCCCCGATGGATTTCCGGGGCCAAAGCGCAGCCGATTTTCCCATGCCTCCCTCGATTGCGTATTTCTCAATGGAGATTGCCGTCGATCCAGCCATGCCCACATACAGTGGCGGGCTGGGAATGCTGGCAGGCGACACCCTCCGCGCTGCTGCGGATATTGGCGCGCCCATCGTCGCGGTAACGCTGCTGCATCGCAAGGGATATTTTCGGCAGCGCCTGAGCGCAGATGGCGTACAGACAGAAGAGGACGATCCTTGGAATCCAGAGTCTGTGCTGGAGATGTTGGGGCCGATCGCTGCGATTACCATTCAGGATCGTCCGGTTATGGTGCGCGCCTGGCGGCATGTAATTCACGGTCAAGGCGGGCAGGGCGTTCCAGTAATTTTTCTGGATACCGATGTGGAGTCAAACGATCCTTGGGATCGTCAACTGACCGATCATCTCTACGGCGGAGATACGCACTATCGCCTGTGTCAGGAAGTAGTGCTCGGCATGGGCGGCGTGCGTATTCTGGCGGTTTTGGGATATTCGATTGCCGTGCATCACATGAATGAAGGCCACGCCGCGCTGCTGACCCTGGGCCTGCTGGAAGATCGCGTCAATGGCCGAGGTCTCTCCTCGACGACAGAAGAAGATGTTCAGGCCGTGCGCCAGCGCTGCGTCTTTACGACGCATACTCCGGTGCCAGCGGGCCATGATCGCTTTGGCATCGACCATGCGCGACATGTTCTGGGCGGGGAGCGGATCGAAATTTTGCAGCGGCTGGGCTGTTGCCCAGAGGATTCGTTGAATATGACCTACGTTGCGCTGCGCTTTTCGCGCTACGTCAACGGCGTGGCCATGCAGCACGGCAAGGTGTCGCAGCAGATGTTTCCCGGATATTCCATCCACGCCATCACCAACGGCGTCCATGCCGCAACGTGGATTGCCAAGCCGATGCAAAAACTTCTGGATGAAAAAATTTCAGAATGGCGGCACGATAATCAATACCTCCGATTTGCCATTGGCATCCCGGCCAGCGAGATTGAACAGCGCCATCGGGAGTCGAAGCGCGCTCTGTTAACCGCCGTGGCGCGGCGCACCGGCGTTACGCTGGATGAGCATTGCTTCACGCTGGGTTTTGCCCGTCGCGCCGCATCCTACAAGCGCGCCGACATGCTCTTCTGGGATGCGAACCGTCTGGCGCAGATTGCCGAAGAGTACGGAGGCTTGCAGATTCTCTATGGCGGCAAGGCGCATCCACACGATGAGCCAGGGAAGGCTATCATCCATCGAGTTATTGAAGAGGCTGGCCGCTTGCACTCTGACGCGGTCAAGATTGTCTATCTGGAAAATTACGAATGGGAGCTTGGAGGCCTGCTCACCAGCGGCGTTGATCTCTGGTTGAACACGCCGCGCCGTCCGTATGAGGCCTCTGGCACCAGCGGCATGAAGGCCGCCATGAACGGCGTGCCTAGTCTGAGCACGCTGGATGGCTGGTGGGTCGAGGGCTGTATCGAAGGCGCAACAGGATGGTCCATCGTCGAGTCGGACGAAGAGGAGATGGAGGCTGAGTCTCTCTACGAAAAACTTGCAGTGGAGATTCTTCCGCTCTACTATCGCTATCCCGACAAGTGGAATGAGCTGATGCGCATGACGCTGGCCGTCAACGGAGCCTTCTTCAACACGCAGCGCATGTTGCATCAATACCTGACCAATGCGTACTTTCCCGGCGACGGCTCCGGCCAATGGATCGACTTGCCGGAGATGGCGCTGGTTAAGTAAGTCCGCGTATCGTCCATTCGATCTCTTCCTTTGAAATTGGATTGCTCATCACAATCAGCTTCTCTGGTCTGGATCGAATGGACAACCTAATTGAAACTTCACGGCTAGGCTACAGCGAGTTCATATTCAATAGGAATTCGGTGTTGTTGCGCGCCTTGCCCAGCTTGTCCACCAGCAGTTCCATCGCTTCGACTGGCGAGAGCGGATTGAGCACCTTGCGCAGCAGCCAGATGCGCTGTAACTCGTCCTTGGAAATCAGCAACTCTTCCTTGCGCGTGCCAGAACGTTGGATGTCGATGGCCGGGAAGACGCGCTTATCGACCAGCTTGCGGTCGAGGATGACTTCCATATTGCCAGTACCCTTGAATTCCTCAAAGATCACCTCATCCATGCGCGAGCCGGTATCGACCAGCGCCGTGGCGATGATGGTCAGCGAGCCGCCCTCTTCAATGTTGCGAGCCGCGCCAAAGAAGCGCTTGGGCCGCTGCAATGCATTGGAATCCACGCCGCCGGAGAGTATCTTGCCCGATGGCGGCACAATCGTGTTGTACGCGCGCGCCAAACGAGTGATGGAGTCCAGCAGAATGACCACATCGCGCTTGTGCTCCACGAGGCGCTTGGCTTTTTCGATGACCATCTCGGCTACTTGGACGTGGCGCGCTGCGGGTTCGTCGAAGGTCGAGCTGATAACCTCGCCCTTCACCGAGCGCTGCATGTCGGTGACTTCTTCCGGGCGCTCGTCGATTAGCAGAACGATCAGCACCACTTCCGGGTGATTGGTAGTGACGGAATTGGCGATGGCCTGCAACAGCATGGTTTTTCCGGTGCGGGGCGGAGCAACGATCAGTCCACGCTGGCCCTTGCCGATGGGTGTCAGAATATCCATGACGCGACCGCTGATGCCCTCGCGCACGGTCTCCATCTTGATGCGCTCCTGCGGATAGAGCGGCGTTAGATTGTCAAAGAGAATTTTGTTGCGCGTCTCTTCGGGAGACTCGAAGTTGATGGCTTCAATCTTGACCAGCGCGAAATATTTTTCGCCTTCATGCGGCGGGCGCACGTTGCCGCTGATGGTGTCGCCCGTCTTCAGATCGAACTTGCGAATCTGCGAGGGGGAAACGTAAATATCATCCGGGCCGGGAAGATAGTTGTAATCGGGCGAACGCAGGAAGCCGTAGCCGTCGGGAAGGATTTCCAGCACGCCTTCGGCGAAGATGTGGCCTTCTTTTTCGCTTTGCGCCTGTAGGATTTTGAAGATCAAATCCTGCTTGCGAAGTCCGCTGGTTCCAGGGATCTCCAGGGTGCGCGCGATCCGGCTCCAGCTCCTGGATATTTTTCTCTTTCAATTCTGCTATGGTCATGATTTTTTCTATTGAATGGTATGAATTTTAAGGTGGGAGTTACAGATAAGGTGGATTTATATTCGCAGTGAATGGGCGGTGTTTCTGGATAACGGAAAAGAAGCCCGCTGAGGAGCAGGCCGCGCCTATGCGGCGCGACGCTCCTCTTTGCGAACAATTTCGGTTTGGCGAACAGGTCTTCCCGAAGGATTCTCTGTACGGAAGTGAAGCAGAACGTCGTTCATGGTGTCCTGCAAACGGGTATTCGGCTTATGCAGCTTGCGCGTGGCCTTGGAAGCCAACTGGCAAAGCTGATAACGATTCTCCACATGGGTCAAAGCGCCATAAATCAAATTCGAGCGCATCGCAATCTCCTCAATTAATAAATTCAAAATCCAGTGCTGCCGAACGATCTTGCTGTTCTGTCGCAACCACTCGCCTTTGTCTTGCGACCTCAGGCGGATACCTCACACACATGCTCCCCTTACGTGTTATTAGACGCACATTGTGACGCAAAGGATGAAAAGAGTTGTTATGCCTTTGTAAAAGTCCCTTTGCACAACAATCTTCTGGTACATGTTCGGTACATGGTTGATGCGAATCACTGGCAAGATTCGTATTGCTTCACATAATGGTGCCATCAGCGCAGGGCGAAACGCTTTCTATTTTCTTGCGCTCGCTTCTGGAAATCCTTGCCGAATCATGATGTTACGGGTCGCTCGTGCTGGCTCTTTTGAGGGAATCAGAATCGCGAACTGGACAAACCGTCCATCCTGGCACTTGTTAGAGTACGTTGCCTTGGGCTGGGAGTCAATGAAAATTTTAAGTCTTGATCTTGCCGGTGCCCAGACGGTAACTCCAAAGGGGTATTTGAATGGCAACTGCAAGTAAATCAACATGATAAGAGCGCATAGGCTTGCCCGTTACGACCAATAACTTCTGTCCAGCGTGCGATATTGGATGGCCTCGGCAATGTGCTTGACTGATAAATCTGGCTGGCCCTCCAGATCGGCAATCGTGCGAGCCATCTTCAAAATTCGATCATGGGCGCGGGCACTCAGCCCTTGCTGCTGCATGGCACGCTCCAGCAGACGCTCGGCATCGGAGGAAAGCTCGCAGTAGGCGCGAATCTGCCGCGTACTCATCTGTGCATTGCTGTAGATGCGCTCGGCGTTCTTGGCGAAGCGGTCGGCCTGACGCTCCCGCGCCGCCAGCACGCGAGCGCGAATCTCTGCGGAACCTTCAGCCGCCGCGCCGCCGCGGAGTTCCTTATACTGTACCGCCGGAACCTCAATATGAATGTCGATGCGATCCAGCAGCGGCCCGGAGACCTTGGCGACATAGCGTTGGATCATGGGCGGCGTGCAGAGGCACTCGCGGGACTTGTCGTTGAAATACCCGCAGGGACAGGGATTCATGGCGGCGGCCAGCATAAATCGCGCTGGAAAGCTAAGCGACATGGCGGCGCGCGCAATCGTCACCTGCCCATCTTCGAGGGGCTGGCGCATGACTTCTAAAACATTCCGTGGAAACTCCGGCAGCTCGTCGAGAAATAGCACGCCGTTGTGCGCCAGTGAAACCTCTCCGGGGCGCGGCATCGCGCCGCCGCCGATCAAGCCCGCGTCAGAAACAGTGTGATGCGGCGAACGAAAAGGCCGCTGCATCACCAGACCTTTGTCGGCATCCAACACCCCGGCGACAGAGTGAACCTTCGTAGTCTCCAGCGCTTCTTCAAACGACAGCGGCGAGAGAATCCCTGGCAACCGCTTGGCCAGCATAGTTTTGCCGGAGCCGGGCGGGCCGATCATTAGAACGTTGTGGCCACCTGCTGCGGCGACTTCCAGAGCGCGCTTGGCCGTGTGCTGGCCGCGCACGTCGCGGAAATCCAGCGGAAAATGCTGCATTTCGTTGAGCATCTCGCGTGTGGCCACGCGCATTGGCGCAACGTGAATGCCGCCATTGGCGGAGGCGTTCAGCAACTCGCGGACTTCGAGCAGCGTTTTGACAGGGTAAACATTGACGCCCTCGACCACAGCGGCCTCGCGCGCATTGCCTTCCGGGATCATCAGATTCAAAATGCCGCGCTCGCGTGCCGCGATC
>DAHXNK010000037.1 GCA_027365415.1 Acidobacteriaceae bacterium
CGCCGCGCGAACGCATTCGGGAGGCAGCGCATGAGGTACAGCGGCCTGTCTTCTACGCGATCCTAATTATCATCACAGCGTATTTGCCCATCTTTACCTTGCAGGCCGTGGAAGGAAGACTCTTCCGGCCTATGGCTTGGACTGTGGCCTTTGCGCTGCTGGGCGCTCTGATTTTCTCCATGATCGTTGCTCCCGTCCTTGCTAGTTTTCTCTTCCAAAAAGGCGCAACGGAGTGGAAGAACCCCGTGATGGAATCTATCACCGCCCACTATCGGAAGAGCGCCACCTGGATCATCCATCATCGTAGCCTTACTGTAGGGGTGGGCGTGGCTAGCCTGTTTCTCGCAATCTACCTTGCCTTCGGTGGCGTCATCGGCTCAGAATTTCTTCCGCATCTGGATGAGGGCGCGCTATGGGTGCGCGGCACTCTGGCCCAAAGCGCAGGCCCCAGTGAGGGCATTCGAGTCGCCGATCAGGCGCGAGTCCTGCTTTGCTCGTTTCCTGAAGCGACCGAGTGTACCAGTCAGACGGGCCGCCCGGATGACGGAACCGATCACACGGGATTCTTCAATACCGAGTATTTCGTAGGTCTGAAGCCGAAGGAACAATGGCGCCCCATCTTTCATCAGAACAAAGACAATCTGATCGCCGCCATGAGCCAGCAGCTTAAGAAAAACATTCCCGGCGTGGACTGGGGATTTTCACAGCCGATTGAAGACAACATGGAAGAGGCCGTCAGCGGAGTCAAGGGCGAGCTTGCCACAAAAGTCTATGGCGATGACCTGCATGTGCTGGAGGACAAGGCGAATCAAGTTGCGGCCATTATGGGCCGTATCAAAGGCATTACAGACCTCGGCGTCTTCCAGGTTACGGGCCAGCCGGATCTGGATTTCGTGGTGGATCGTCAGGCGGCGGCGCGCTGGGGCATCAACGTGGCCGATGTGCAGGACGCGATCCAGACCGCTGTCGGAGGCAATGCTCTAACGCAGGTCATGCGGGGCGAGCAGGTGTATAACCTCACGCTGCGCTATCTCCCCCAGTATCGGGATACCAGCGAAGCAATCAAAAATATCCGTTTGTTATCGCCATCGGGCGAACGTGTATCGCTGGCGCAGCTTTGCAAGATACGAGAAGTAGACGAAGGCTCCGAAATTTATCGCGAAAATAACCAGCGTTATGTCGCGATTAAGTACAGCGTGCGCGGTCGTGCCCTTGGCGACACGGTAAGAGAGGCCATCCAGAAAGTAGACGCGCAGATACAACTTCCACGCGGATATCACATTGCATGGGAGGGAGAGTACCAAAGCGAAGTACGCGCAGAGGCGCGGATGCTCATCATTGTGCCGTTAACTGTGCTGCTGATCTTCATCATTCTGTATTCGATGTACAAATCTTTTAAGTGGGCGATCTTGATTCTCGCCAATGTCGCGATGGCGCGCATCGGCGGGCTGCTTGCTCTCCTAATCACGCACACCAATTTCAGCGTCTCGTCCGGCGTTGGCTTTCTTGCCCTCTTCGGCGTGTCCGTGCAGACCGGTGTCATTATGCTGGAGTACATCAACCAACTGCGCGCTCGCGGCAACACAATTGAAGAATCCGCCGTGGAGGGCGCGGTGCTTCGGCTGCGTCCCATTATGATGACCATGCTCGTAGCGACGCTGGGCCTGCTCCCTGCTGCCATGTCTCATGAAATCGGTTCAGACTCGCAGCGGCCTTTCGCCATTGTGATCGTGGGGGGATTGATTGCCGATCTGGTGATGAGCATCTTCCTGCTGCCAACGCTCTACGTCTGGATCGCCAAAGATGAAGATATTCTTCCCACGCCAGAGACGGAATTCGAGAACTGAGGCTGATTTACATGCGTATTTTGGACAAGGAAACATTAACGATGACTCGAAAAAAAATACCGATCACAAGGATGCCGCTTTTCTTATGGATGCTGGCGATGGGAACCGTTCTGCTGTGCTTGCAGGTCGCCAATGCTCAAGTGCAGAATCCTCCTGCCGCTCCGCTCACGCTGCAACAAGTGGTGACTATCGCGCGCGCAAAAAATCCTACACTGCTGGCAGCCGAGCAGAACATTTTGTCCGTCAAAGCGCAGGAGACCCAGGCTGGCGTGCGTCAAAACCCATATTTCACGGGGTATGGAACGAACGTTACGAATCCGGCAAACTCTGCCACCCCGTACATGTACAGCCTTCAGTTGGCCCGTCTGTTTGAGCGGGGACAGAAACGGCGCTGGCGTCTCGACAGCGCGCGATCGACGACCGAGCAGACCTTGGATTTGTATCAGGATCAGGAGCGGCAGGTGATTCTCCAGGTCAAAACGGCATTCACAAATATGCTGCTGGCCAAGGCCGCGCTCAAACTCGCCAAAGACAATCTTGCCAGCTTTCAGCATGAACTCGACATCAGCCGCGAGCGCTACAAAACCGGCGACCTCGGCAAGCTGGACTACGAGCGTCTGGATTTGCAGCTTGCTCAATTCGAGACTGACGAATCCACGGCGGAGCAAAATCTTGCTCAGACCAGCGACCAACTGCAAACGCTGCTTGGCTATGAAAAACCCGGCAGCACATTTGATATTGTCGGCAATATCATTCCGCCTGTACTCACGCTTACGCTGCCAGAACTGGAACAGCGCGCCTTGACGTCTCGCCCCGACTATCAGGCTGCGCAGGTTGCGGTTCGCGTAGCCGATGCGAACGTCAAGCTTGCTTATGCAAATGGAACCACCGATCCGACGCTTGAGGGCGAATATGACCATAGTGGGTATCAAAATAGCTTCGGATTTTATGCCACTATTCCCATTCGCATCTTTGATCGTAATCAAGGCAACAAGGCCACCTCGAAATATCAGGCGCAGGCCATTCGGTTTTCAGAGGTGGCTGCACGCAACCAGGTCTTTTCTGATGTGGATCAGGCATGGGTAGGCTACACCACGTCCAAGGTCTTGTCCGACCGATATCAGGGACATTATCTGGACGAAGCGAAGGACGTGCTCACCATCGCGCAATTCGCGTATGAGCACGGCGGCCTTGCTCTTATTGATTATCTGAATGCGCTGCAAGATGATCGCACCACCAGCCTGAACGCGCTCACCGCCTACGCGCAAACGTGGATCGCCATTCATCAGCTCAGCTATGCAACCGCAACGGAAGTTGTACCTTAAAAAAACGATTTTCTAGCACGGAAAATTCTACGGGCGCAACGCCGGGTTTCATGAGATTCTTGAATGTATGCTGCATCCTGACCGACTCTTCCCATCCGACCCTGCCACGCTGGCGATTGCGCGGCGCCTGCACGCCGCAATTCAAGACCTGCCCATACTCAGCCCGCACGGGCATACGGAAGCGCGATGGTTCGCTGAGAACCAGCCATTCGCCGATCCTGCCACTCTCTTTATCAAGCCCGACCACTATGTTTTTCGAATGCTCTACAGCCAGGGCATTCCACTAGAGCGACTGGGCATCGGACAAGATGAGATCAAGGATCCACGCGCCGTCTGGAGGATATTTGCTGAACAGTATTATCTTTTTCGCGGCACGCCCACGCGGCTCTGGCTGAACTATGCTTTTCAGGAATTATTCGGACTGCAAAAAAATCTTACTGCTCAAACTGCGGATTTGTACTACGATACGATCCAAGAAAAGCTAGCCACGCCGGAATTTTTGCCGCGCGCATTATATGAACGCTTTTGCATTGAGGTGCTGGCAACGACGGATTCTCCGCTGGACGATCTGGAATTTCATCGCCAGTTGAAGCAGTCAGGATGGCGCGGAAAAATTCTTCCCACGTTTCGCCCTGACCCTGTCGTTGATCCTGACTTCGACGGCTTTGTGTCCAACATTGAACGGTTGGGCGTTGTGGCAAAGGAAGACACCGCAAATTGGAGTGGCTATCTGGCTGCGCTACGCAAGACTCGCGAACGCTTCCGTTTGCTGGGATGCACGGCCACAGATCACGGACATCCAACAGCAGCTACCGCCGATCTGAGCCGCGAAGCTGCCGCCGCTCTCTTTGATCGTGTACGCGCAGGCTCCGCATCCACAGCAGACAGGGAACTTTTTCGCGCCCAAATGCTGACCGAAATGGCGGCCATGAGTTTAGAGGATGGCCTAGTTATGCAGATTCATCCCGGAAGCTTGCGCAACCACAATGCGGCGCTCTACCAACGCTTTGGGCAGGACATTGGGGCGGATATTCCCGCGTCCACCGACTATGTTCACAATCTGCAACCGTTGTTGCAGCGCTTCGGTAATGAGACGAAGCTGTCGATTATCCTTTTTACTCTGGACGAATCTACTTATAGTCGGGAACTGGCCCCACTTGCCGGGCATTATCCTTGTCTCAAACTTGGGCCGCCTTGGTGGTTCCACGACAGCCCAGAGGGCATGTTGCGCTTCCGTGAATCCACGACAGAGACAGCAGGCTTCTACAACACGGTCGGATTCAACGACGACACGCGCGCATTTCTTTCCATTCCGGCGCGGCATGACGTAGCTCGCCGAGTCGATTGTGCCTATCTGTCCAAGCTGGTCGCAGACCATCGTCTGGAAGAGGACGAAGCGCATGAAATTGCGCTCGATCTCGCCTATCGTTTTGTCGCTTCCACATACCGATTTACAAAGAATGGCTAGGGAACTGCTGTATAAATCAGCGTTTTGAAGGGGCGCGGCTTCAGCCGCGCCGCACATGCAGCAAAATCAACGCTGGCTTCAGCCCCGGAGGGAACGCCGCATCGAAATAGGAACCTGTGCAGAGCTTCTCTAGGGGGAAGTGGTTTCCGTCTCCTCCAACTGCACCGGCCCAATCAGCCCAGAGGACATTAGCCCACTTGCCGTATTGGTTGTTTCTGGCCGATAGTTCTTACTCCTCCCTTGAGCCGACAGGGCATTGAAGAGAGTATTGACGACAGTGATCTGAAGCGTATTCTCACCGACATGCAATAGTGAAGTTACATCTGCCTTGTACGGTTGTAGCAGTAGCACAGGCCCAGCTTTTCCGTTGATGGAAATTTCGGCAACATCCTTCACGTCGCCGAGATCAAGCAGTATCCGATGATGACTGCTCAGGAGATTTTCAGGCACAACAAACGTGGTGGTGTACTGCCCACGTCCGGAAAAATTCTTCAATTGGTCGTTCATTGTCCAGTCTTCCAGGTTCGGCAGTTCCATATTGATTGTTTCAGGATGGCTGCCCGGCCCCATTCCTACGCCGTGGAATTCCCATCCATTCTGGCCCACAGCAATCTGCACAGATGGCGGGGTTGGAGGGGACATTTTTACGGGGCTTTCTGTTGATTTCCCGTCTGGATCGAAGACCAGAAGCACCGATCCATAAGGATCAATATCCAGCGGTAACTGTACAGTCGTCCCATTTCTCTCAAATTGAGCCAAAGGATGGATCGCGCCTGTCCAAGGATTCCATATCTCCGGCGTGCCGAGCGCCGTGCAGTTAATCCTGGTTCGCTTCTCTGCATCATCAGGATTGCGCAGGAAAAAGATATCGAGTTTGCCGATGTGCTTCTCAATAAAAGGAACGGGCTGCCCTGCAAAGTGAAGATTGGGCGCAACGGATGTGTTCAGAATGGGGATGACATCGGATGGGTTTGCGGCGATATGGACGGTTTTGTCCGCCAAGATTTTCTGTAGAGGGTATGGAATGTCTTCGCTTGGAACCTTGCCATTGACAGCCAGAGGTTCCACCTTTGGCGCGCGTCCTACAAAGAGAATGGGAAGTCCGCTGTTCGCGAATGCCATCAGTCGATCCGCAAGTTTTTGGGAGATGGACTTTTGATTTGGGAGAATCAAGACTCCATAGCTTGTTCCTCCGGGCGAGACCAGCTTGCCATTTACGATCTTGCAGCGCAGCAACGTGTAGGCATCCACGTGGTCGAAGTTATATCCGGCTGCCATGAGACGGGTATCAATTTTAGGTTCGGGCGGAGCGGGTTCAACAGCGTCATACGCGAGCGTTCCACGATAGAGCGCAACCGGAACCACGGTGCTACCGGCCTGGGAAATATATTGCAGGCGGGTGATGTACTCGTTCAGGCGAGGGAGATACGGCCAAAACGTGTTGTGCTGATTCATGTCAGAGGAAAACGCGCCTTCGAGTGCAAACGGGTGCCAGCCCGGCTCCGGGCGATCCATATATTCGTAGGGGTAGCCGTGATAAATAATTTCGTTGATCCCGGCGGTGAACAGTTCATCGGCATAGCGCTTGATCTTCTCTGGAGTCGTCTGATACGCCTTGCCATACCAGACAAAGCTTTCGCTGGATACAATGTTCCGTCCATACAAATCCGCAGCAGAGGACGCCATTTTCAGAAAGTCATAGCGGCCATTGTCGTATAAATCTTCCGTCTCAGGAATGCTGGACGCGCCATAAACGCGGAGCAGGTCGGTGGGCGATCCATGCGCCTGCACACGCGACAACAGATTGTTGTTCGCGGCCCACTGGATGAAAGGCGAGTAAAAATTGTCGATCATAATATCGGAGACCGTCTGCCAGTAATCCCGACGGACGCGATCCCCAATTCCACGAATGTTATAGAGCGGCAATCGGGCAGAGGTGGAGCCGTAACGCTTTCCAAAGCCCGGAACCTTCAGAATGGGTAGAAACGGCGTGAGATCGTACCCGCGCCGCTTGCGGAACTCTTCGAGAAAATTATCACTCCAATAAAGGTCGGCGCGCACCTCCAGGCTGTCGCAGAAGATAGCCCGCATTCCTTTGCCGAAAAACTGGCCATCGTACTGTTTGGCTGTGTCGCCGACGTGTTGGGCATAGGCATCAAATGCCTGCTTGCTCATGTGATCCAGAACGAATTGCGGCCCCACTCCGGCCCCACCGACGACAGTCTGTCCGCTAGGTAATTCTTTGAAGGAGAATACTTGCCATGTCCCCTCTGGAACATTCCAATCCAGCGTTCCATCGGGCAACATGTGGCTTGTCAGCACCACGGAGGTTCCAGGATCCAACTGGCCCGTTCGTTTGACCTGCGGGCGTTGTTTCACGGACTGTCCGGGATAGAGTTGTACTGCGTCGCCTCGAACAGCGACCACGGCCACTAATTTTTCGCGTTGCTGGAAGCGTTCAAGCCAGCCCGCCGGGAGGGTACGATCCTTGGCGATGTCCGGGTTCAGCTCTGGCATCTGTATCTTTTCGTGGAAATGAACCGGCCCGCGAATGGTTTGATGTGCCGATTTCAACTGTACAGAGGCTAGCTCTGGAGTAATGGCGCCAGCTCCGCCGAAGGGCCAGCCGGAGCCAAAGGTATAGTCCAGCCACATTCCACGCGCATGCGCCTCTTCCAGCGCGGCCTGCATGTGGGCGAAGAAGGTCGGCGTCAGGTAATCGTTGACCCGCGTGCGAGTCTTCTTCGACATTTTTGGATCAAGTCCAATGATGAAAGGTTGAATTTCAGCGCCGCCAAAGTTGGCTTGATCGAGAAGGCGCACCTCTCTGCGTAGCTCTGCATCGGTTACGTCGCCGCCAGGCCACCACCATCGCACCATAGGCCGATATGCCTTGGGCGGATTCTGAAAATTCTGGCGTACATTCGGAACTGTATTTTGGGCTGACAATTGAAGACATGCAGCCAAACAAAGTAGGCCGGGCACAAATCGTTTCACAAGCTGGCTCCGTTTCGAGACCCAAATGGATAATTCTCAGGATAAGCATACCAGTTTGTGCGCAGTGCGGAGCGCATCTCGGTCATGTGTTTGAGGATGGATCCAAGCCGACGGGCCTGCGCTATTGCATCAATTCTGCGGCGTTGAAGTTTGAGGAGAAGAAGTAAAGGAATTTTTCTTGTTTGTCCCACACTGTACTGCGGAAGCTGCTTGAACAATTTGCATAACGTTGACTTGTGCAGCGCTTCCCTAGATTCACGATCTCTTCCGGCTTATACATCTCCCTCGCCATTTCCTCAGCTCCCTTTGTACCAGTTTTTTTCTCTGATTCACTGATTCAAAATTCGCCGGGCATTGAACCTTCTACAAGAGCGTGGATGATCGGGCATGTTCCAGTCTCATGGTCGAGCTCGCATTGCCGTACCATCTGCTTCAATGCACGTCGAATCGATCTTAGCTCGGTAATTTTTCCTTCCACGAGATGCAATTTATTCACGGCCAGATCATGTGTCAAGCTGCAAGCCTGGGGGCCATCTAGCTTGAGCAGTCCCATAATGTTGCCCAGGTTAAATCCGAGTGTCTGTGCCCGCTTGATAAACAAGATGCGCCGGACATCTGCTTGGCTGTACTCTCGGTATCCCTTGAATGGGCGTGCTGGTTCTGCCAACAACCCCGAACGTTGATAAAAACGCACCGTCTCAACGCCTACTCCCGCAGCTTCCGCCAATTTTCCGATGGTCAATCTGGATTTCATGCTTGACTCCGTACTTATATACGGAGATTACAGTAGTTACAGCAAGGAGAAAAGAGCGGATGTTCCCCAAAAATTCCAATACCAATTCCAAATCAAGTTCCACTGCACTCGCGGTTGGCGGTCTAGCGGCGATTCTCGCCTCCACCTGCTGCCTGGGACCGCTGTTGCTGATTGCCCTTGGATTCAGCGGAGCCTGGATCGGCAACCTGACAAAACTGGAACCCTATCGTCCTATCTTTCTTGGCATTGCGCTGGTCGCCATGTTCTTCGGCTGGCGGCGCGTCTATCGCCCTGCCGCGAACTGCAAGTCGGGAGATGTCTGCGCGCTGCCACAAGCACAACATTTCTACAAAATCCTTTTCTGGATCGTCGCAGTGCTGGTGCTGATTGCACTGTCCTTTCCTTATCTCGCGCCACTCTTCTACTAAAGGAGCAAACTTGTGAATACCCTAAAAAAGTTGTCCATTTCCCTGATGCTTGCCGTAGCGCTTCCAGCTTTTGCGGCAACGAAAACCGTCACGTTGGCGGTTCCATCTATGACCTGCGCGATGTGCCCCATCACCGTGAAGAAAGCGCTGAATGCTGTTCCCGGCGTTTCTAAAGTCGATGTCAGCTTTGTCAAAAAAGACGCTGTCGTGACCTTCGATGATGCCAAAACGTCGGTGGCCGCTCTGACCAAAGCGACTGCCAACGCAGGCTATCCCTCCACGCAGGAAGGAAAGGTGAAGTAATTGGATCCGAAAATTTGTTTTCCAAAGATAGGGGCTGGCCTGAAAGAGGCTGACTGCTGCGCTGTGTCTGCATCTAAAGCGCTTAAAGTTGCGGTGATTGGTAGTGGCGGCGCAGCCTTTGCCGCCGCGATCCGCCTCCAGGAAAACGGGGCGGAGGTAATGATGGTGGAGCGGGGCATAACGGGAGGCACCTGCGTCAATATCGGCTGCGTGCCATCGAAGATACTAATCAGCGCGGCCCAAGTTGCTCACGTTCGTACCTCCAGCCCATTCGATGGAGGAATCTCTTCCGTACAGCCCAGCGTGAATCGAGCCGCGTTGCAGGCGCAACAACAGGCGCGGGTAGAGGAATTGCGGAAGAAAAAATATGAATCCATTGTCGAAAGTAGCGCCAACATCCGTTTGATTCATGGCGAGGCGAGATTTGCCAACGACCGCGCCTTGCTGGTGAAGGAACCCGATGGTCGTGAGCAAACCTTGCCGTTTGATCGCGTGTTGATTGCCACCGGCGCATCACCCGCAATCCCATCGGTGGCTGGCTTGGAAGGTACGCCGTACTGGACATCCACCAAAGCATTGGCCGCTCAAAATTTGCCAGAACACTTGATCGTCTACGGTGGCTCCTACATTGCGTTGGAACTGGCGCAGGCATTTCTGCGGCTCGGCAGCAAGGTCACAATGCTTGTTCGCTCCAGAATTTTGTCGCGTTATGACCACGAGATTGGGGAAACGATCCAACAAATTCTCGCCGATGAGGGAATGCGTATTGTGATCGGGCAGCAAATCCAGCGCGTCCATCACGATGGAAGTGTTTTCACCGTGGACACTGGCCAGGAGCGTATCTGCGGCGACCATCTGTTGCTTGCGACCGGGCGCGCGCCCAATACCGTCAGCCTTTCTCTGGAAAATGCTGGAGTCGTCGTGAACGAACATGGCGCGATTCCTGTCGATGAGTTTCTGCGTACCTCGAATCCTCGCATCTACGCTGCAGGAGACTGCACCACGAACCCGGAGTATGTCTACGTTGCCGCTGCTGCTGGCACACGAGCAGCAATGAACATGCTCGGCGGAAATGAGCGGCTGGATTTATCCGTGGTGCCGGGAGTGATATTTACCGATCCGCAGATTGCAACGGTCGGCCTAGATGAATCCGCTGCGCGCGAGAGCGGATTGCGGGTGAATACGCGAACCCTTACGCTCGACAATGTGCCGCGCGCGCTGGCAAATTTCGACACACGCGGATTCATCAAGCTGGTTGCGGAAGAGGGAAGTGGACGGCTTCTCGGCGTACAGGCTGTGGCTTCGCAGTCGGGCGAATTGATCCAAACCGCAGCGCTGGCCATTCGCGCGCAAATGACGGTCAACGACCTTGCCAGCCAACTCTTTCCCTACCTGACGATGGTGGAAGGACTTAAGCTGGCAGCGCAAACTTTTACCAGAGACGTGCAACAGCTTTCCTGCTGTGCCGGGTAAAATCAAGGGAATCGCTGCACAAGTTTTTATTGCGAGACCGCATTCCCTCAGGGGCTGAAGCCGCGCCCCTGCAAAACGCAGACTTGTGCAGGGCTTCCTAAGGCGTTCCGCTGGCTAGATGTCCAGGTTCTTCACGTCGAGCGCATTTTCCTCGATGAACTTGCGGCGCGCCTCGACATCCTCGCCCATCAGTGTGGAGAAGATTTGTTCCGTCTCGGCAATATCCTCCAGCCGAACTTGCAATAGCGTGCGCCGCTCCGGATCCATTGTCGTCTCCCAGAGTTGCGAGCTGGTCATCTCGCCCAGCCCCTTGTAGCGCTGCACCTGATACTCGCGGCGACCCTGATCAATGACGTATTCAAATAGTTCGCGCGGCGTGGATTTCTCCACTGGCTCCTGCGGCCCCTTTGCGGAGCGCTTCGCTGCTGGTTTGGCTGCCTGTGTTTCTGCGCTCGCCTCGGCCCCAGCTTCGACATCCGCCTCTTCCGCCTCGGCTGCGGCCTGGGCTTGGGATTTGGTGATGTACTCGATCAGGAACGGTGGCTCCAATTGCTCCTTGATGAGCGCGTACTTGGCCATCATCTGCCGATACTCCGGCGAACTAGCCAGAGTCCAGTCGATGCGCCGTTCTGCGCCTTGCGCGTCGGTAAAGCTCAGCGAGAAGGTCTGGTGTTCCTCGTCATGCACTGGCGCGTGGACGGCCTTGAACTGATATTGCTTGGCCATCTTTCCCAGCGCTTCATGCAGGCGCTCGATCTTTGCCGGAGCGCTTCCTAGCTGGCCTTCGAAGTCCACGCGTTTTGCCAACTCCAGCTTGGCCAGCAGGGAAGTGACCTGCTCATTGCGCAGGCGCTTGTCCACTTTCTCAAAGAAGCCGAGGTACTCATTCAACTGCGCCATGAACTTGGTGAGCGTCGCGCCTTCCAGCTTGCTGGCGCTCTCGCCGTGCCGGACGGTCATGCCGTCGGAGGCGCGTTTGACCATGACGCGTACAAATTCGCGATCATCCTTAATGTATTGCTCGAACTTGCCCTTCTTGATGCGGTAGAGTGGCGGCTGCGCGATGTAGACATGGCCGCGCTTGATCAACTCCGTCATGTGGCGGAAGAAGAAGGTGAGCAGCAGCGTGCGGATGTGCGAACCGTCCACATCGGCGTCGGTCATCAGAATCAGCTTGCCGTAGCGCAGCTTGGAAACATCGAAGTCGTCCTTGCCGATACCGCAGCCGAGCGCGGTAATCATGGCGCGAATTTCCTCATGGCCCAGCATCTTGTCGTAGCGGGCTTTTTCGACGTTGAGAATTTTTCCCTTCAGTGGAAGAATCGCCTGATAGCGGCGATCGCGTCCTTGCTTTGCCGTACCGCCTGCCGATTCGCCTTCGACCAGATAGAGTTCGCAGCGCTCCGGGTTGCGTTCGCTGCAATCGGCCAGCTTGCCGGGCAGTCCGCCGCCGTCGAGCGCGCCTTTGCGCCGTGTCAGATCGCGGGCCTTGCGTGCCGCCTCTCTCGCGCGTGCGGCCTCAATCGCCTTGTTGATGATGCGCCGCGCCACGGGAGGATTCTGCTCCAAAAACATGCCCAGCCGCTCATTGATAAACGCCTGCACAATGCCGGCAATATCCGAGTTGAGCTTGCCTTTGGTCTGGCCTTCAAACTGTGGCTGCGGCAGCTTCACGCTGATGACCGCGACCAGCCCTTCGCGAACGTCGTCGCCAGAGAGATTTTCCTTTACGTCCTTAAACAGGCCCATCTGCTGTCCGGCGCTGTTGATGGTGCGTGTCAGCGAGGTGCGAAAGCCTGACAGGTGCGAGCCGCCGTCCACGGTGTTGATGTTGTTGGCGAAGCTGAAGACCGTCTCCGAGTAGCCATCGTTATATTGCAGCGCGATCTCCATCACCACGTTGTCGCGCTCGGCCTCCATATAGATAGGCTTATCGTGCAGGGTCTGCTTGCCGCGGTTCAGATGCTTGATGAACTCGGCGATGCCTCCGGTGTATTTGAACTCCGTGCGTCGCGCCTCGCCGGTCTTGGCGTCGGTGGCGCGCTCGTCAGTCAGCGTGATCTCCAGGCCTTTGTTCAGAAAGGCCAGCTCGCGCAGTCGTTGCGCCAGCGTGTCGTAGTTGTATTCGGAGACGGCAAAGATGGTGTGATCCGGCAAAAAATGAACCTTGGTGCCGCGCTTCTTGCTGGTTCCGGTCTGGCGCAGGCCGCTGACGGGGATGCCGCGCGCGTAATCCTGTTCGTAGGTGCGGCCATCGCGCCAAATCTCCACGTCAAAGGTCTCGCTGAGCGCATTGACGCAGGAGACGCCCACGCCATGCAAACCGCCCGATACCTTATATGTGGAGGAATCGAATTTGCCGCCCGCGTGCAGCTTGGTCAGCACCACTTGCACGGCAGGCAGGCGCTCACCTCCCGGCAGAGTCATCTCGTCCACGGGAATGCCGCGACCATCATCCACCACAGTAACGGAGTTATCGACGTGGATGGTAACTTCGATGCGGTTGGCGTGGCCAGCCAGGGCCTCGTCCACGGAGTTGTCCACGACTTCATAGACAAGATGGTGCAGGCCCATCTCGCCCGTTGAGCCAATATACATGGCTGGACGCAGCCGAACAGCCTCCAGGCCTTCCAGCACTTTGATGCTGTCGCCGGTGTAGCTGGCGCTGTTGGCCGCCGCGCGCGCCTTGTTGCTGGCAGTAATGGCGCTGGCGGTGATGGCGCTGTCCGTGGCAGCAGGCTCTTCGCCAGCGGTTTCTAACGTGGGGGCTTCTATCAGCGTGAGCGATGCGTCTTGCGTAGCAGAATCTTTCCGAGACATGGGACTCCAGCAGTGATTTTTCAGCGCAGGAGCGTCTTTGGGGAAGAATCATGGCAAGCAGTTGATTCCCAAAGGCTTGAGCGCGAAAAACAACAGTCTTGAACTGTCCTCTATGGTAGCACGTTCGCAGGCGAAATGTTCGCAGCGCGGTGAGCCATTTTCTTCGCCGTCGGCTCTGCTGCCGGCGTTCCAAAGCGCTGTCATTCTGAGCGAAGCGTAGCGGAGTGAAGAATCCAGAGAATCTTCGCAGGGAAAATGCTGTTTGTTCCACGCCAGCATCGTCTGGATTCTTCGTCGTTCGCTGCGGCGACCTCCTCAGAATGACACCTCGTTTTTTATATTGAAGTTCGCGCCGCAAGTGCTGTCATTCTGAGCGGAGCGAAGAATCCAGAGAATCTTGCGGGAAAAGCATGCAGCAAAAGCGATGTACTTCAATATCGTCTATCGACAACATTGAATAATTTGACAACTAACATGACTGGGGTCATTCAAGTTTCAGGAATTTGCGTATCTGGCTGAAAACAGGAAGCTTACCATACATCACCACTATACTCGGAATCAGAAAGTGCGCAAGCACAAAATTAAAAAATCTTTCTAATCTTGAAAGGAATTTCCCCTTATGAAGCTCATTGTTCGCGCCCTCGCCCTTGGAATGCTCCTCACAGGTTTTGCTGCCGACCATTACGTCTCCGCCAAGACTACCTCCAGCGTGAAAACCATCATGGTCGCCTCCAACGCGACACCGAACCCGGTTTGCAATGGCCTCACCTGCTATTGAGCGGTAACTAAAGTTTGTTACTGATCGGTCATGTTTCCATTATTCGCTTGCCTTATGCCCCAGGTTCCCAATATGATGGCGGAATCTGGGGTGTGTTGTGCATAGTGGCCTGATCGTATCGACTGTGGTTCAAGTTGTCTTGCTGGTGGCGCTGCTTTGCGTCCTTCGCGGCAAGTCCTTGCACAGAACGTTTCCAGCGTTTCAGGCGTATCTCTGGGTAACAGTATTTGCTGCGGTTTCTTACCTCGTGACTAAAGGAATGTTTTTCTTCTCCATCCTTTCATACCGCACGGCACAAATTACATTCTTCTATTCCTACCTAATTTGCTATTTGGTTGCCTCTCTTTTTATCTTTCGCGTGGTCTACGATCTGTACCTCCAGGCGACCTCTGCTCTGCCGGGCATTCAGCATCTCGGTGCCGTCGCTTTCCGTTGGTCGGTCGCTGTCTCTGGAATCATGGCCGTTGCTGCGATCTTTGGCTCCCATGCCAGTTCCGTTCAACTAATCGTGATGGTTGGGACACAGATTGAGCGCTGCGAATGTATTTTAGTGCTCTGCCTCGTCACATTTTTTGCATTTACCGCACAGTCCCTTGGTATGTCCTATGGGAGTCGCGTCTTCGGCATCAGCTTTGGCTTGGCTATGATATCCACCTACCAGTTGGTGGAAATAGCACTTTTTCTTCGATTCCCAGCGCAGGGAATGCTTATCAACTTCATCGGTGAGTTCGTGCAGATATCGGCCATCTCGCTCTGGATAGTCTATTTCGTGAAGGCGGAGCCACAGCGCCGACTGGTAACGGTCGAATCCACTTCTCCGCTGATCCGTTGGAACGAGATTGCCCAACTGCTCAACAATCCTACGGGGCAGGTGGTGGTCAGCCAGCCGGACGCTTTTATGTCAGAGGTTCATGCGGTGATAGAGAAGGCCAAGCAGCGTGGCGCTGGCATGAGCATCGTGCGTTAAATCTTTCCTTCCACGCAATAATCCAGAAGGAGCCTTTATCTGAGCGGAAAACATGTCCCTCAGGGGCTTCTCATTTCGACCACTATGGCGGGACTAAAGTCCCGTCCCTTCAAAGCCAGACTCCTCAGAAGACCGCTGGGTTGTTCGCACCTTTTTTCTTATCGCCGGAACGGCCTGACTCGGCCACGAGCGCAGTTCTCTGGGAGTTGATACAGACCCAAGAGTTGCTCAGCCGCTCAAAAACCTGGCTGTAGATGCCCGTTTCATCTTTCCGCGCGCGGTGCTCCTCATCGGGAGGAAATTTGACGTTGTAGGTTCCATTCACAATCGCCACATCCCCCAGAACGCGCACGCTGGAGACCTTTTGATCGAGTGCGCGAATGGGAGATTTTTTCTTTGTGACCAGCGCCACCAACTCATCGCGATGCGTGACCTGCCCCCCGGAGGAGATGTCCACCAGCTTGGGACTCAGCACCAGATCCAGCGCATAGGGATCGTGTTGCTGCACAGCCTCGTCCCATTGGTCGGCAATCCTCTGCATGGCGACAACTTCGAGCGCAGCTTCGTTAGAGGGCGTGTCGATGGAGGGAAGATATGTGGAAGGGTTTGTCACTGCCGTCTGGCCGTGCAATTGGACAGAAGCGAACCCTAGTACCAGAGCGACGCAAAAAAGAAGACGGAGACTACAGCGACAACTACGAAAGAAACTGCGATACATAAAAATGGCAACCTCAAAACATGGGGTACTACGTTCATCGTATATAAAAAGGACGCGGCAGGGATGGCTCTGTGAGCAACGCCCACGCAAGTGCAACATAAGAAAAGATAGAATTTTCTGTAATGTGCGCGCGGCGGTGGCGCGTTCCCTCCGCTGGCCAGTTCTCCACACTTTGCAGAGCCTGTCCACAGAGGTGCCCTCTACACTGATGACATGGTCACAGCTCCCGATTTCGCGCTGGAACGAGGACTGCCCGCGAGCGTCGATGCGGAGCGCACGATTCTGGGCGCGATCCTGTTGGACAATGCAGCCTACAGCGAAGCCGCTGAGCGACTGACCGCAGAGGACTTCTCGCTCGACTCGCACCGGAAAATCTTTGCGCGCATGGGCGAGCTGGTCGATGCGGGCCGCGCCGTGGATATCATCACGCTGAGCGAGGAGCTGGATCGCCGCCGCGAGCTGGAATCCATTGGGCATCGCGCCTATCTCTTTAGCCTGACAGAAAATCTGCCGCGCCGCCTCAGCATTGAGGACTACGTTCGCATCGTCAAGGATAAATCTCTGCTGCGGCAGTTGATGGGCATCTGCTCGACGGCTCTGGCCCGCGCCAGCGACCAGGGCGAGGATGCGCTGGAGGTGCTGAACGCGACCGAATCGGCGCTGCTGGAGGTCTCCGAGCGCGGAATTACACAGGGATTTTCCAGCATTCCAGAGATTGTTCGCAGCTCCTTCGGCTCGATTGACAATTTGTATAAGGAAGGCCGCGAGGTTACAGGACTGGCCACGCACTACCACGACTTTGACCGCATGACGAGCGGACTCCAACCCTCGGAGCTATTCATTCTGGCGGCGCGTCCGTCGATGGGCAAGACGGCCTGGGCCATCAACATCGCGCAGAATGCTGCGGTGCGTGGCGGCAAGGTGGTGGGCATCTTCTCGCTGGAAATGTCGAAGGAAGCGCTGCTGCGACGCATGTTGGCCTCGCAGGCCTTTGTGAACATGCGGCATATTCAGACGGGATTTTTGACGCGGGAAGATCGCGACAAGCTGGTGAGCGCGCTGGCGCAATTGGCTGAGGCGCGTATGTTCATCGATGACACGCCAAGCATTTCTCTGGCCGAGATGCGGGCCAAGGCGCGCCGTCTGCGCCAGCAGGAGGGCCAGCTTGATCTGGTGGTCATCGACTATTTGCAGTTGATGTCTGGCGGCGCATCTGGCCCGAACAGCCGGCGCTTTGAGAATCGCACGCAGGAGGTCTCCGCTGTCTCGCGTGGCCTGAAAGCGCTGGCCAAGGAGTTGCGCGTGCCGGTGATCGCGCTCTCGCAGTTGAGCCGCGCCAGTGAGCAGCGTGGTGGCGACAAGCGGCCCATGCTCTCCGATCTGCGCGAGTCCGGCTCGATTGAGCAGGATGCCGATGTGGTGGCCTTCATCCACCGCGAAAGCTACTACAGCCGCGACGAGAGCGGCGAGGAAGACCCGGAGAGCAAAGGCAAGGCCGAGATCATCATCGCCAAGCAGCGCAACGGCCCAACTGGTTCCGTGCATCTGCTGTATCTCTCCGAGTTCACGCGCTTTGAAAATCCCTTCAAGGGCGATGAGGCCAGCGTTCCCAACGATTGAAGGGCGGGGAATCTGTCGGTCTCCGTTGCGCTTCGATATAGAATCAGAGCGTGACTGTGCCGCGATGCGGCCCGGATGGCGGAATCGGCAGACGCAGCGGACTTAAAATCCGCAGATCGCAAGGTCGTGGGGGTTCAAGTCCCCCTCCGGGCACCACATGTTGGGACTAACAGGCTAGAGGCTCCATCAACTCCCGCTCTACTTCTCCTGCATTTGCGCGGGCAGCGGGATGGTGATGTCGAGCGTTTGTACTGGCCCAAGATTCGACAAGGGCGTGCCGAATTCTTTTCCGTTGCCCACCACAAGAATCGCCAGCTTGTTGGCATCGATATATTTTTGCGCAACGCGAGTTACATCCGCAGCCGTGACCTTCTCAATGCCTGCGCGATATTTCTCGATAAAGTCCAGCGGGTAGTTATGGAAGGCCAGATTGACCTGCTCTCGTAGAATCTTTGCCTTGGAATCGTAGTGGAAGATGTAGGAGTTGAGTAACTCGTCTTTTGCTTTGTGTAGTTCGCTTGCGGTTGGCGGATCAGTCTTCAAATCGCGGACTTGTTGCAGCATAGCCTGGGTCGCTTGCACCGTGCTCGCGCTCTTGGTTCCCGCAGTCACATAGAAGATGCCGGGATGGTCATAGTCCGCGCCATAGGAGCCGGAGACGGAATAAGCAAGGCCCAGCCGCGTCCGCACGGCCTGAAAGAGCCGCGAGCCAAAGCCGCCGCTGAAGATTTCATTCATCACGCTGAGTGCGTAGTAGTCAGGATTGCTGCGTTCCGTGCCCAGACCCACCAGCCAGACATTGCTTTGGTTCACATCGCTTTTTTGTACGAAGTACACGCCGGGCGTGGGGCCGGGAAAGGCGATTTTGGCGGAGACAAAGGCCGCGCCACGCGGCAGGGAAGCGAAGGCAGCGCGTAATTTTGCCTCCATCTCTGCGGAGTTGAAGTCGCCAGTAATACCGACAATCATATTGTTGGGCGTTGCCGTTCTCTGATGCCAATCTTTCAGATCGGCCAGCGTGACGGCCTCCACAGTGGAGAACTCCGGCAGGCGCGCATAAGGATTATTTTTTCCATAGGCGAGCTTGAGCGCTTCGCGTTCCGCGATTCGACTGGCGCTGTCGTTGCGGCGAATAATTCCGGTCTCCTCCTGTTGCTGGGCAAGCTGGAGCTTGTCAGCGCGAAATTGCGGATGCAGCAGCAGATCGACGGCCATGCTGAAGACCGAATCAAAATCTCCCTTGAGACATGACCACGACAGCGAGGTCGATTCGTCGTCGCCGTCGGTCTCGATCTTGGCCGCCTTCGCTTCGAGAATGTCGTCCATCCGATCTCCAGTCATGGTTGCCGTGCCGCTGGTGCGCCACGCCTCGCTATACAGGTCGATCAGGCCTGCCTTCGACGCAGGCTCATCGCTCGACCCACCGCGCAGCAGAACAAAGCCTTCGATGAAGGGCAGCTCGTGATCCTCTTCCAGAAAGATGGTCATGCCGTTGTCAAGCACAATGCGTCGGGGCTGCTCTGGATGAAAGGCGGGCAGCGGCGGAATGGGAATCTTCTTCCAAGGTTGCGCTTGCTGCGGTTGCGCTTGCTGGGGCTGGGCTGGTTGCGCGGCGTGGGCGCGTGCAGGCGAGGCCGCTTGCGCGGAAGCGTTGGTCAATGAAAGTCCGGTGAGCGTCAGTCCGGCAAACAACGTGGTTGCGAATGCGAAGGAGCATGAGCGAATCGACATTAGCGTGCTCCTCCATTGGCTTGCGGAGCTTTGGTGGTGGCTTGTGGAGCCGCAGTTGGCTGCGAAGCGGGCAACTGCGGTGGCGTTGTCGGAGGTTGGAACTCAATCATGGCGTAGGTGCGATTGCTGGCTTTGAATATCTGGTTGGAGACGCGGCGAATGTCGGCCTTGCTGACGGCGTTGATCTTGTCGAGTTGGTTGAAGAGCATCTGCCAGTCTCCATACCGCAGTTGATAGGTTCCGAGTTCCTCGGCCAGCCCTTGATTGTCGCCCAGACTGTGGAGAATCTCCACGCGCGCGCGGGTTTTGAACATGGCGAGTTCGTCGTCGGTGACATCTTGCGTTTTCAGTTTGTCGATTTCTTTATGAATCGCGACGCGCATCTGCTGCGGCGTGTGACCCGGCGTGGGCACGGCGTAGAACGCAAACAAATTG
>DAHXNK010000038.1 GCA_027365415.1 Acidobacteriaceae bacterium
CTGGAGCAGGCGCAGGCAAGCTTGTCTGCCGCCAGGCATGAAGTGGCTGCGGCGCAGAGCGGGCAATCGCTTGCGGCATCTACCATGCAGCGCTACGAACTACTCCATCAGCGAAAGGCAGTGAGCGCACAGGAGTACGACGAAGTCCGGCAGCAGTTACAAGCTGCCAATGCGCGTTTGGACGTTGCAAGAGCGAATGAAGCACAGGCCAAAGCTGCGGTTTCGCAAGCGGAAACTACCCTGGAATTTACACAGATTCGGGCGCCATTTTCTGGCATCGTGACAAAACGCCTCGTCGATCCCGGCGCAATGGCATCTCCCGGAGGTGCGCTGTTCATTCTTGAAAGCATGGGTCGCTATCACTTGGAAGTGAGCGTGGATGAAGGCAGCGTTCCGCTTCTTCGGCAAGGAGAAAGCGTTCCGGTTGAGATTGACGCCATTGCACAAAAAAATCTGATGGGGAAGATTGCGCAGATTTATCCTGCCGCTGATGCCGATAGCCGTAGCTTCACGGTCAAGATTGAGCTGCCGCGCAATGCAGCGTTGCGGAGTGGACTCTTCGGGCGCGCCAACTTTATTTATGGACACAAGACTTCCATTCTTATTCCGCAGAAAGCCGTGGTGCATCAGGGAGATTTGGCAAGTGTCTATGTGGTGGGCGCGGACAACATTGCGTTGCTGCGGTATGTCACCCTTGGCAGACAACTCGGAGATCAGGTGGAGGTTCTCTCTGGGTTAAGCGCAGACGAAACGATTGTTGCTGCGCCGAATGGCAGGGAACTGGGCGGCAAACAGATGGAGGCGCAAAGATGAACCGCCCTCTTGGCATTGCTGGCCGCATTGCGCAGGGTTCGATCAATTCCAAATTGACGCCGCTGCTGATCCTGTTTGCGTTTCTTGTGGGCGCGTTTGCTGTTCTGAAAACGCCACGCGAAGAAGAACCCCAGATCATCGTACCTATGCTGGATGTGATGGTGTCGATGCCCGGAGCTTCTCCGCAAGAGGTGGAGCAGCGCGTCAGCGTTCCGCTGGAAAAACTGCTGCGTCAGATTCCCAGTGTGGAATATGTCTACTCTATCTCGCGTCCGGGTTCCAGTCTTATCATTGTGCGTTTTCAGGTTGGCTCCAACCAGGACGATGCCATTGTAAAGACCTATGACAAGCTCTATTCCAATCTTGCTATGATGCCGCCCGGCGTCTCGCCTCCGATTGTCAAAGCGCGCTCGATTGACGATGTGCCTATCCTTGCACTTACATTATGGGGGCCGAAGTATGATGCGTATCGGCTGCGCCAGATCGCTGCGGAACTCAAAGATAATATCAAGCAGACCGACAATGTTTCTGAGGTAGCAATCATTGGCGGCGAGCCGCGTACCGTGCGCGTGGTGCTGGATGATGCGCGGCTGGCCGCCTATGGCGTGACGGCGGGGCAGGTTGTTGGCAGCTTGCAGGCTGCCAACGTCAGAGCGCAGGTTGGGTCTTTTTCGCAGGGCAATCGCGAGTTTCTCGTTGACGCGGGCCGATTTCTCACCGATGCAAATGGATTACAGCAAGTGGTTGTTAGTCTCAAGAACGGCCACCCTGTCTATCTTCGAGATGTCGCGCAGAAGATTGAGGACGGCCCTGCCGAACCAAGTAACTATGTGCTCTATGCCAACGCAGCCGGAACGAAGCAACAGCCAGGATTGCAGCAAGGCGTTGATTATCCTGCCGTGACTATTACCGTCGCCAAGATTAAAGGCACCAATGCAACGATGGTTGCCAATCACGTTCTGGATCGCATCCAGCAATTGCGGGGAGATGTGCTGCCGCAGGACTTAAACATCACCACAACGCGGAACTATGGAGATACGGCGAAAGAAAAGTCGAATGAGTTACTCGAACATTTGCTGCTGGCCATTTTTTCTGTCACAGTGCTCGTTGCATTCGCGCTTGGCTGGAGAGAGTCTGGAGTCGTTCTCTTGGCGATTCCCGTTACGTTGGCATTCACGCTTGCGATCTTTTACTTCTATGGGTACACACTAAATCGCGTGACCTTGTTTGCGCTCATCTTCAGCATTGGCATTTTGGTGGATGATGCTATCGTCGTTGTCGAAAATATCGTTCGTCATTTCCGATTGCCAGAGTGCAAAGGTAGGAATCTTGCAGAAGTCGCAGTAGAAGCCGTGGGGGAAGTAGGGAATCCAACCATCCTGGCAACCTTCACGGTGGTTGCGTCGATTTTGCCGATGGCCTTTGTACGGGGCTTGATGGGGCCATACATGCGGCCTATCCCCGTTGGAGCTTCTGCGGCCATGCTGCTGTCGTTGCTTGTGGCCTTCATCATTTCTCCGTGGGCCTCTCTACGATTGCTAGGACACTACGCGCATGACGCTGCGAAGCCTCACGATGAATCCAACACATGGATGACGCGCACCTATCATCGCGTCATGCGTCCGTTAATTGCGAAAGCATCTTCCCGATATCTATTTTTAGGGAGCGTGGTGGTTCTCTTGCTGCTGTCGATCCTTCTGGTACCGCTCAAGCTGGTCAAGGTGAAAATGTTGCCCTTCGACAATAAGAGCGAGTTCCAGATCATCATAGACATGAAGGATGGTAGCACACTGGAGCAGACTACGCGCCTAGCGCAGGCAATGGGCGTGTATCTTGCAAAACAGCCGGAGATTGTGAACTATCAGATTTATGCTGGGACTTCTGGCCCCTATAACTTTAATGGATTGGTGCGGCACTATTTCCTGCGTAGTCAACCGAACCAGGCGGACATCCAAGTCAACCTGCTTCCGAAAAATGAACGCAGCGCGCAAAGCCACGAAATTGCGCGCAGGTTGCGGCCAGAGCTGGATAAAATTGCCGCTCCGTTTGGCGCCCGCATTGAAGTAAGCGAAGTTCCGCCTGGGCCGCCTGTGCTGCAAACGCTGGTTGCGGAAGTCTATGGGCCAGACCTGAATGGCCAGATTGATGTAGCGAAACAGATCAAGCAAATCTTTCGACAGACGCCCGGGGTGGTGGATGTTAACTGGTACGTGGAAGACCCGCAACCGGAATACGACATGCACGTCGATCTTGCCAAAGCCGCCCAAGCGGGAGTTTCAGCAGAGGAGGTAACTCGCACGCTGGAGATTGCCCTGCATGGAGCCGATGCTGGATTGCTGCATTCTGCCACGGCCAAAGAGGTGGTTCCGATCAATGTTCGGCTGGATCGTGCCGATCGTTCGAGCATTGAGCAGTTGCAAGGGTTGAAACTGCCAACAGCCAGTGGCGGTCAAGTGTCGCTGGGAGAAGTGACGACTCTGCGCGAGACAACATTACGGCCCAGCATTTATCGCAAAAACATGCGGCGCGTGGTCTATGTAACCGGAGACCTTGCAGGTGGAGAAGAAAGTCCGGTGTATGCGATTTTGAAAATGAATCGGGCGCTCGACAAGTTACGCCTTCCGCAAGGATATATTCTAGGTCGATATAACTCTGTCCAACCGGATTCTACATCTCGGTACTCGATGAAGTGGGATGGCGAGTGGCAAATTACAATTGAGGTCTTTCGCGACTTAGGGCTTGCTTTCGCAGGTGCGTTGTTGCTGATATATGTTCTGGTCGTGGGATGGTTCCGTTCTTTTCTGGCCCCGTTCATTATTATGGCTCCCATTCCACTTACGCTCATCGGAATCCTGCCCGCCCATGCGTTGGTGGGAGCATTTTTTACGGCAACGTCGATGATTGGTTTCATCGCTGGGGCAGGAATTATTGTTCGCAACTCGATTATCCTGGTGGACTTTATCGGTCAGCGTCGCGACGAAGGCATGACGCTGGAGCAGGCCGTGGTTGATGCTGGAGCGGTGCGATTGCGTCCGATCCTACTGACGGCTGCGGCGGTTGTTATCGGCGCGAGTGTCATTTTAACCGACCCCATTTTTCAAGGGCTGGCGCTTTCGCTGATGGCCGGAGGAATCGCTTCGACCTTGCTCTCCTGCGTGGCTGTTCCACTTCTGTATTACATCGTGGAAAAACGCAAGAATGACTTGAACACGTTGTCGCTTTCAACCGCTGCGCATTGCAGCACGGAGGAGCTTATATGACCGTCGAACAAGGAGTACGCTTTCTGGCAGGCGCGCTGATCCTGATATCCCTTGCATTGGGGCATACGTACTCGCCCTATTGGTATTTCTTTACCGCGTTTGTTGGCCTGAATCTTTTCCAGTCCGCACTTACAAACTGGTGTCCAGCCATGTGGGTTCTTCGCAAGCTGGGGATGAAAGATGCCTCTTGTGGCCTGGAGAGGAAAAATTGATATGCCCGTAAGCATCTTCCGGCCTTGAAAGGCCGTCAGTGCGCGATGGTTGGTATTGCTGGAGGCGCGTTATTTTGTGTCCCTGACAATGTAGCGAAGTAGCTGTGATTTTCCAAGTTGCGATAGAAGATGCCCGCGAGTTCCGCAGCCTTGGGGCCAAAGGTTGGACGTCCACCCTCCAGAAAAAATACCGCGACCACGCGCCCGGAAGGGGTATCCGCGTAGGAGGCGAACCAGCCAAAGCGGGTGCCGTGGTTGGAGCAGGTTCCAGTCTTGCCCAGCACGGGGAACTCCGTAAAGTTGGTGCGCAGCGCGCGCGCCGTGCCATAGCGCACCGCGCCAGCCATGCCGTCAGTCATCTGTGGAATCAGCGGGCCAATATCTAAGGTGCGCTTGATGCGTGGGGTCAGATTGCTGGCTTCTTCCGGTGTTTGCGGATGTTGCAGATAGTAGAGCGTGCCTCCGTTGGCAATGGCGGAGACCAATGCGCCCAGTTGCAGCGGTGTCATGGAGACGCTCTCGCCAAAGGAGCACATGCGGCCTACTCCGCCCATTTTTTCTGGGAGAGCATGGTTGGGATAGGTGCCGAGTTGCTCGCCGGGAATGTCGTAGCCCGCTAGTTCGCCCAAGCCGAAGAGATTGGCGTAGTGGCGAACACGCTCAAATCCAAGGCGGCGTCCGACCGTCTCAAAGTACAAATTGTTGGAGTGCGCCAGCGCCTCGGTCAGCGTGACATGATAATGCCCGCCCAGATTAACGGGTGTGTCCTTGGTGATGATGCCCTCTTCTAGCGCAGCCAAGCCTACGGAAAGCTTGATGGTGGAGCAAGGTTCCGCACCACTCGATAGCGCCAGCTTCTGGTTCACCATCGCCAGAATGCGCCCGTTATTCGGATTGATGACAACCACAGTCCCATTCATGTTGCCCAGCGCGTCGATGGCCGCCTGACGCACAATGGGGTCTTCGCCCGCCGTGATATCCCCGCTGGCCTGATTGTCGGCAAAGGAGCTGGTCGTGAAGCGTTCATAGTAGCGATGATGACGGCGCGAATAAACGCGGTGATAATGAACCCGCGTGACGGAACGGTGATGTCTGCGGGACACGATGCGATGATGCACGCGCGCATTTTCATGCAGCGATGAGGCCCGTGTGTGTGACTTCGCCGTGGACGATGTTGTGGACGATGCTGTTGCATTCGTCGGAGCGGTCGGAGTCGTTGTACTGGAGGATGCATCGGCAACCGCTGCGGCGCGGAGCGATGCCGCTCCAACGACCAGAACTGTGGGCATCAGAAACAACAGCGCCACTTTGCAGAACGCCGTCCAGTGCTGGTTCGGATTGGGGAAGATACGTTTCATGGGGATGCAACTATATATCGCGAAGCGTGCCTCGCGGATTCATCGTCCGATTCTTAGCGTGCTCTTGGCGTGCGCGAACCAACGTCTCTATCTACAGTATCGGCCATAATCTGTTGGATGCAACATGGAATCACATATTGCGGGGAATTTCCTATTTTTTACTTCCCTGGATAGGCTTATGGCACGGTTTGCCGCAGATATGCAGGAATGTCGAGTTGGGCATCTGCGTAGGCGTTCTCTTCCACCGGAATATGCAAAGCGGGGTCACGCAATTCAACCCGATACTCCTGTATCCGATCTGGCGACTGCTCCGACGATCTTTCCGGCACATAGTCGAAGGCCGTTTCCTCGCTGTCCGCCGTGCTTATCTCCTGGCTATCTGCCAGAATGTCTTCCACCTCGGATGAGGGAGCGGCAGAGACGGCCCGCAAATCCATCTCCTCCCCCAATCCATCTTCCATCTCCTCGCTGGCAAATCGCGCTTTGGGTGGGGCGAGCTTCTCGGCTCCAGAACGCACCTCAATCACCGCAGGCCGCAACATGCGCTCTCTGCGTTGTGGCGTGTCGTGGCGAAAGCCTGTGGCAATCACGGTGATCTTTAACTCGTCGCCCAGCGATTCATCCAGCACCGCTCCAAAGATGATGTTGGCATCTTCATGCGCAGCGTTCTGGATAATGGTTGAGGCCTCATTCACCTCGCTCAGCTTCAGCGTGCTGGAGCCGCTAATGTTGATGAGGATGCCACGCGCCCCGTCAATCGCGCCCTCTTCGAGTAGTGGTGAGGCCATCGCCGCGTGCGCCGCTTCCATTGCGCGGTTGGAGCCGCTGCGTATCGCCGTGCCCATCACGGCATAGCCCATGCCGGCCATAGTGGTCTTCACATCGGCAAAGTCGCGGTTGATGATGCCCGGAATCGTAATGATGTCCGAGATGCCCTGCACGCCCTGCCGCAGCACGTCATCCGCGATGCGGAAAGACTCAAAAAAGCCTGCATCCTTAGCCACGTCCAGCAGTCGCTCGTTGGGGATCACGATCATCGTGTCCACGCTTTCGAGTAGCTCTTCCAGGCCGCGCTCGGCCTGCTGCTTGCGCCGTTTGCCCTCAAATCCAAAGGGCCGCGTAACGACTGCTACAGTCAATGCCCCCATCTCGCTGGCCAGAGAAGCAATCACCGGAGCTGCGCCAGTGCCCGTGCCGCCGCCCAGACCTGCCGTGACAAAGACCATGTCCGCGCCTTCGAGCGCCTCCAGAATTTTCTCGGAATCTTCCAATGCCGCCTGACGGCCCACATCAGGATTGGCACCCGCGCCCAGTCCGCTGGTGCGCTTGACTCCCAATTGCAACTTGATCGGAGCCTTGGATGTACGCAGCGCCTGCACATCGGTGTTCGCTGTGATGAAATCAACGCCCTCCACATGCGCTTCAATCATGCGATTGACGGCGTTGCCGCCGCCGCCGCCTACGCCAATCACTTTGATCTTGGCGCCGCGCATCATCTCCTCGTTGTACTGGATGCGCAGGCTGTCCTCGCCACTGCCGCCAATGTTGTCGTGATTCCTCATGTTTTACTCCTCGCTATGGATGCTGCTGCGTTCCAGATTTTCATTGGTTCTGATGCCGTTTGTTGTACCCGCTGCCACCTTTTACACACTGCCACCGACGATGGCCCGCAGCCTGGAGCGCAGGCCTGCATCCTGCCCGGCCCGTTGCTGACGCACGCGATGACTATAGAGCAACAAACCCACGGCGGTGGCAAACTCTGGATCGATCAAAGAATGCGGCATCCGCGAAAGCGGTACCGGAGATCCAACCCGCGAAGGCACGCGCAACAGACTCTCCGCATGATCCAGCAAGCCCGCCAGTTTGGCTCCGCCACCGGTGAAGACCGCGCCAGTGCCCAGAGCCTCCAGCACCCCCCCCTGGCGCAGATTATCGCGGATCATCTGCAAGAGTTCCCGCGCCCGTGGTTCCAGAATTTCGCTTAGGAGACGCAGCGGCACGCGCCGCGCCGCGCTCTCCTCCATCCCCTGCACGTCGATCTCCTGGGTCTGCGAAACCGCTGTCACCACGGAATGCCCGAACTGACGCTTCAGATATTCGGCCTCCGCCAGAGAGACGCGCAGCACCACAGCCAGATCGTTGGTAAAGTGATCTCCGCCGATGGGTAGCGCCGCAGTGTGGACGACAGCTCCTTCAAAAAAAACAGCCAACTCCGTCGATGCCGCGCCGATGTCGATCACGCAAACGCCAAGTTCGCGCTCGTCGGCAGAGAGCACCGCTTCGGCAGCCGCAACCGCTTCAAAGATTGTGTCCGTTGCCTCGATTCCGGCATGGTTTATGCAGGTGACGACGCTTTGCATGACGCTCGTCAGGCAGGTCACGATTTGCAAATTCACCTCCAGCGTGCTGCCCACCATGCCCACCGGATTATGAATGCCGCCCTGCTCATCCACCAGATATTCCTGCGGCAACAAATGCAAAATCGAGCGGTCTGGCGGCAGTTGCACGGAGCGCGCTCGCTCCACCGCCGCACGCACATCTTCCGGCGTAATCTCGCGCATCCGATTGCCCAGACGGATGCCGCCCCGGCTGGAAAATCCGCGCACATGCGAGCCGCCAATCCCCACGGCGGCGTGAGCAATCATGCAGCCGGAGGCAGATTCTGCCTGCTTGCATGCCTCATCCAATGTCGCCGTTGCCGGTTGTAGATCGGCAATCACGCCACGCCTCATGCCACGCGCATCCACAACGGCGTGCGCCCGATAGCGCACCGCGCCATCTTGCAGATCTGCTACCAGCACACGGATTTTCGAGTTGCCAGCGTCGAGAACCGCCAGCATGGATTCCTGTCGTTGCGCCATTAGCGCCCATCCTTTCCGGCCTGCGCGCGATGTGCCGTCGAATTTGCCGTGTTACTCGTTTCCGTTGTTGTCGTCACATGCTGTTCCGATCCACTCCCCGGCGCCATGTCCAGCACCACCTGTCGGCCATAGCGCATGTCCACCGACGCCAGACGCGGATACAGCCGCAGCCACTCGGCGCGATGGGCGACAAATGCCTGGTAGCGCGCAAGAAAATCTCTGTCGCCAAAGTGCACCAGAATCTGGCTGGCCCCGTCGTCGATCATGGCGCGGATGTCCTCCGGGTCGCTGATATTCACCTCGCTGACCGACTGCGAGATTGGTTCGCCCCCGGCATCCAGCGCAGCCATGAATTGCAGATACGGCTGCATGTTTGCCGCACGCGCCGCTGCCGAACCATTGTCTGCCACACCCGCCACCACGGGAAAGGAGGCACGCGGCAAGCCTCCCGGCGGCATCGCCAGTAGCACCCCATCGGCATCGACCAGACGAATTGCATTGCCGTCGCGCAGATACGCCACAGGCGCGCGCTCCACAATGGCTACGCGCATGCGATTCGGCCAGAGCCGCATCACCGTAGCGCGCCGCACCCAGGGAATCTCTTCGATTGCTGCGCGGCGGGCCGCCAGCGGTACGGCAAAAACGCTGCGGCCAACATCCTGAACAAAGACACGCGCTACCTCTGGCCGCGTCACAACCTGGTTGCCCTGCAATTCAATATCCGCCGTATTGTTCAGCCAAAAACGAGCATCGTGGCGCAAAAAACTTCGCGTCTCCCAACCCAGCGCAACCACTCCCGCCAGCGCGAACACACCAGCGGCTATGCGCAGCCAAAGATACCATTTGCCGCGCTGTGCTAACCGTCGGCGAGGAGGAACCCGGCCCGGACGGCGTAAGAATCGAGATTCCGCTCCAGCCGCGCCACTGCCCACATCTTCGGAAGACTCAGCAGGAAAAGGTTTCGGAGTGCGCGAACGATACGAAGGCACCGGCAGATCGTCTCCAAACTGCGCCTCTGTTTGATCCTCGTCCAATCCATTATTTTTACGCACGCTCGCACCTCGACCCGGAAGGTTGCTACTCCGAATCTTACCCGGTTTTTACGAGTTTTCACCATCTTTTCTGGAAAGCATTCATTTTCCATGCTGCGTGGACGACTCAAATCGCGTGCTGTTCCAGCGCCCCAAACACCATCGGAACCGCCTGCTGAATGTTTCCCGCGCCCAGGGTCAGAATCAGATCGCCCGCCGCAGATGTCTCCACGGCCTGCTGCACCGCCTCTTGCAGCGATGCGGCATAGCGCACATGGCTGCGACCGATGGCCGCCACCAATGCCGGAGCATGTACGCCGGGAAGCGGCTCCTCGCTGGCGGCATAAATGTCGAGGATCCAAACCTGGTCGGCGGCATCGAAGCAATCGCGGAATGCATCGAGGAGATCGCGTGTTCGGCTGTAACGATGCGGCTGAAAGAGTACATGAATACGACGGAAGCCGCACTCGCGGGCCGCCGACAGCGTGGCGCGAATCTCTGTGGGGTGGTGGCCGTAGTCATCGACCACGGTGATGCCGCCTGCTTCGCCTCTGGGCTGGAAGCGACGATCCACGCCGCGAAAGGCATTGAGGCCAGCGGCAATTTTTTCCACTTCAATGCCCAACTGCAAGCCGATGGCGACGGCAGCGGTGGCGTTCCTCAAATTGTGCGCGCCGGGAACGTGCAACGTGAAGGGGCCAAGCGTCGCTCCGGCGTGGATGACGTGGAAGTGCGCCAGTCCCGAAGGAGCATTTTTACTACGAAAATTTTCTGCGCGTGGGAGAGGTTGCAGGCAAAACTCCGCCTCTGCTGCCATGCCGTAGGTGTGAATGCGACGGCGGACACGCGGCAGAATGGCGGTCAGCATGGGATCGTCCAGGCAGACGGTGGAGGCTCCATAAAATGGCACCTTGTCCATGAACTCCACGAAGGCGCTCTCAATATCCTGCATGTCGCGATAGCAATCCATGTGCTCGCGATCCAGATTGGTGACCACGGCCAGAATGGGCGAAAGCTTCAGAAAGGAGCGGTCGCTCTCATCCGCCTCGGCCACCAGATATTCGGAGCTTCCCAGCCGCGCATTGGATCCCATCGCATCCACGCGCCCGCCGACGACAACCGTTGGGTCAAGATTTCCCGCTGCCAGCACGGAGGCAATCATCGACGTGGTGGTGGTCTTGCCGTGCATTCCGGCCACGGCCACGCCGTATTTCAGGCGCATCAACTCCGCCAGCATCTCCGCCCGCTGAATAATAGGAATATGCTGCTGCCGTGCCGCCAACACTTCTGGATTTTGCTGGCTCAGCGCGGAGGTGGTGACAACCACATCGGCTCCGGCGATATGCGCCGCCGCATGTCCTTCGTAAACGATTGCTCCCAAAGCAGTTAAGCGGTCTGTAATTCCAGACCGACGCAGATCGGAGCCAGAAACAGGAAAGCCCATGTTCAGCAGGATTTCGGCAATCCCGCTCATGCCAATACCGCCAATGCCTATAAAGTGAATGTGTTGAGAACGAACAAACATGAGGTTTCCTAGGATCTGCCAGCCCTTACTCTATCAGCCAGCGCAAGGCCAGAGATACCGCCGCCCGTGGAAAACCTTGCAGAAAACATTGCTATCGATCTTCTTTTTGTGGCCGCCCACCGTAACTATTTTGTAAAATAAGCGTCTATACCGGTGAGAGTCGGGAAGCAGGAAAGCCTGCAAGGTTGCCCCCTCCCGAACTCTCCGGGATCTCACCCCGAAAGCCACAAAAGGTCGTGGATACGACGGAGTGAGATGGTGGGAGGTACGGTATGCGTACCCTTCGTTCCCTGAAGCTAGCTTTGATCTTGGCCGTGACCATCTTCTTTGTGTCGGTCTCCGCACATGCCGGTGTCTTCCTTTCCGTGGGTATCGCTCCCCCGGTGTTCCCGATCAATGCGTACTATCAGCCTCCCTGCCCCGGCGATGGCTACATCTGGACACCCGGATATTACAACTACGATGATGGCGGTTACGTCTGGGAACCGGGAGAATGGATGATGCCTCCGTACGTGGGCGCTCTCTGGACACCGGGATATTGGGGCTTTGGCGGGGGATTCTATAACTGGTACCCCGGTTACTGGGGCAGATCTGTGGGGTTCTACGGCGGCATGAACTACGGCGGTGGATATTATGGCCGCGGATTCATCGGCGGTTACTGGAACCACGGCGCCTACTTCAACAACAGAACCGTCAACAACATCAACATCAATAATGTGCATAACGTCTACAACGGCGCGCGCGGGCCGGGCGGCTACCGCGCCAATGGTGGATATAACAACATTGGGCGCAATGGAGTACGGGGCACTGCGCGAGGCACGATGAACACTCGCGGCGCGATGCAGAGTCGTAGCAATTCTTTTGGCAACGGTATGAGAGGCGGGTCTCGTCCGCTGATTACGGCCAATCGTGGAGCAATGGGCAATCGCGGAGCCAATGGCTTCCAGGGGGGGCGTGATGGCCAAACAACAATGGCCTCCAACCGTATGCCCAGCGGCTTTGCCAACCACCAATTGTCCATGCGCCGCTATAACCAGATGCGTGGCGGCAACGGATTCTCTGGAAACGGCGGCGGCTTCGGGCAGCGCGGCGGATATGGGCAGCGTGGTGGATTCGGCGGCAACGGCGCTTCCCGTGGCTACAACGGTGGCGGGTATGGCGCGCGCGGCAATGGCGGAGGCGGCTTCGGCGGACAACGCGCCTCCTCTGGATTTGCTGGCGGCTCTCGTGGCGGTTTCAGTGGTGGTGGATTCCGCAGTAGCGGGGGCTTTCATGGCGGCGGCGGTGGAGGCGGCTTTCATGGTGGGGGCGGCGGCGGTGGACACCGTTAAAACCCAAGCGCAATTCCTTCCCGAAGTTCCTACAGCCTGCTAACCTGCAGGCTGTAGCTTTTTACAGCACCAATTCCCTCAGTATCTGGGCAATCTGCGAGGCAGCATCGGGATGGGCCAGCGCGCGCGCGCTGTGGCCCATTGCGGCCAGTCCTTCAGGATTCTCCAGCAGCGTTGTCAGCATCTCCAGCAATCGCTCCGCAGTCATGTCCGATTGTGGCAACAGGGCGGCAGCTCCGGCCTGCACTAGCACCTCAGCATTGTGGCGCTGATGGTCATCCGCAGCCTGTGGAAACGGAATCAACAGCGATGGTTTGGCGGCGGCGGCCAGCTCCGCAACGGTGCTGGCACCGCTGCGGCAGAGCACGAGGCTTGCTGCGGCAAAGCGTTGCGGCATGTCGTCAAGAAATTCGCTTACCTGCCAGCGATTTTGATCCGCGCCGCTTTGCATGTACGCGGCTTGCGTCGATTCCAGATGTCGCGCTCCGCACTGATGCAACAGCGTCAGTCCTGGAATCGCAGCCAGTAGTTGTGGCGCAACCTGCGGCACGATCTGATTAAAGATACGCGCGCCTTGGCTGCCACCAAAGATCAGCAGGTGGGGCGCTGCGGTTTCCGCCAGCGGCGGCAACGAAAAAAACTCTGCGCGCACGGGGATGCCCGTCACGGTCGCGTTGCGAAAGTAACGCGCCGTGGGCGCAAAGTTGACCGCAGCGACCTGCACCCACGGCCCCACCCAGCGATTCACCATTCCGGGAACAGCATTTGGCTCAAAGGCCATGCGCGGCGTTCCGGTCAGAATGGCGGCCAGCATTGTCGGCCCAGAGGCATATCCGCCCACGCCCAAAACCACATGGGGACGAAAGTGGCGCAGCAGGCGCATACAGGCAAGCAGTCCCAGCGGCAGATCGGCTACGGTACGCAGGCGCGTGCGCAGAGAAACATTGTTGAGCTGGCCCACGCGCACCAACTCCAGCGGAAAGCCGGCGGCGGGAACCAGCCGCGTCTCCAGACCACGCGCAGTACCGAGGAAGCGCACCTCCGCGTTATATTGCGCGACCAGTTCGCGCGCGATAGCCAGCGCGGGAATGACATGGCCGCCCGTGCCCCCTCCGGCAATGAGTACGCGCAGGCGGTCTTCAGACATCAGTCAATCTCCCGCGTGATGTTTAGCAGCACGCCGATACTGGCCAGCATGAAAAAAAGCGAAGTGCCGCCTGCGGAGATAAATGGCAGTGCGATTCCCTTGGTGGGCACCAGCGCCAGCACCACGCTGATATTAAAAAACGCCTGAATCAACACCGTGGTCGTGATGCCCACGGCCAGAAAGCGCGCAAAAGGGTCGGTGGAAAGAATGGCTGCGCGCAGGCCGCGATAGCCCAGCACGACGAACATTCCCACTACAAACAGCGCGCCGATTAGTCCCAGTTCCTCGGCAATGTTGGCAAAGATAAAATCCGTATGCGGCTCCGGTAGGTAGAAGAGCTTCTGGCGGCCTTCCATCAGGCCTAGGCCACGAATGCCGCCGGTGCCAACGGCAATCAGCGATTGCAGAATGTGAAAGCCGGTGCGTTTGGGATCGGCCTGCGGGTTAAGAAAGGCGATCATGCGCGCGCGCCGCCACGCAACATGAAACAGCATGTAGTAAAGCACTGGCGAGGCGGCAAGAAACGCAAAGAAGAAGTAGCGTATCTTTGCGCCAGCCATATACAGCATCAGCGCGGTGACGGCGGCGCAGACCAACGCCGTTCCCAAGTCCGGTTCTTTCAGAATAAGAGCGATGAAGAGCAGGCTGGGCAGCGCGGCGGGTAACACGTCGCGCCGCCAGTCCTCCAGGCGTCCGATGCGATCCTGCAAAAACCATGCAAGAAACAGCACCAACACAGGTTTGGCAACCTCCGAGGGCTGAAAGCTGAGAACGGAAAAACGAATCCAGCGATGGGTGTGGTGTGAATCACGCATGAAAAAGGTGGCCAGCAGCAGCAGCGTGGTGAGGCCGACGGTAGGAAAAACTACGGTGGGGCGATTCCATTTGCGATAGTCCACGCGCATCAGCGCGAACAGCGCAATCAATCCCAATATGGCCCAGGCCGCCTGCCGTGCAACAAAGGTGTAGGGCGAGCCATAGCGCTCCTTGGCCATGACCGCCGAGGCGCTAAAGACCATAAGCAGCCCAAAAAGCACCAGGAGCAACGTCACGCCAAAGAGCCACTTGTCTACGCCGACGCGTTTTGCCATGCTTCTCTACTCGCTGACTTCTCTTGCAAAGCCTGCACGCATTGTTTGAAGACGCGCCCGCGATGCTCGTAATTTTCAAACTGGTCGAAGCTGGAACATGCAGGCGCCAGCAGAACAATCTCCCCGGCCCTGGCCTGTGCTGCCGCCGCTGCCACAGCCTGTTCCAAGGTTTCGCACGCCTGCACCGTTGTCGCTCCCGCAATCTGCTGCGCGATCTTTTCTGCGGCTGCTCCAAGGGTGTACACCGCGCGCACGCGCTCCTGCAACAGAGGTCGTAGCAGCGTGTAGTCGGAGTTTTTGTCCTTGCCGCCGAGAATCAGGTGAATGCCTCTGGCAAAGGACAGAATGGCCTTGGCAGCAGCATCCACGTTGGTCGCCTTGGAGTCATTGTAGTAGTCCACGCCGCGTACTTGAGCCACAAATTCCAGCCGATGCTCGACGGCGCGAAAGCCTGCGACAGCGGCGCGGATCGTCTCCGCCGGAACGCCCGCAAGACGCGCCGCGCAGACCGCTGCCAACACATTCTCCACATTGTGCGCGCCCTTCAGCGGAATTTCTCTGACTGGAAGAATCGGCTGCACCGCCGTTTGCTCCGTGGCGCGGAAGACCACCGCATCCTGATAAATAAAGGTTCCCTGCCGCACCGGACGCTTGGCGCTAAACCAGTAGATCTGGCTTTTGGCGCGGGCGGCAGCGTGTTGCGTATGCTCGTCGTCGGCGTGGAGCACCAACAAGTCTTCCGCCGTCTGATTGGCGAAGATGCGCTCCTTGGCGGCGATGTAATTTTCCATCGAGCCGTGGCGATCCAGATGGTCGGGCGTAATGTTCAGCAGCACGGCAATGCTCGGGCGAAATTGCTGCGTGGTTTCCAACTGAAAGCTGGAGACCTCCAGAACACTCCATCCCGCAGGCTGGCTCTGCTCCACCAGCGCGATGGCGGGCACGCCGATGTTGCCGCCCACCAGCACCGGAGTGCCGCTGGCGCGCAGGATTTCCCCGCACAAGGCCGTTGTTGTGGTCTTGCCGTTCGACCCGCTGATAGCCAGCACCGCGCCCTGAAGAAAGCGGGCGGCCAGTTCCAACTCGCCAAGAATGGGCAGGCCCAGACTGCGCGCCTGCGCCCACTCCGGCGTATGGAGCGGCACGCCGGGGCTGACGACAATCATGTCCTGCCGCTGCAAGGTCAGCATTCCGTGACCGCCCGCCTCGACCATAATGCCAGCGTCCAGCAGCGCGGGAATCTCCTGTGTCAGAAACTCCGCGCTGCGCGCATCGGAGACCGTCACCTGCGCCCCGCGCCTGTGCAGAAACAGAGCCGCCGCCAATCCGGACTTGCCGACTCCGACCACTAAAACTTTTTTACCCTGTAATTCCACGCGGTTTCCAATTCCTCGATCTGCTTCTTTGATCTGCATCCCGCCAATCTATTTGATTGTCCCATGATTTCGTTTTCGCACCAGGGGGCAGCGCAGCCAGTTGGCTGACGCAGCAGGCGCATTACGATCTGGCTCAGGTTCGCACAGACCGCATTCGGCTCAAGCGGCTAGAGTGCGCGTAGGGCAGGATTCATCTGGAAGTTTTGTAATTCCCAGGTCTCCGAAAATCGAGACCCTTCGACAAGCTCAGGGCAGGCTCTGGGGCACCCGGCTAAATGTCGCATCCCCGATGCTTCAGCGCCTTGAGCTTCGCGGCATCGGGCCAGGAGATGGTCAGCAAGAATGCGGATGCATCCAGTGCCTCGACCTCATGTTGAATAGACGCTCCCAAGGTCAGCACATTGTTCGCTCGGAGTTCATGTGTCTTCCCTTGGGCAGTGAAGCGAATTGCCCCTTGTAAGACCTGCACGGAAATCGTACCGTCGGCGTGATGCTCCTTCAGTGTGGATCCCTGCTCCATCGAGACCAGCACCATCCTGAAATCCGGCTTCTTGAACAGGGTCTTGGCATAGCGGCCCATCGGCCACGGCTTCTTCTGCTCTGAACTCATCATCTCCTGCATCAGGTCAAACTGCGCAACATTCTTCAGCATGATGCCGTCATCGCTAAAATCTTTCGTTGTCATGGATAGCACCCCTTCTGCCAGATTGGATGCGGCCTTCGCATCCCCTGAACATATCTCAATTCTATGTACCTGCAAAACAACCTTGCTCAGCGGAGATGCGCGGGCGGCCGGAGCAGCGTGCCTGCGATGTTGAGCGCAAACAGAATGACCGCAGTCAACTCCACGAATGCAGAAAATGGCAGCAGCTTCCAGGCAAAGTTCCAATAGCCTTCATAGGCCAGCGGTTCCAGCGCCACGCGCAGCGCGCAGCCAACATGCAACAGCAGCAGCGACCATAGCATCAGCCGCGTGCTCCACAACACGCGCATCCCGCAAAAGGCGGGCAGAATGCGCTGGCCGATCACGAAGACCATCCCGGCAACAAAGCCCACGGTAAGTGCGTGGCGGCTTGCGCCCCAGATGCCGCCTGCGCGGTCATAGAGAACCGCTGCCCCGGTCAGAACACACGACACAACCAGCCAGATATAGGTGATGCGAATGAAGATCGGAAAGCTTGCATGTACATGCAGGAGTTTTGCTGGCTGCACGGCAGGCTCCCATACATGCAGCGCATCCACGGCCAGCAGGCTTGCGAACAAAAACGCGACGGCGGCGATGGGCAGCCATTGGGCAAAGACGGCAGCGATGCCTGCCAGACTGCATCCATAGGCCAGCAGCAAACGATTCCCATTCGGCTTCCGAAATCCGGCAAAGACGGGCAGCCAGCGCGCATTGAATCCCCAGATGGTGGGAACCAGAATTCCCCAAACGAACAGAACGACAAGCTGCTGATCCAGCACATGCGGCAGCGCAGGCGAAGTGCCGTAGAGAGCCAGATGCGCGAGAGCAATAACATTGACGATCAGCGCCACCAGAAAGGCGGTGGTTGCCGCCATGACGACGACCATCCATGTTTCCGCGCGTTGCGCGGGCTGTTCCGGGCGATGCCGCCGCACGGAATGGAAGAAGAAAAGAAACGCAACCAGTTCCAGCAGCCCGGAGAGTGGCAATAGAATTTTCCACTGCCAGCCCGTCACGCCGCCAATCCAGCGCAGCGCGATTCCAAGCGTCCACAGCGCCCACGAAGTCCATCCAGCGCGGACGGGAAAGCGCAGCGTGCTTTGCATTTTCGTGAGCGAATAAAATCCAATGCCAAGAATGAACGAGCCAATCCAGCCAAAAATCTGCGCCTGCCCATGTGCCTGCAACCACGCCGGAGACAGGCTGTTGAGCGTGCGTTGCTGCGAGATGCCAATCAAATTCCAAACGCCAAGAAAGGTTCCCGGCAGCAGCATGAAGAGCATTCCGCTGACGATGAAGGCCGTCACCAGCCGCTGGCTGTGCTGCTCCATTGCAATGCGCGTCGCGTCAGAATTCCCTTGCTGGACGGGCAGGGTCATGCACACTCCATAACGGGCTTCCTGGCGGATTGTTTTCCGGCCCGCGCCAGCGCTCGCGGAAAAAGAATGTTGTTCTCCAGATGAATGTGCTGATGCAAATCCCGCTCCAGGTCTTCCAATGCTCGATAGAGCGCGCACCACGTTGGGCAGGCGGCAGGCGGCGGCGTGTAGTTGTTGGACAGTTCGCGCAGTTCGCGAAGCTCCTCGCCAGCCTGGTCGTGATCCGTCATCATGCGCGTGATGGGTTGCTCTACGTTGCCGAAGACAGGGGGCAGGGCTGGCGGCTGGTCTGCATCCAGCGTTCCAATGTAGGGGAACAGGATGGTTTCTTCGCAGAAAAAATGGTGCGTCAGTTCGGAACTAATGGCGGCAAAAACTTTGCTGATCTCGAAGACCTCCGCATGCGCGGCTCCGTGGCGAACTTCTACTTTGGACAACAGGTCGCCAATCAGCTTGATTTGGTCGCGTGTAAATGCGTGATGCTGTTGCACGACATATGCAGCCAGAGCTTTCAAGGGAGCCTGCTGCCATTGGGCTTCGGGCAGGCTCGTGTCCTGCTGCTGAAGCTCCAACTCCGCCAACACGGGAGCCAGATGCAGGCTTTTACGCGCGCAGGCCTCGGCCAGCGTGTGCTTGCCGCCACAACAGTAGTCAATGCCAAGGCGCTCCAGCACCGGAATGGCGGTTGGATATTCCACGGCGATATCGCAAATTTGAGTTTCAGAGGTAATAACCATCATTCTATTTCCTGACTAGAGCCGGGTAACGTTCCAAGGCTCTGGATTCCACCGTAGTGGGGCAACGGGGAAGACTCAGTGACTTAAATCACTCCTTGTGCCGGATGAAAATTCTCCACCTGGAGATTTCATACTATCGCCATGCGATGTCGCTTCAAGTTGCGATCCGCAAGGACATGCCGGAAGATGGCAGTATGTCCATCAAACGACGCATCGAAGTTCTGGCGGTGTCGGATCTTTTTCAGAACCTTCCAGAAACTGCGCTGATGGAGTTGGCGCAACATGCCGTGGAGAGAAAAATTCAACAAGGGCAGATTCTCTTTACGGCCAACACGCCCGCAGACGGCCTCTATGTGGTGCTCTCCGGTTCTGTGCGCGCTTTTCGCGAGAATATCGACGGGCGCGAACAGACCATCCATGTGGAACATGCCGGAGGAACGCTGGCAGAGGTCGCCGTCTTCGATGGTGGCTCCTATCCCTCATCCACAATGGCGGAAGAAGATTCTGAAGTGCTTTTTCTCGCGAAGGAAGATGTACGCAGATTTTTGTTGCGCCATCCAGAGGCAGCGCTCGCCGCATTGGCGTTGATGGCAAAAAAGCTGCGCGTCGTGGCCTCCCTGGCTGAGCAGCTTGCGTTGAAAGATGTCAGCCAGCGATTGGCCATGTTGCTGCTGGAAGAAGCAAAACAGAAATCCGAGAAACTACAGGATGGCATCTCGTTTTCTCTGCCGCTGTCGCATACACAGTTGGCAT
>DAHXNK010000039.1 GCA_027365415.1 Acidobacteriaceae bacterium
TACAGACGCAACGGGTACGTACAAGAACTAATATCTGCGGGATACTATATTCATCCCTGCATGTATGGCATCCTCGCCTTGGTGAGAATGCCATACAACCCACAGACATAACCTGATTTTCCTGACGCCTGACATGTCCGCTCAACCGCCCCGCCCAACCAATCGCGATACCTCTTTCGCCAGCGATTGGCAGGCAGAGATTCTGGAGCGCCCACCGCTCATCTCCCCAACGCGGCAATATGTGTACCCGCAGGCGGTCGAGGAGGTGGAGCGCGGCGCATTGCTGCTGCACGTTACTCCCCCCCACACTGCTCCGTTGCATGCAGCTTCCTGGAATGCGGCCCCATTTCTGGCCACCTTCGCGCTCGGCTTTCAGGAGCCTTCCCTGCCGCATGGCCTCTGGGCCTGCCCGAATCCGCATCAACTCTGCGCCGTGGCCGGCGGGTACGCCTATGTGGTCAACGCCCGCCAGCCGGAGCAATGGCAGCAAATCTCCTACCGTCCTGTGACCACCATTCGCGTAGTGGCCAGCCATCGACTGCTGATCTTTACAGGCTTCCACTCGCTCTGCGCGCTGGGAGAAGCTGGCCTTGCGTGGGAGACAAAGCGCCTAAGCTGGGAGGGATTGCGCATCACAGACCTGCAAGCGGATACGCTCTCTGGCTTTGGCTGGGATATGGCTACGGATACCGAAGTTCCCTTTACCGTTGATCTGCGCACCGGCCATGCCATCGGCGGCGCTTTTATCTGACAGCAGCCTGCTGATAACCAACGGATGGGACTTCCTGATACTCGCTGAATACGGCCTGGCTTCCCAGCGGACCATCCACCAGCAGGCCAAAGAACGCGGATCGCGGCCAATGGGAGAGATGAGCATAGCTGGCCGGATTGCCAAAGACATGCCAGACTCGCTCCCTTTTATAGCGCCAGTAAAAACGCGCGTCCGGGATTCGCCCACCGATAACGCGAAACTCCAATGGCAAACCGTGGCCGATGAGCCTGCGGCTCAATACGCGCACACCCTCTGGAGTAAGCTCCCAGAGCACAACATCGTCATCTTCCAGTCCAATCACCAGAGCGTGCTGGGCATCGCTCATTATGCCAATCCCGGAGATGGCCGACGAGCTTGCGGGAGAATGCAGTAACTGAACCTCCGCAGCCTCGCCAGAACCCGCCGCAGCATGAGCTAGCATGACTAGGCTGCTGTCTGTGGAGCCAACTTGGAATGTCTTGCGATGAGCGATAAAACCGAACGACTGCCCGAACGGAACCATCCAGTCCGAATCAGGCGCGGGGACAAATACATCGGACGCGGTCTCTGCCGGAGCCGAAATGATTGTTTGCTGAGCAAATCCGGCGCCGGAGAAAACCAACAACGCGCAACCCTGCGCAATGATCCACGAGGTTACTCCGGGAAGCGAAAAATATCTCTTCGGCATCGTCGTTCCTCAAGACTCCTACAACAAGAATCCACAGCACACGCCCATCCCTGCTAGGGATGAGTCAGCGTCGCCTATAGACTACATTTCATTTCTATGCAATAACAAGAAAAAAATAGGAAGTCCTTGGGTTCTTTAAACCTACAATGAGGATTTCCCCTAACCCTCAGGCACATGGGGGCGGTAGAAGCTCAGTTGCGCATCTCCCTGCACAACGGAGCGATACAACTGCAACGCAATTGGCGTTTCAAGCACGTCTGCATGGCTGGAATGCTCCACCACCACAATGGAATCCTGACGCAACACGGACGAGGTCGCCAGATGTTGCAGCGTGCTTGCATAGGCGCGCACGTCCGCATAAGGCGGATCAAGAAATACAATATCGACTTGCGTTTGCATCTGCTCCAACCAGCGCAACAGGGGCAAAGTGCCGCGCGTTTCCACTGTGCAGCCCCGGTCGATGCCGAGCGATTGCAGGTTCGCGCGCAGCGCCGCCAGCGCGGGCTTGGACATCTCGGCAAAGTAAACCTGCGCCGCGCCACGACTGAGCGCCTCAATCCCCACCGCTCCCGTACCAGCAAAGAGGTCAACAAAAATCCCCTGCGTCGCGCGCTCCCCCAGAATATTAAAGAGTGTCTCCCGCAAACGGTCACTGGTCGGACGCGTGGATTCCCCCTTCGGAGCCACCAAAGTACGCGAACGATATTGGCCTGCAATCACGCGCATAGCATCTCCATCTACAATAACGGCAGAGGGGCACCATGCGCAGTTGGTCGATATCTATGGGACGGGTGATGGGCGTGGAAATTCGCCTGCATCTTTTTTTCGTCCTGCTGTTGGGCTTGGGGCTGATGTATACGCAGATGGTCGGCATCAGCACCACACGCGGGATTGCGCTGTGGCTGTTGCTGCTGGCCGCCGTAGTCATACGGGAGATCGCTCGCGCCATTACCTCCGCCTACTACGGATTGCGCTTGCGTAATATCCTGTTGCTGCCCATCGGCGGATTGTTTGCCCACACGACACCAGAATCCGCCGAACAATCTGCAACAGGCCGCGTGCAGATCGCGCTGGCCATCACCGGCCCCATCACCAACTTCGCCGTCGCTCTTGTTCTGCTTGGACTCATTCTCGCCATCTCGCCCTCGGTTGCCATGTTTGAAAAACCGCTGGTGACTCCCGCGCATCTGCTGCGCAGCGCCTTCTGGATCAATATTTCTCTGGGCGTGGTGAACCTGCTGCCTGCCTATCCCCTAGATGCCGGACGCCTGCTGCGAGGAGGCTTCTCGCGCTCGCGTTCCGCGCTCCAGGCCACGCGGGCCGCCTCCGGCATCGGGCAAATTATCTCCCTAGCGCTCTTTCTCGTCGGCGTTTTCATCCAGAGTCCTTGGCTCATCTTGGCTGGATTTTTCATCTTTATCGGCGCGCAGTTGGAGGATCAGGGCGTACTCTTTCAATCCGTTGTAGACACGGTGCGCATGCGCGACGTGATGCTAACGGAGTTTTCCATCCTGTCGGCCTCCGACACGCTGGAGGATGCGCTGGCCAAGGCCGTGCACAGTCTGCAGGATGATTTCCCCGTGGTGCGCAGCGGCCTGCTGGTCGGCATCGTCTCCCGCCAGAAGATTCTGCAAGCGCTGCAAAGAGAAGGAAACGGCTATATTCAAGCCATCATGTCGCGCGCCTTCCTGGTGGCGCAGCCGGAGGACTCCCTGGGCACCGCCTTTCGCCGCATCACCGGCGACCGCGGCCTGTCGTTGGTTCCGGTACTGGATGGCGAACGTATTGTCGGCATCGTCACGCTGCAAAATCTGATGCACAGCATGGGACTGCTGGGGGAAACCCGCAAACTCCAACAGCAGCAACCATCGTAAAGGCTGGGTGCAATGACTGAAGCTGCATCTCCGCTTGCGCCCGGCCTGTACATCGTCGCCACGCCCATCGGCAATCTGGAGGACATCACCCTGCGCGCCCTGCGCGTGCTGGGCAGCGCGGATCGCATTGCCTGCGAGGACACCCGCCAGACACAGAAATTGCTCCATCACTTCAACATCACCACGCCTGTCCTCAGCTATCACCAGCACAATGAACGCCAGCGCGGAGCGGAGTTACTGGCGCTGCTACAGCAAGGCCAGCGCATCGCTCTAGTCTCGGATGCCGGACTGCCCGGCATCTCCGATCCCGGCGCGGAGATTGTGCAACTAGCCATTACCGCCGGGATCAGCGTCGTGCCCATCCCTGGAGCTTGCGCCGCCGTCACCGCTCTGGCTGCGGCTGGATTGGACACCACTCGTTTTTTGTTTCTCGGCTTTCCGCCCTCGCGTCCCGGAGAGCGGCGCAGCCTTTTGGAAGCGCTGCGCGCCGAGCAGTCAACAATGGTCTTTTATGAAGCGCCGCACCGCATTGTGCCCACGCTGGACGATGCCATCGCCGCCTTTGGCGCGGAACGCCGCGTTGTCGTGGCCCGCGAACTGACAAAAATCCACGAGGAGTTTTTGCGCGGAACGCTGCGGGAGATTCACGCCGCGCTCAGTCGTCGGGAGATGATTCGCGGGGAGATCACGTTGCTAATCGCAGGCGCAAACCCTTCAGAAACCGCTTCTGCGACGGAGGACGCGCAGAGGAGCATCCAGAGCCGACTTGCAGCGTTGAAGGAAAGCGAAAATCTCGACGAAATGGACGCGCTCAAGCGCATTGCCCGCGAGCGCGGCATGTCAAAGAGCGAAGCCTATCGCGAACTCCAGCGCGAGCGCAGCCGCAAATTGCCGTAGTCAAGACTGTGTTCCTCTAAGGGGACTCTGAACAAGTGCCGAGCGTTCCCTCAGCGACTAAAGCCGCATTGCAAGGCTTGGACTTACGGCGGGACTAAAGTCCCGCCCCTTCAAAACGCTGACTTGTTCAGAGGTTCCCTAAGTCAAATTCAAACTGCGCCGCTCTCCGACTCTGGCTCTGGACGCGCCAGCAGCACAGTCAACACCAAGCCGCCGATCAGAACGCCGCCTTCCAGTTGCGTCGAGAGATGATGCAGCCGATTGAACTCGGCACGCGCAGGATTGTCAGCTCTGTCCGGCGCAAGATTGTCGATGGCACTGCCCGCCTGCAAGCGCAGCATCTCCATGCGCGGCATGATGGAGAACTGCGAAAATGCCGTCAACGCCAGCATCGCGCCCAACACGGCGAGACACGGGGCTATTGAACGCCGCGTCCATTGCATCGTCCATTCCACGGCAAACAGAAAGATCATGACCGCTCCGGCGACCAATCCCATCCAGTGCAATGCCAGCAGGGAATGCCGCACCATCGTTCCGGCAACATGAACGCCAAAGGCCGGATCGGGGAGCATCGGCATCACCGTGCCAAAGGCGACTGGAGCAACGACCGCGCCAAAAAATATCAGGCCGCCCAGCCACACCGCCAGACAAAACAGCAGCAGGCTCCGTGCCACAGTCCGCGCAATCGTCACGCTGGTTGTCACTCGGCTGCTCCGGTTACGCCCACTCCGGTCACAGAAGACCGTCCAATCAAGCGCTCAATGCGCTTGGCCGTCGGCGGATGGGTCGAAAAAATATTTCCCAAGCTTCCGCGCCCCAGCAACGGAGCGATGATAAACAGATGCGCGTTGGTGGGCGAGGCCGTCATGGGCAGGCGTTTGGAGTAGGCTTCCAGTTTTTCCAGCGCGCTGGCCAGCGCATAGGGATTGCCCGTCGTCTTCGCGCCCGTCGCATCGGCTTCATACTCCCGCGAACGCGAGACAGCCAGTTGAATCAATGTCGCGGCTATGGGCGCAAGAATCAGCATAAACAGACCGCCGAGGCCACCGTTGCGTTCGCGACCGTTGCGCCCTCCGAAGCCACCGAAGAGCGCGGCCCAGTAGCCCATCCGCGCAATCAACGTAATCGCGCCCGCCAGCGTGGCAGCAATCGAACTGGTCAGAATGTCGCGGTTCTGCACATGGCCCAACTCATGCGCCAATACACCGGAAAGTTCCTCATCATTGAGCAATTGCAGAATGCCCTCCGTCACCGCGACCGAGGCATGTTTCGGATTGCGCCCGGTAGCAAATGCGTTTGGCGATGGAGACGGAATTACATAAATCTTCGGCATCGGCAGACCCAGCCGCTGCGTCATCTGCTCCACCACTTGATACACACGCGGCAGTTGTTCCCGCGTTACTGGCTGCGCCTTATACATGCGGAGCGCCAGCTTGTCCGAGTAAAAGTAGGTAAAAAAATTCATCGCCACGGCGATGGCAAATCCAAAGATCAATCCCTCACGCCCACCAAAGTGCCCGCCGATCAACACCAGCAGCAACGTGAGCAGCGTCAGTAGAAATGTTGTCTTGAAAGCATTGCCCATAGCGTTCTCCGCTTCCTTGTTCTTGAACTGTTTTGTCCGGCTACCTGCCACGACTCTCTATTTTAGTCTTCCCTGTCGTCAGGCGGCATCGGCGCAATGGGCGGAATCGCAGAAGGGGGCAACCCTACACGGCCAAAGGAAGCGTAAAGAAAAATGTGCTGCCGCAGTTCAGTTCGCTTTCCACGCGGATGCCACCGCCGTGCGCCAGGATGATATGCTTGGCAATCGCAAGCCCCAATCCTGTGCCTCCAGAATCCTTCGATCGGCCTTTGTCCACGCGATAGAAACGCTCGAAGATGCGATCCAGATGCTCGGAGGGAATGCCCGCGCCAAAATCCTGCACGGAGAACTCGACAGCGTCAGCAACCACCTGCGCGCCGATCACAATGCGCTTGCCCACGCCGCCATATTTCGCAGCATTCTCCAGCAGGTTCGAGAAGACCTGCAACACGGCATCGGTATCGGCAACAACGCGCTCGTTCACCCGCTCACCAGCCTCCAGTCGAACCTCAGTAGCCCGCAGGGAGCCGGAAAAAAGATTGACCGCGTCTTCCACCAGCGCGGATGCGACCACTGGATGGCATCGCAGCTTGTACTCGCCCGACTCGATGCGAGCCAGCGCCAGCAGGTCTTCGGTCAGCCGATTCATTCGCGCCGCATTTTTGCAGATGATCCCGAGAAAATCTCGCGCCTGCGCCGAGATCTGCGCTTCTTCCTCCATCAATGTTTCCGCATATCCAGAGATCGATGTCAAAGGCGTGCGCAATTCGTGCGAGACGTTTGCGATAAAATCGCGGCGCGTTTTCTCTACCCGCTCAATTTCACTCATGTCATGCAGCACGACCACAGCGCTACCGCCCAGCATGGGGGCCACGCTGATCTCGAATATCTTGCCCGGAAGAATCGACCGCGCGCGTCCCTTGACCACCACGCGCTCGCGCAGCGCTTGCTCCACGCAGGCCAGCAAATCGGGATCGCGCACAGTTTGCACCACCGCGCAACCTATGCGAATCGGGCCGACTGTCAGACGCTCCATCACCTTATTTGTCCACTGAATATGCCCCTGCGAATTGACTGCGATTACGGCCTCTTCCATGCTGTCAAGCACGGTCTCCAGTTCTTTGCGCCTGTCTTCGAGAGCATGGAAGTTTTTCTCCAGCCGCGCCGCAGCGGTATGGAGCGCGCGAACAACAATCTCCATTCCATCTCCAGAGTTTTCCTCCATGCGCGCGGTCAGGTCTCCATCGGCCAGATGATCGGCAAACTGAATCATTCGATCCGCGCGCAGGGCCATCTTCTGAGCCACAGCATAGGCGGCCAACACGGATGCCAGCGTGACCAGCAGCGCAGCGAGCAGCAACGCCAGCCATACAAAGTGGCGCGGCGCGATCTGTGACACCCCAACTCCCAGCAACAAAGCCAGCAGCAGCGGCAGCCATACTTTGAGAAAAAGTCTGCGTGTCATAAATAAAATTTGGCCGCGATGTGTACCGCGCAAATAACCTCGACCAGCCTTACGCCTGTTTGGGCAGCTCGAAGCGATATCCCGCGCCACGAACGGTTACAAGATACTGCGGATTCTCTACATCTGTCTCAATTTTTTCGCGAATGCGGCGCACATAGACATCGACGGAACGCGGCGTAACAAAGCGCGCATCCCCCCAAACAGCATCCAGCAGATGATCGCGGCTGAAGACGCGACCGGGATGACGCGCCAGATAATCCAGCAGCCGAAACTCCGTGGCGGTGGTAGCCGTAATCTCTCCACGCACCTTCACCTGCATCGCATTGACATCAATCTCCACCTCGTCAAACCGAAGCTGCGTCGGCACGGTGGGCCGCTCGAAGCGGCGGAGAACAGCCTTGACGCGGGCAATCAGTTCACGCGGCGAAAATGGCTTGGTGATGTAGTCGTCTGCGCCCAGTTCCAGCCCCAGCACGCGATCACTCTCGCTGGCTCGCGCAGTAAGAAAGATAACCGGAGTACTGGCCAACGCCGGATTGTGACGAATCCGGCGGCAAAGATCAAGCCCATCGCCCTCAGGCACCATGATGTCCAGAAGAAACAAGTCAGGCGCTTTACGTTCGGCATCTACAAGAACGGCTGCCGTCGTAACAAAGACCCGCGCAGAGAATCCGACGGCCTCCAGATTGTGCTGCACGAGCCGGGAAATATCGGTATCGTCTTCCAGAACAAAGATCGTCTGTTTCAAGCCAGTTCCCTTTCTACACCGCGACCGACAACACACATCGCCGCCGCTGTTAGGCTACCGCATGGACAAGAATGGATCGCCAACAGAATGTGAATCCTTTGTGACAGGAATGTGAATGTTTCATGGCGCAACCCCAAGAAACCGCTCGAAGACTTCATTGGAAAACAATCTTCCCTGCGCGGTCAGGTGAGCCGTTTCGCCCGTAATTTCCATCAGGCCATCGTCCACGCACGCGACCAGCGCGGGCCGATAGGCAGCGATACCCTCCGCGCCAAACTCCATTTCCAGCGCAGCCAGCCGAAGGCCTGCATTCCGCCGCAGCCCCAGAAACCATGCCTCTTCTAGACTGGCATTCACATCCACCATCGTACTCTTGTGCTGCGCGCCTTGCTCCAGAAACACCGTTAGGTCGTCGGTCGCGGCCACGCGGCGCGGATGGCCGTCTTTTCCGTGCAACATCGAATGCGCATCCATGCCAAGCCCCAGATACGGCTGGCGCAGCCAGTATTTTTCATTATGGCGCGACTCCCATCCCGAACGCGCAAAATTGGATATCTCATACTGCGCAATACCTGCTGCAGCCAGCCGCTCGCAAGCGGCAAGATACAGGTCGGCAATCTGCGCATCGTCTGGCACGGCGCGGGCGTGGTATCGCTGGCCTCCCGTAAGCATCTCGCGCCCCAGCCGCGAATCCTCATCCACCTCCAGCATGTAGACGCTAACATGTGGCACGCCGCTGGCAATCGCCTGGTCGAGCGAGACCTGCCAGCTTGCCTCTGTCTGATGCGGCAATCCGGCCAGCAGATCGACGTTGATGTTTTCGATGCCCGCAGCCCGCAGTCGGGCAATGTCCGTGAGCGTCTGCGCTCCGGTATGCAAACGGCCCACAGCCGCTGCCTCGGCATCCACAAACGACTGCACGCCAAAGCTGATGCGGTTGACGCCAAACTGCGGCAACGCTTCCAGCAGCGCGTCGGCAAGCTGTCCTGGAGCGCACTCCAGCGTGATTTCTGTATCACGAGCGACGGAAAAATTCTCCTGCAAAGCGCGGAAAATTTTCTGCAATTGTTCTGGATGCAACAGGCTCGGAGTGCCGCCGCCAAAGTAGATTGTGTCCACGCGATCCGGCAGAATGGCCTGCCACGCTTCCGCCCGCGTTTGCGCGGAGTGCATCTCTGCCACCAACCGCTCAACGTAGCGCTCCAGCCGATCCCCGCCAAAGACCCCAGAGGCGAAGTTGCAATAGCTGCACTTGGCGCGGCAAAAAGGAATCGAAATGTAAACGCCAAGCATCGAAGAACCGTCGCACCTCATGGAACCATCCTCCGGGCGTGGTGGACGGCGTGGCGGGAGAAGCCGCCGCAGCCATCCCGGTACAATGGTAGTGTCGCATGGCAGACGCCGCACCCAGCACGCCGCAGCAACACGACGAAGATGTCGTAGGTAAAGCGTACGACCATCGACTGATGCGTCGGCTGCTCACCTACCTGCGCCCATATCGGCTGCGAGTCATCGTCTCTCTAGTGGCGATTGCGCTCAAGGCATTCTCCGATGTCCTTGGCCCATTCCTGACAAAAATCGCCATTGATCGCTACATGACGCGCGCGCCGGAGGCGCAGCACTCTTGGCTGGGACGCCATCTGAGCGCCAACGCCGTCACCGGCATCAGCCAGATCGCGGCAATCTATCTTGGTGCCCTACTCTTCGGCTATGCGTTGGAGTTTGTCCAGATTTACCTGATGCAATGGACAGGGCAAAAGGTGATGTACGATCTGCGCAGTCAGATTTTTCGCCACTTGCAGCAGATGCACGTCGCTTTCTTTGACCGCAATCCCACCGGACGACTGGTCACTCGCGTCACCAGCGATGTGGACGCGCTGAATGAAATGTTCACCTCCGGCGTCGTCTCCATCTTTGAGGATGTGCTGGTGCTGGCTGGCATCGTGCTGGTCATGCTCAGCATGAGCTGGTGGCTGGCGCTGATCGCCTTTTCCGTCCTGCCTGCCATTTTGTTCGCCACCAATATCTTTCGCAAGCGCGTGCGCGAGAGCTATCGGCGCATTCGTGTGGCCATCGCGCGCATCAACTCCTTTTTGCAGGAGCATGTAAGCGGCATGAGTGTGGTGCAGCTCTTCAACCGCGAACAGCGCGCCGCCCGCGACTTTGAAGTGGTCAATCGGCAGCACATGGATGCCTTCAAAGATGCCATCCTTGCCTACGCCATTTACTACCCGATCATCGAACTGCTCAGCTCCATCGCCATCGCGCTGGTAGTTTGGTTTGGAGGACGCAGCGTCCTTCTCCACGCCATGCCCTCCATCGGCCCGGCGGTAAGCAGTACCGTCACTCTGGGAGTGCTGGTTGCTTTCATCCAATACGCGCAGCGCTTCTTCCGACCCATCCAGGATTTAAGCGACAAGTACAACATCCTGCAAGCGGCTATGGCCTCCAGTGAGCGCATCTTCAAACTACTCGATACGCCGTCGGAGGTTGTCTCTCCCGCTCATCCACGCGAGGGCGACGGCAGCGGCAGCATCGAATTCCGCAACGTCTGGTTCACCTACCAGCGGCTCGACGCGACCACGCTGGCACAGATGCAGCATGGAAATTTTATAGACGATGGCTCCATCGAATGGATTCTGCGCGATGTCAGCTTCTCCATCGCGCCCAATGAAGTAGCGGCCATTGTTGGTCATACCGGCGCGGGCAAAACCACGCTGACCAATCTGATGATGCGCTTCTACGATGTGCAACGCGGCAGCGTTCTGATGGATGGCGTGGATGTGCGCCAGTATGATCTGAACGTTCTGCGGCGACGTTTTGCCGTGGTGCTGCAGGATCCATTTCTGTTTACCGGAACCGTTGCCAGCAACATTCGGCTTGGCTCGGATTGGATTACGCAGCAGCAGATCGAGCAAGCTGCGGACGAAGTGCATGTAGGAGATTTTATTCGCGGACTTCCGGGCACATTCGACGAGCCGGTGCGCGAACGCGGCAACACACTCTCCACTGGGCAGAAGCAGCTCATCAGTTTTGCGCGCGCGCTGGCGGCCAACCCACGCATTTTGATTCTCGATGAAGCCACGTCGAGCGTCGATACAGACACCGAAACGCGCATCCGTTCCGCGCTGCGACGCATGGTTACGGGACGCACCTCGGTCATCATCGCGCATCGACTCTCGACCATCCAGCAGGCTGATCGCATTCTTGTCATGCACAAGGGTCAACTGCGCGAGACAGGCACACATCAGGAACTGTTAGCGCAGCGTGGCCTGTACTGGAAGCTCTATCAGTTGCAATACAAAGATCAGGAACTCTCCGCCGCAGGATTGTCCACTCCCGTCGCCGTCAGCGCGAATTGAAGGCCAGAACACGCGATGCCCATTCGATCTGACAGCACGTTGCAGCGCACGCCAGCCCCACTCATTTTTATCGCTGCCGGCGAGGCCAGCGGTGAGCGCTACGGTGCCATGCTGCTGGAATCCATTCGCGATCGAGTGCCGGGAGCAGCCTTCTTTGGCCTGGGCGGAGCACAGATGGAATCCGCAGGCTGCGAGTGCATCGTTCGCGCCGAAGAGATTGCCGTCATGGGCCTCACGGAAGTAGTGCGCCATCTGCCTGCCATCTATGGAAAATATCGCGCGCTGGTTCGCAGTATCGTTGAGCGTCGCCCAGACGTAGCCGTGCTGATTGATTTTCCTGATGTCAATTTTCGTTTGGCCAAGCACCTGCATCGACTCGGCATTCCGGTGATTTACTTTGTCAGCCCGCAGTTGTGGGCGTGGAAGAAGCGCCGCATCCGCTGGGTACGCGAGCGCGTAACCAAAATGCTGGTCATCTTTCCATTTGAAGAGATGTATTACCGCAAGCGCGGCGTCGATGCGACCTTCGTGGGTCATCCGCTAGCCGATATGCCGCTTCCTACAATTTCGCGCAAGGAGTTTGCCCTTGTGTACAGGCTGGATGCCGCAAAGCAATGGATTGGCCTGTTGCCCGGCAGTCGAAAAAAAGAATTGCGGCTAAACCTACCGGAGATCGTCGCAGCCGCAGCACAGCTTGGCCCGCAATATGAATATCTGTTGCCCGCAGCCGCCACACTGGACGCAGACTGGATTCGCCGACAGATCAAAAATGTTGGAGCGCATGGAGGCATTGCTGCTCCCACCATTCACGTCGTCCCAGATGCGCGCGCCGTGCTGCATCATGCGCGGGCCAGCGTGGTTGCCAGTGGCACCGCGACCGTCGAGGCCTCGCTGATCGGCAATCCCTTCCTCGTCGTCTATCGACTTTCTAGGCTCAGCTACGCCATCGCCAGCCGGATGGTGCAGGTGCCGCATGTAGCGATGGCCAATCTGATTGCGGGCGCGCGCATTGTGCCGGAGATGATCCAGCAGGATTGCACCGCGCAAAATATTCTTCGACATCTCACGCCGCTGCTCCACGACACACCGGAGCGGGCCACTATGCAGCGCCAGCTTGCCGCTGTGCGCGCGGCCCTGCAGGTTCCTCGCATGTCAGAGAGTGATCCGGCGACGGCCCCCAAAACAGCTATCGAACGCGCTGCCGAATGGGTGTTGCAGTCTCTCCCCAACGCAAAAGAAATTTCAAAAGAACTTTAACGAGAGGAATGGAGCGAATCGGGAGCTGCCTTTGGCGCAAAGCTGCCGTCGTATTCCACGCGAACGGATGTCCCCAGCCGTCGCCAGAATGCGGTCACGGCATCCACCACACTAGGCAGCGTCCAGTGACTATAAACCAGATAGATTTCTTCTGCCGCAGCCAGCGAATCTCCACCCATGCCTGCCTCTGCCTGCACGGGCCGCGCAGCCACGCAGCGTTCGGCGCGATAGGTGCAGGAGGCCATATCTGCAATGCTGAGCGTCCGCGTGGGCGTACACAAAATCGTATGCGGCGGAGCCATGCGATCCAACATGCTGAAAATTTCCAGCTTGGATTCCAGCTCATCGGGCAGGCAATCAATGGACAGGTCGGCCTCACGCACCGCATCCTCAATTGTGGAAGCAAAGGTGATGCGCGCCATCGCCGCATCCATCGCCATTACGTTTGCGCTAGCCGTACTTGCGTTGGAAGACTGCGCCATCACCATCAGATGTTCGCGGATGCCATTTTCGGCGCGACGCAGGTTGGAGGGAAGAACATCTTCCAACACCACCAGAAATCCAGCCTGAGCCGCGCGCGCCACCAACTGCCAGCCCACAGCCCCTGCGCCGATGACTGCAATTTTCTTTACGTCGATGGGTTGCGCTGTGGGTTCCATACAGCGTTACTTGCTGGCTCCCAGAACTTCTAGCACATGATCGAAGGTCGGCGTGAGTCCGTGCATGTGATCCTGAACGCGTTTGCGTTCTTCCGTCGTCAGCGAAGGCGCCAGCATCAAAATGCGGCGCAGCGTGGTAGCAATGTCATCGGCGTAGTTCATCATGCGAATGGCTTCCCCGGATATCGGCATCGTTTCTCCCTTGATGATTTCCATCTTGATCGTCATTCTTTTCTCCGGGCGCCAGTCCCCGGCTCATTGCATTGTGTTTCATTGTGCGCGTCCCACGGCATTGCCGTAAAGCCAGCGGCATGGGAACTTACGCGACGGGCGAAATATCCCGATCCGTCACTTCTGCCAACGCAGCCAGCTTCTCGGCCAACTCCGGGCGCAGCGCATCCGGCGCATACCGCCAAGTCCAGTTGCCTTCCGGCTGGGATGGCGTATTCATGCGCGCCGCGCTGTCCAATCCCAGCACGTCGTGCATGGGAACTAGGCACAACCGCGCCACGGAGGTGGCCGCTGCGCGAATCAGCGCCCAGACCACGCCATCGTCACCCGGATGCAGATAGGAGGTCACGGCCTGCCGTTCCACTTCCGATGCCTTCTGCCACCAGCCTAGCGTCGTGTCATTGTCATGCGTGCCGGTAAAGGCCACGGTGTTCTCTTCGTACCGATGAGGCAGATGGAGATGACCACCGCGATCTGCAAACCCAAATTGCAGTACCCGCATTCCCGGCAAATAAAACTGCTGGCGCAATGCCTCCACCGCAGGCGTAATCAGGCCCAGATCTTCGGCGATCAACGGCAGCCTGCCCAGTTCCCGCTCCAAGGTTGCAAACAACTGCGTGCCGGGAGTCTTTACCCAAGCGCCTTTCACTGCCGTCTCTTCTGCTGCCGGAATGGCCCAGCATGCCTCGAACCCACGGAAGTGATCCAGTCGAAGCATGTCACACAACTCCAGCGCCCTGCGAATGCGCGCCACCCACCAGTCAAAATCGCGTTGCTCCAGAACATCCCAGCGATAGAGCGGATTGCCCCAGCGCTGCCCAGTATCACTGAAATAGTCGGGGGGCACGCCAGCCACGCGCACAGGATTTCCCTCCGCGTCCAATTCAAAAATCTCCGGATGCGTCCAGACGTCGGCGCTATCATGGTTCACAAAGATGGCGGCATCGCCAATCATGCGGATGCCTTTTTCTCCACAATACCAGCGCAGGGCATTCCACTGCTCGGCAAAGAAGAATTGCAAAGCCTGCTCAATGGCCAGCGCGCATCCCTGCTGCGAATGCAACTGTGCCAGCCCCTCATGCGTGCGCCAGCGAACATCCTCCGGCCAGGTGTGCCAACTGGCCCCCTGATACATGCGCCGCAGAACGCTAAATCTTGCATAGTCGTCCAGCCAATGCGCCTGGCTGCGACAGAACTCCACAAAGCGATTGCGTAAATCCCCGTTGCCTTGGTCGCTGTTGCAATAATCCATAAAATTCCCCGCCGCCTCTTCCAGCAGGGCAATTTTGGTGGAGATCACGCGGTCAAAATCCACAGCCCCATCCGCGCCCGGCAATCCCTCCAAGCGCTCACGCGCTAGCCAACCCTGATCCGCAAGGGTTTCCAGACTGATGAAGAGCGGATTACCCGCAAAGGCCGACAGCCCCGAATAGGGAGAGTTCCCAAAACCCGTTGGCCCCGGCGGAAGCACCAGCCAGTACCGCTGTTTTGCTGCGGCCATAAAATCCGCGAAGGCATAGGCGGCAGGGCCAAGATTGCCGATGCCACCAAGCGACGGCAGCGAAGAAATATGCAGGATGATTCCGGAGGCGCGTTCTGTGAGCATGTTTCTAACTCCTTGCGTCTGCCGATTAAGGTGCCTGAATGTCCCGAATGGCCGTTCGGAACGAAGCGCATCCAAGTGCCCGATGCCGAGGATAGGTTCCGGGCACTCGATGCACATCTTGTTTGCGCTAGCTAGGGCTGCCGGGCTGTCCGGGTATCCCGGTCTGCATTCCCGCCAGCGCTTTTTTACTCATCCGAATCAGCCCGCGCTTTTTGTAGCGCTGCTCCAGGCTGGTAACGAACACTCCGAAGATCTCACTGCGCCGATCCTGCAACAAGTTCTCTCGCACCGCATCCATATTCTGGGCAATCGCCTGCTCCGTCGGAACCTGCTGCTGTAGGACATCGAGCACCACGCCCGTGCGGCTGCTCATAATCGGCGCGCTAATCTGCCCCGGAGCCAGGGTAAAGGCCACGGCAGCATCCCCAGTCATCGCGCCCAGATCGGGCACCTGCGCCTTGCTATCGACCAGATCGCTGGTCTCCAGCTTGGCTCCCATCGCGGCAGCGGCCTTTTGCAGGCTGTTGTCCTTTTGCGCCAGGGTAGCCAACTGCTGGGTCTTTTGACGTAGAAGATTCGGCAACTGCTGGTCACGGTAATCTTCCAGAATGCGCGCTTTGTATTCCGCAAACGTCGGCGCATGGGCTGGCTGCACGCCCGTCACTTGAAACACGGCAAACCCTTCGCCGGTTGATGCGGATTGCGGCGGGTCTCCTGGCTTCATGCTAAAAGCGCGCTTCAGTATCTGCGAGCCATCGGCCAATCCTGGCACCACGCCTTCCTGCGACAAATAATTGGTGCTCGTCACTTCCAGGTGGTTGTCCTGCGCTGCCTTTTGCATGCCTTCCTGCTGTGCTTCGCCTTGCAGTTTTGTAGCGTAGTTTTGCGCCGCCTGTCCTTGCTGTTGCTGCATCAGGTTGGCCAGTATCTCGGAACGAACATCGCTCAGCGGTTTCAGATGGGCATCTTGCTTCTCTTCCACCTGCAAAATATGGTAGCCAAACTGAGTCTTGAACACGCCGGAGGTCTGTCCCGGCGGAAGCGAGAATGCCATCTTGTCGAATTCCGGGGCCGTCGTGCCGCGTTGCAGAAAGCCGAGTTCGCCGCCCTGCTGCTTGCTGCCCGGATCGTCCGAGTCCTGCTTCGCCAGCGTCGCAAAATCCGCGCCATGCTGCAACTGCTTTAGGATGTCCTCTGCCTTCTGCTTGGCCGCAGCGTCCGTCTTGGCATCTGCATCCGGCGCAACCTTCACCAGAATGTGCCGCACGCGAACTGCCTCTGGCACCTGAAATTGCTTCTGATGGTCGCTGTAATACTGCTGCACCGCAGCATCACTGATTGGCGTGGGGCCGCCGGGGATCTGATTCCATCCGAAGGCGATGTACTGCAACTGGCGCGTCTCTGGAACTGCCTTCGCATACCGCGCGGCATTCTGCTGGAAGAACGCCTCCAGATCCGCGTCCGTGGGGTTGATCTGAGTGCGCAGGTCTCCCACAGAAAGAACCGCGTACTGGAACTTCACCTTCGTCGCCTGCTTCAGATAGTCGGCGCGCACCGCCGCATCGGAAACGGTCTGCCAGCCCGTCATCATCGCCTGGAGTCGGTCAACCACAAGTTCTTCTTTTAGTTGGGTCTCAAAATCGTCGCGCGATAACCCAAACTGATTCTGTACAAAATTTTCATATTGCGTCTCGCCGATAAACTTCCCCTTCGGGAACAACGCCACGGAGAAGGGGCCGTAGCGCAGCTCGTTGCGCAAATCTTCATCCGTAACCGTCACCCCTAGCCGATCTGCTTCCCGCAGCATCACCGCGCGCTGTACCAGAGCCTGTCCTGCCCGCTGCATCACGTAGGGCAACACAAAGTCTGGCAGATGCTGCTGCTGCATCATGCGCTGCGCCAACTGCTGCACCTGCGTGGTCGGCACATCCGTGGAGGTGCCAAAGACCCGGCCAAAAACACCCTCGCTATGAATGGTGGCATAGTTGTCGGAGCTGTCCATCGTATCCTGGAAGATGCCCGGCACCAATGTGATGACCATCAAAATTGCGGTGATCGAGATGAACCCGACGAAGATCACTTTCGTGATGCGGCTGTCCTGTTGCAGAAAACGAATCATAGATGGGCGATAACCTTAACAACAGGCGCGCTCCCAGCGGCCTGGAATTTCCCCGCGTGCCCGCCAACTGCAGAAGCAGTTCGCAAGCGAATAGGGCTGGTAGAAGTATAAATCACCGGAAGGAAACGGGTTTTCTCCCTCCCATACCGCTGCCACCTTCCATCATGGATTCAGCCCTGATGGAAGGTGCCCTCAGAATTGCAAATTGCGCGTCGATTCACTTTGCATGTCGCGTCGGCTCGTTCGCCGTATCCGCCAGCGCCTGGTCGATAATTACGTAGAGCTTCGTCGTGTCGGGAACCTCCACATACGGCACGCCATTGGTTCGGTTGGTCACGATCCAGATGGTCGGCGTGTGATCGATGCCAATGCGCTCTCCAAGCGCATGATCCGCCTTCACGGCGGCAGTCAGCTTGCCCATCGGATCGACAACAAACGGGAAAATAAGTTTGTGCTGCGTAGCAAAATTTTCCGCGAATGCCCGTAACTGCTCCGGGGTCTGGATGCTGGACTGATTGGCAAAAACAGAATTCCGAAACTCATCGCCAATCTTCTTGGATTTTGTATCAAACCAACGCGCATCCACGGCAGCCTGGAAGCTCCAAACGTGGAAGGGCAACGGAAAATCGTGGCGAATCCAAGGAATGTTATATTTCTCCGCAGCCTGCTTCAGCAGCGGATTAACCTGCGCGCAATTGGGGCATTCCATATCTTCAAACTCGTAGATGGCGACCCGCGCCCCCGGCGGCGGCCTGAGCGCTGCGGGATCGTGAACCTGCGTGAGTGTGGGAGCTGGTGCCCATTGGGCGCGCAAATACGCTCCCACGATAAACATGGCAAAGAGAATGAAAAAAGTAGAAATACGCTTCAAGGTTATCCTGCCGGATCGCTGGCTGCGATGCGTTTTATTGTACGATGCGGCAGGGGCAGCCGCGACAAAATCTCCGCACACCAATGCGCAACATCCTGACGCGATATCCCGGCACGGCACCTTGGCGCGATATCATGCTGACATGCCCGAAACATCCGCCAATCCATCCCGCGCCGCGTTGGAGCGCGCAAAGAAAATTAAAGTCATCCTCTTTGACGTGGATGGTGTGCTGACCGACGGCGGTATCTGGCTCTTCCCCGCCCCGGCAAACAATCCCGCCATCGACAAGCGCATGAGCGACCTTGCCGACAAGGGCGGCTACGCCATTCCCTCCGCCAGCATGGTGGAAGCCAAGGGATTTCACGCCCACGACGGCACGGCCATCTCTCTGGCTCGGCTGGGCGGAATGAAGTGTGGCATCATCACCAAGCGCATCTCGGAAACGGTCGCCCTGCGCGCCCGCGACCTGCGCATGGAGTACGTCTATATGGGCCAGGCGCACAAGATGCAGGCCGTCCGCGAGATTCTGGCCAAGGAACAAATCGCGCTGGATCAGGTGGCCTATGTTGGGGACGACATCATCGACCTGCCGGTGATGCGCCTCTGCGGGCTGGCCATTGCCGTGGCCAATGCGCGTGCCGAGGTAAAATCCGCCGCCCATTTTGTTACCGCCAATGCGGGCGGGCATGGAGCCGGACGCGATGCCGTGGAATTTATTTTGCAGGCAAAAAATCTTCTGTCTTCCGTGGTGGAGCAGTACATTGACGAACGAAATCCCATCCCCTCATCTATGGATATCGGCCAGGGCGGGATTTAAGTTCGTTTCTTCGCTATAATCCAAACACGCGGAGAGATGGCCGAGTGGCTGAAGGCGGCGGTTTGCTAAACCGTTGTAGGGTCAAAAGCTCTACCGGGGGTTCGAATCCCCCTCTCTCCGCCACGAACTTGTTTTAGGACATCCAAGAAAATCCAAACATCACAGAAAAACCCCAGCAAACACTGGGGTTTTCGTCTTTCTACGTCCAAAGCTGTACTATGGAAGCCAGACACTGCTGGGGGTATTTCTGGGGGTACTTTTGTTTTGACCTGGGGGTATTTTCCCTAAGCGGGGATTTCTGGAGGGGAAATGGCACTGACCGATACGGGAGTTCGCAAGGCCAAAGCAAAGGACACGGCATACCGTCTGAGTGACGGCGGCGGTCTGTATCTCTGGATTACGCCAGCAGGGGGCAAGCTCTGGCGCTGGAAATAC
>DAHXNK010000003.1 GCA_027365415.1 Acidobacteriaceae bacterium
GCAGAACTCCCTTAGGTGCTCAATTGAATGCAGTTGCCGAATTTGGCCACAATCCCCAGCGTGACGGAGTGAATCTGTATGGCGTGGTATGCCTATTGTGTTGCAGAAAAGCAAGCGTTTCCTGAAGTTGCCCACCATCGCAAGCCGGTGCCAATGGATCAGTTAGTCGGAGTACTTGGAAATCAAATCTTTCTCTATCCAGCCAGTGACTTTGCAGTTATCGTTAGCGAACACACCCCACAAGACGCACTGGATCAAAAATCCGCTGTCGATCATGCGCGGGTGATCGGGGATTGCTTCAAAATCTCCACAGTGTTGCCGTTTCGATTTGGCACGATCTTTCCCGACGATGCGGCGCTGCGCCGTGCCGTCCGCAGCAACCAGCGGCAGTTCCTTATCAATGTGGAGCGATTGCGCGGCAAGGCGGAGATGCACCTGAAGGTTCTATTGAATGATGTCTGCCCGGACTTGCCAAAGTATAAGGTCGCAGCCTGCGCGGGCAAGGAGTACCTGTCGCGTTTGCGCGAGACGGCATCCATGCAGCGGGATCGACAGATCAAGGCGCGGGCCGTCTCCATGCAGATGCATCGAATGTTTACTCCGCTCGAAGAAGATATCTCCTGCCGACGCATGGAGTCGGGCAAGATGCAGTTGGATATTGCGCATCTGATCGACCACCGCTGCGTCGAACGGTATCAGAACAAGTATTCCAGCGCGAGCCAAACCATGCACGATTGCAGTCTGGCTTTGTCCGGCCCTTGGGCACCGTATCACTTTGTTCATCGCGCATTGCGAACAGCGCAAGGGCTAGGCACACACGGCCAAGCCTAGGCTGTGGCCCACGGAAATCTGCATCCCCGGCAACGACGCAATCCCCGAAATGCAACCCCAGAATCTCCCGGCGAACCCCACGTCTGCCGGGAGATTCTGTTTTGGGGCCGTTGGCAAGGAGCGAGACAGGAACAAGGACATCGACCCACTACTCAATAGACGATGCTCAGAGAAAAATGCGAGCACGGGAGAAAATGGCCGCGCAGCACGAGCGACCATTCTTCCAGGACATTTATTTGAATGGATTTGCTTGGTGAGCGCGCTGGGACTCGAACCCAGGACCCACGCATTAAAAGTGCGATGCTCTACCACCTGAGCTACGCGCTCTCACCTCTTACCAATTTACTACAGCCTGCACCTGGAGCGGAGGCTCATGATCCCGGAGGAACGGCTGACTCTTCGGCCCGCTCTTCGGATGCATCGCCCATGCCGAAGAGGAGTTCCTTGCTACGCAAGTCCTTGATGGTGTCGCGCAGCTTTGCGGCTTTTTCAAATTCAAATTTCTGCGCCGCCTCGCGCATTCGCGCTTCCAGATTTGCGATGTGCGCCTCCATCTCCTGCGGCGTGTGCGCCTCCGGCAGCGCCTCCATCTCTTCGGTCATGTCGGCATACTCCGCCTTCAAAATGCCCGCCAGCCCCATGCTCAGTGAGCGCAGGATTGAGGTAGGCGTAATGCCGTGTTCTTTGTTGTAGGCCTGTTGCGTTTCTCTGCGGCGATTGGTTTCGTCGATGGCGCGACGCATGGAATCTGTCATTTTGTCCGCAAATAAAATGGCGCGGCCCCGAACATGGCGCGCAGCGCGTCCAATGGTCTGGATCAGCGAACCGGCGGAGCGCAAAAATCCCTCTTTGTCTGCGTCCAAAATAGCGACTAGGGAAACCTCTGGCAAGTCCAACCCCTCGCGCAGCAGGTTGATGCCGATCAGCACGTCATACTCCCCTTTGCGAAGATCGCGCAGCAGGCGCACGCGCTCCAGCGTGTCAATCTCCGAGTGCATGTAGCGGCAACGCACGCCGACCTCCGTGTAATAGCTGGCCAGGTCTTCGGCCATGCGCTTGGTCAGCGTAGTGACCAGAACGCGCTCGCCGCGCTGCGCGCGATCACGAATCTCGCCCAGCAGGTTGTCGATCTGGCCGCGCACGGGACGGATTTCCACCTCTGGGTCTACCAGCCCGGTGGGACGAATGATTTGTTCAACAATGACGCCTGCAGCCTTTGCCAGTTCATACGGCCCCGGTGTGGCCGAGACGTAGACGATCTGCTGCGTGCGATTTTCAAACTCATCAAATTTGAGTGGGCGATTGTCCATCGCCGAGGGCAGGCGAAATCCGTAGTCAACAAGATTCTGTTTGCGCGAACGATCGCCGTGCCACATGCCATGCAACTGTGGAACGGTGGCGTGCGATTCGTCGAGGAAGAGTAAAAAGTCCTGCGGAAAATAATCGAGCAGTGTGGGCGGCGGCTCTCCGGGCAGGCGGCCAGAAAAATGCCGCGAATAGTTTTCAATACCGTGGCAGTAGCCGACGGATTTAATCATCTCTAGGTCGAAGCGCGTGCGCTGATGAATGCGTTGCGCCTCCACCACGCGGCCCTGGGATTCCAGTTCCCTCTCCCATGTTTCCAGTTCCTCCAGAATGCCGAGGATGGCGGATTGCTTGCGCTCCGGCAGCACAACGTAGTGGCTCTTGGGATAGATAGGCAAGCGAGAAAACTTCTGCTTTACCGTGCCGAAGAGCGGATCAATCTGCGAAAGGGATTCGATCTCGTCGCCAAACATTTCGATGCGGTAGGCGTTCTCGTCGTAGGTGGGATAGATCTCGATCACATCGCCGCGAACGCGAAAGGTACCGCGTCGAAAATCCACATCGTTGCGCTCGTAGAGTATCTCTACCAGGCGGCGCGTAATATCCTGCCGACGAATCCTCTGGCCACATTCCAGCAGCATCAACATGCCAAAGTATGCCTCCGGCGAGCCGAGACCGTAAATACAACTGACCGAGGAAACGATAATCACATCGCGGCGCTCAAAGAGCGAGCGCGTGGCGGAGAGCCGCAGCTTGTCCAGCTCCTCGTTGATGGTGGATTCTTTTTCAATGTAAATATCACCAGCGGGAATGTATGCCTCCGGCTGGTAGTAGTCATAGTAGGAGACGAAATACTCGACGGCATTTTCAGGAAAGAACTGCTTGAACTCGTGGAAGAGTTGCGCGGCAAGCGTTTTATTGTGCGCCAGAATCAGCGCAGGGCGGTTCAACTGCTCGATGATCTTGGCCATCGTGAAGGTCTTGCCAGAGCCAGTGACGCCCAGCAGCACCTGATGCTTCTCGCCGTGAATTAGGCCTCTGGAGAGTTCCTCAATGGCGCGGCCCTGGTCGCCCTGCGGCGTGTAATCGCTGACAAGTTGAAAGTCCATACATGACCATGCTACCGGAGCGCGTCCGTCGATCCGCAGCGCAATGCCTTAGCACGATGTGCGCAAATGGGAAACCTTATCACAGCAGCGCAAGCAGGTCGGCAGAATGATGCGCGAGCGCGTCGGGGGGAACCATCGCCAGCGTGTGCGGCGAAAGGCCGTAGTTGCACCCAATGGAATAGGCCCCACAATTCTGCGCGGTCAGAATGTCCACGTCGGAATCGCCAATCATGACCGTCTCCGCAGGCGTAACGCCCGCCTCGCGGATGAGCGTCTCCAGACCAAAGGGATCGGGCTTTTTGGTGGCGAAGCTGTCGCCGCCATAGACGCGAAAAAAATGCGGCGCCAGCCCAAGGGCCGCACAGATGGCGCGGCTGGGGCCAACAGGCTTGTTGCTCAACACGGCGAGCGCGGTGTTTTTCTGGCGGTTGCGCAGCGCCTCCAGCACAGGAAACACTCCGTCGTAGACATAGGTATTGTCGAGCTTGTGCTCGCGATAATAATCGAGAAAATAGCGCAGAGCGGCATCTATCAGCGAAGTGTCTTCCGGGTCGCCAAAGGCGCGCTGAATCAGCATTCCCGCGCCATCGCCAATGTAGCTGGCAACAATGTTGTCGGGAAGCTCATGCCGCTGAAAGTGGCGCAGCGTGGCGTTGACCGATTGCACAAGGTCGGCGCGGGAATCAATCAACGTGCCATCCAGATCGAAGACATACAAGCGCAGCGCGTCTTTGGGAATGACGCGGGGGGGAATGCTGCGGGGCGGGGCGGGAGGATTCACCATACTTCCAATGTACGGACAACGCGTGCGATTTGCATCTACCCCAGCGCTGGCATATCTGCTGTTGCAACCGTCGCCAGAGGGCGATCCCTCTGTGTGCGCAGCGTGGGAACGGCTGCCAACAGGCTGCGCGTATAGGCATGTTGCGGTGCGCGAAAGATTTGCTCGCGCGATGCCTGCTCCAAAATTTCTCCGTGCCGGATGACGACCACGCGCTGCGCAATCCGCGCCACGACAGAAAGATCATGCGAGATGAACAGGAGCGCCACGTTGTAGCGCTGCCGCAAATCATCAAGAAGATTCAAAATCTGCGCCTGTACCGTGACATCCAGCGCCGTGGTCGGCTCATCGGCAATCAACAGGCGCGGATGGTTGCCCATCGCCATTGCAATCAAAATACGCTGCAACTGGCCGCCAGAAAATTGATGCGGATAATCGCCGCACCGCCGCTCCGCATCAGGAATCGCCACCAACTCCAACGCTTCCACGGCTTGGCGACGAACCTCCTTGCGCGATAGTTCTGGATGGTGCGTGGCCAGCGCCTCCGCAATTTGTTTTCCAATAGGCATAACCGGATTTAACGCCGTCATCGGCTCCTGGAAAATCATGGCAATGTCGCGTCCCCGATGCGCGCGCATCGCCGACATCGGCAGCGTCAACAGATCAATTCCATCCAGAAGAATTCTTCCTGTGACGCGCGCATTGGGATCAAGCAGACGAAGAATAGCCAGAGAAATGGCCGATTTCCCTGATCCTGATTCTCCGACCAGTCCGAGAACTTCTCCCGGCGCAATCGAAAGACTTATCTCGCGCACCGCAACGTGCTCGCCCTGCGGCGACGGAAATGCAATCGAGAGGCGATCTATCTGCAACAAGCTGGACATTGGATTCTCATCTTTGCTGGGCCTTGCTTCCAACATTTTTATCGTAGGCCATGTTTCAGCTTTGCGGAGGAAAAGTGAGCGCGTATCGATGGTCTGTTGGGCTTGCCTGCACATTGGCTAGGGTGTCCACGCGCCAGTCGGCGGCCTGCAAAGTCTCCGCTGCGTGAGTGGTCAGCACAGCCAGAACCATACATCCTGCGGCCTTGCCTGCGGCGACACCGGCAGGCGCATCTTCAATAACTAGGCACTCCTGCGGGGCAAGCCCCAACAACTGCGCGCCACGCCGATAGGGTTCTGGATGCGGCTTGCCTTCCGTCACGCTCTCGGAAGTAATGAAATGTTCTGGCGGCGCAATGCCCGCGCACGCCAGCCGACTGCGCGCCAGCCGCTCGGTAGCCGAGGTCACAATCGTCCATGCATGAGCCGGAAGCGACCGCAGCAACTCCTGCACTCCCGGCAGCACAACCAGCCCTTCCTTGTCGTCCACTTCAAGTTGCTCAATGACGCGCAACTCAGCAACATCATCCAGATGCGGACACAGATAGCGAACTGTCTCGATAGCGCGACGGCCATGCGCGATCCTGACCGCAAGCGCCGGATCGACATCGCGCATCCGCGCATAGCGCTGCCAACTCCGTTCGACAGAACCGAGCGAACTCATCAACACGCCATCCATGTCGAAGAGCAGCCCGCCTACTTCCACCTGCACGTTTTGTTGCACGCTCACGGTGTTTCTCCAGACGAAAGCACAAAGGTTCGCGCCGCGTCCAATATCTTGCGCACCGATTCCGGCGAGCAAGACTCGCAATAAATGCGCAGGAGCGGCTCCGTGCCGGAGGCGCGCAGCAGCAGCCATGTCTGCGCTGCATTCGGCGTCGCTTTTGCCTCTGGATTTTCCAGATAGAACAGTGTGCCATCCAGCGTTTCCATTCGCTCCACGGCCATTCCGGCAAACTCCTTCACTCCGGCACGTGCGCGCATCATCGCCGACTGTTTCACATCCTCGGCAAGATGCAGATCGACGCGGTCATAGTGATGCTCGCCATATTCGCGCTGCAAATCGGCCACCAGCTCGCCCAGCGTGCGCTGCTCATCGGCCATCACGTTGGCCAGCAGCAAAGCGTTCAGCAGGCCGTCGCGCTCCGGCAGATGTCGCGTGATACCGATGCCGCCAGACTCTTCGCCCCCGATCAAAATCTCCCGTTCCAGCATTTGACCGCAGATGTATTTGAACCCGATGCCGACTTCGTGGAGCTTGCGGCCATGCCTGGCGCAGATGCGGTCGATCATGCGCGTTACGTTGAAGGAGCGCACCACGTCGCCCGGCCATTGCCTGCGTTCGAGAAACCAGCGCAGCAGAATGCAAAAAATCTTATGTGCATCGACAAAATTGCCATGCTCATCCACAGCGCCAATGCGATCGGCGTCTCCGTCGGCGATCCATCCAGCCTGGCAACCCTGCAACACCACGGCCTCCTGCGCAGCGCGAATGTGCGGCGCAATCGGCTCTGGGTGAATGCCGCCAAAGAGTGGGTCGGGCTGGTTGTGAATTTCAACGAACGACACACCCGCCTGGGTAAATATGCCAGCCAGCACGCCCGCTCCCGCGCCATACATGCTGTCGAGAACAAAACGGTAGCCGCTGCGCGCGATCTTTTCTACATCGACAAAGCGCGTGATCGCGGCAATGTAGGGCGGGCAAAAATCCACCAGCGTGATAGCTGCGGGCATTGCCGACACGGGCAGCGGCTTGCCCAGCAGCGCTTCAATAGCGGACATGATCGCAGGCTGGCCAGAGCCGCCGTAGCTGGCCTTGTACTTGATGCCGTTCCACTGCGCAGGATTATGGCTGGAGGTAATCATGATGCCGCCCACAGCGCTCCGCTCTCGCACGGCATACGACAGCGCCGGAGTCGGCGTCACACACGAGGCCAACGAGACAGAAATTCCGGCGCTGGCAACCACCTCCGCCGCAGCGCGCGCAAAGCGCGCCGAGCCAAAGCGCGTGTCATAGCCAATGCAGGTGCCGCGATGGGCATCAGCATTCTCCAGGATGTAATTGGCGATAGCCGCAGCGACGATGCGAACATTCTCGAAGGTAAAGTCGTCGGCAATGATGCCGCGCCAGCCGTCAGTGCCAAATTGTATCGGGATATCTTGCGACATATTTGTATGTAACCGTTACGGGTTCAAAGAATGTGATCCTGTTTTTTTTGCTGCAACCGCTTCACCAGTTTGCCAACATCCTGGCAGCGATCCCGCGTAGTAACCAGCAGCGCATCGTCCGTTTCGACGACCACCAAGTTCTCCACGCCGACCAGCGCTACATGTTTTCCGGGCGCGTAGATGTAATTCCCCGTGGCATCGAACAGGCTCTCTGCGGCAGCCTCGACGACGTTGGCTCCCTCATATAGATGCTGCGCAGCCGACATACGATGCTCGTAGAGCGCGCTCCAGGAGCCAAGATCGTTCCATCCAAAATCTGTCGGCAGGCAATAAATATTGGAATGATGTTCGCCTTTGGCCGAGCGCGGTTCCAACAGGGCGTAGTCCACGCTGATGTTTTCGCACTTGGGATAAAGCGCGGCAAGTCGGCGGGTAAAGCCCTCCGTGCCAAAGCTGGCGGCAATCTCTTCCAGATATGGGGCTGTCTCTGGAAGGTGCTCCCGCACAGCGTTGGCCAGCGTGCGCGCCGACCAAAGAAAGATGCCGCTGTTCCAGAAATATGTGCCCGCAGCGATAAACTCCTCGGCGCGAGCGCGATTTGGCTTCTCAGTAAATCGCCGCACGCGCAGCACGGCATTGGGGGAGTTTGCGCCACGCACAACGCGGTCTCCGGTTTCAATGTAGCCGTATCCCGTCTCTGGGCGCGTGGGCTGGATGCCAAGAACAACCATGTTTTCCGCCTCGGCGGCAAGCTGGCATCCCTGCTGCAACGCGGCGCGCAGGCGCGCAGGATTTCCAATCACATGATCCGACGGAAAGATTCCGAGAATCGCTTCCGGCGCAATGCGTTCCAGCAGAAATGCGGCCAACCCCGCAGCCGGAGCGGTATTCCGCGCCTCCGGTTCGGCAAGAACCTGCGCAAGTGGAATGCCGTCAATCTGTCCAGCGATGGTCGTCTGCAATTCGCTGTTGGTAATTACCCAGAAACGGTCGATGGAGGCTAGGGGCAGCAGACGATCCACCGTTTGCTGAATCATGCTGCGCTCGCCATCCAGCGCCAGCACCTGCTTGGGCTGCTTGCGGCGGCTGCGCGGCCAGAAGCGCGTGCCGCTGCCGCCTGCCAGAATGATGGGTCGAAGATCCAAGTTGTGCATGGTTCCGTTATGCGCGGTCAATATGGCCTTATGGTAGCGAATGTAGTTGGATGCGTCGAACCTGCCAAGGGTCGCTCGCATTAATGCGGAATGGCGCGAAGAATCTCCATCGGCTCGGAGACTTCCATCTGCCATACGGATGTACAAGCAGGAATCATCGCCAGCTCCCCGCGCCACAAGGGGATGGGGTCGCAGCCTTCGGCATGGAGCGTGCCGCTGCCGCTGATGACGAAAAGTAATTGCACGGCGGCGCGTGGCTCGCCGGAAGAGAACGTTTGCGGCGCTGTGGACGGATGCATCCCCATGCGATCCACACGGAAGTACGGCGAGTCCACCAGCAAGGTCGAAGCTCCCTGTTCACGCGGTTGCACTTTGCCCGCCTGCGTTTGCATACGCATGGCGCGGAAGCTCTCCTCCAGATGCAGCTCACGCGGACGCCCATAGTCGTACAGGCGATACGTCATGTCGGAGTTCTGCTGCGTCTCCAGCAGCACCAGCCCCGGCCCGATGGTGTGAACCGTGCCCGCATCCACAAAAATCATGTCGCCCTTGACCACAGGAATCCAATGCAGCAAGGCTTCGAGCGTCTGCTGCTCGATGGCCGCTCGTATCTCCGGCTGCGTTACCCCGGCGCGAAAGCCCAGCGCCACTTTGGCATCCGGCGTGGCATCGAGCGCATACCAGCACTCCGTTTTGCCGTGTGGCTCTCCATGCAAACGAGCCATCGCGTCATCGGGATGTACCTGCACGCTCAGCTTCTCTTGGGGAAATAATACCTTCATCAGAAGAGGAAATCGCTCGACATGGCGCGTGCTGTCTGCGCCCAGCAAATCCCCGCGATGCTCGGCGAAGACGGTGGACAGCGGTGTTCCCGTCAGTGGGCCGGAACCCACAACGCAATGATCGCCGCTCAGCCAGACTTCGCCGATTGGCTCCTCGCCAACGATGTAGTTGTACCAAGGAGCAAGCGTGCGCGCACCCCAGATGCGGGTGCGAAACCAAGGCCGCAGACGAAATGGAAGAAGCGTAGGCATGGGAGTTAGATGCGCCAGAAGGCAGGGGCGACCTCCCCAGTGTAATGGAGGCGTGATGGAATCCGTGATGGAATCTTGGAGGAGCGCTATTCCAGAGCGTTCGGGTTGTGCCAATCAGGTCGAAGCATTCGCCCAAGTCGTACAATAAGGTCAGAATGCCGATGCGCCGCGTATACATGGACGCCAATGCCACCACGCCGCTTCTGCCGGAAGTGATGGAGGCTATGCGTCCGTATTTCATGGAGCGCTTCGGCAATGCCTCCTCCGTGCATTCCTTTGGACAACAGGCGCGCAGCGCCGTGGAACAAGCGCGGGTCAACGTGGCCGCGCTGCTCCATTGCCGTTCGGCGGAGATTGTTTTTACCAGCGGCGGCACGGAAAGTGATAATCTGGCGCTCTTTGGCGTAACCCAGCCCGGCGACCACATTCTGACCACGGCCATTGAGCATCATGCTGTACTCCACGCCGCCGGGCGGCTGGCCCAATGTGGACGCGAGGTGACATTGCTTCCCTGCGACAGCAATGGCGTAATCCATCTCGACGATCTTCGCCGAGCGCTGCGACCCAACACACGGCTTATCAGCGTAATGATGGCCAACAACGAAACCGGAGCTATCCAGCCCGTTGAAGCGATTGGCAAAATCGCCGCTGAGTCTGGCGTGCTTTTCCATACCGATGCGGTACAAGCCGCCGCCAAGCTGCCCATTGATGTCGAAGCCATTGGTTGCCATCTGCTCTCCATCTCCGGTCACAAGATGCACGCGCCGCAGGGCACCGGCGTTTTATTTGTTCGCAAAGATACGAAGATCGATCCACTTTTTTACGGTGGCACACATGAGCGCCAGCGTCGCGCCGGAACGGAAAATGTTGCCGGAATCGTGGGCATGGGCAAGGCTGCCGAAATCGCTCGCAGGAGCTTCAACGAAGGCGTTTCGCAACGCATCGCCGCGCTGCGCGACCGACTGGAGCAAGAGATTCTGGCTCGCGTGGATCAGGCAGGCGTGCATGGCGGAGATGTCGCGCATGGCGGCGCGGTTGCGCGCGTACCCAACACAACGAACCTATGGTTCGACCATCTGGAAGGCGAAGCGCTGGTGATTGCGCTGGATTTGAAGGGGCTGGCCATATCGGGTGGCTCGGCCTGCGCTTCGGGAGCGAGTGAACCCTCCCATGTTTTGACGGCAATGGGAATTTCCGCCGCGCGCGCAAGAGCCAGCCTGCGCTTCAGCCTCTCCAAGCTGACCACGGAGGAGGATGTGGACTTCGCCATCGCCGTCGTGCCGCAGGCCGTGGCGCAGATGCGTGAACTTTCACCAACCTACCATCTTCCGCAGTCAACCATTCCGGTGGCATCGTGATGCCTGTGTCTTCGCCTGAAACTTTTGTGTCCACATCTGAAACGATCGCTGTGGCCATGTCCGGCGGCGTCGATTCCTCGACCGTCGCCGCCATGCTCAAGGCCGAGGGCTACACCCTCGTGGGCCTGACGCTGCAACTTTGGAACCAGCGTCGTCTGGCCGGAATGCCCGGAATGCCGGAGAGCACAGAAGGCCGCTGCTGTTCGCTCGACGATGTCTACGATGCGCGCCGCGTGGCCGAGCAACTTGGCATTCCCTACTATGTCATCAATCAGCAGGAGCGCTTTGAGCAGGACGTGATCCGCCCCTTCGTCAGCGAGTATCTGAGCGGACGCACGCCGGTGCCCTGCACGCTCTGCAACAATCATCTCAAGTTCGACCAGTTGCTCATCACTGCGCGGCAGATCGGTGCCGAGCGCATCGCCACCGGCCATTACGCGCGCAACGAGTACGACCCAGCCCGCGACCGCTGGATTCTCAAGCGTCCGGTAGATGCCAGCAAGGATCAGACCTACTTCCTCTTTGGCCTCACGCAGAAGCAGCTCAGCCGCACGCTCTTTCCGCTGGGCAACTACACCAAGCCGGAGGTGCGCGTAATGGCGGGCGAGCATCATCTCGCCCTGGCGCAGAAGCCCGATTCGCAGGAGATATGCTTCATTCCCGGCGGCGATTACAAGCGCTTCCTTGATGCTTATCTTGCCGAGCAGAACGACACGCTTCCCGATACCAGCGGGGAGATGGTCACTACGGATGGCACAGTGGTTGGGCACCATGAGGGCATCCACAACTTTACCGTGGGCCAGCGCAAGGGCCTGGGCGTGGCCTCTGGCACGCCGCTGTACGTCATCGAAATCAACGGGGCCGAGCGCAAGGTGGTCGTCGGTGGCAATGAGGCGCTGGCCTCGAAGACGCTGCGCGCCCACCGACTCAATTGGATTTCCATCTCCGGGCTGGAGGCTCCGCTGCGCGTGCAGATCAAGATTCGCCATCGCCATGAACCGGCCTGGGCCACGCTTGCGCCCTCTGGCGAGGACGATGAAATTCTGGCAACCTTTGACGAACCGCAACGCGCTGTCACCCCCGGTCAGGCCGCAGTTTTCTACGTTGGCGACGAGGTGGTCGGCGGCGGCTGGATTCGATAGACAGAGAGGTTGACCATACAGGCTGGTTCCCGTAGACTTAAAGTTTGCGACCGGAGTGATTTTCTTTCCTTCGGGTAAAAGCTTGCAGTAGACAAAATTTCAACCAAAGCAGTTTGGTGAATCGAAAGAGAGTTGCATGGCGAATCACGTATCCTCGCTGAAGCGAGCACGACAGACCGAGACCCGCACCGCAGTCAACCGTACCAATCGCACCAAGATGCGCAGCAGCCTGCGCGCTATGCGCGAGACCTTGGCTGCGGGCGATGCCAAAGCCGCCGGAGAGCAGTACAGAAAGACCGTCTCCGTGCTCGACAAGAGCGTGCAGAAGGGCGTGCTGCATGACAACACCGCCTCCCGCTACAAGAGCCGCCTGAATGCGCGCGTCAAAAACTTGGCCGTTAAGAAAACAGCGTAGGCAAGAAAACAGCGTAGACGCTCGTTCGCAACGACATTTTGATGCAATAGCAATGGCCCGGAGAACCGGGCCATTGCTATTGCTGCGTTTGTCGCCAATTCAGCGTTTCAGGCCATCCAGCATTACATCCAACGCGTGGGAATAGAGTGCGTAAGTGCCCGCGCTTTCGATACCTTCCAGCGTCTTGCTTGCTCGACTTCGCAGTCGCTCCCGCAGTTCTGCCGAGCGATAGACCTGCTCCATCGCCGCCGCCAGAGCCTCTGCATCTTGTGGCGGAACCACGAGCAAATCCTCGCCCGCCTGAAAGAGTTCCGCAGCGCCGCAGTGCGTTGTCGTAATGGCGGGCAGCCCGTGCGCCACAGCCTCTAGCAGCGCCATGCCAAAGCCATCATCGACCGTCGGGAAGACGAAGGCATCGCACTGGCGGTAGAAATCCTGCATGTCGTTGAGATAGCCGACCACTTCCACGTTCGGCAGGCGGCGCAACCGATCGCGGAGCGCGGGAAATTTCTCCAGCACAGCATCGCATCGCAGCAGCAGACGGGCGCGCGGCAACTGGAGCTGCTCCCAAGCCTGCAATAGGTACAGGAAACCTTTGCGTACCGGGTTGCCTCCCACCATGCCGAAGGTAAAGGGACGGTCGGGTCGCGCAGCGTGGATCGAGCGAGAAGGAACTCGCCCAAATAGAGGAGCGACCGTGATTTTTGCTTGCATCTCTGGGGCAAAAGAGGCCGCCGAATAATGGGATGGCACGACGATGCGATCCGCTTCGGCGTACTCGGCAAGCTGGCGGTCACGGAACCATGCAGGTTCCGCATCGTAGGCCACGCCGAGTCGATCGCACTCGATACGCACCAGTTGTTGCTGCACATCGACGTGCGGGCAGGCGCGATCCAGAACAAAATGCGCGCCGAGCCGACGCGCTGCCAGCCCAGAGGCCAGCGAGCCGGTGGCCGATCCCCAGAAGAGGTCAAAGGCTCCCATGCGAAGCGCGACGAGATGATCGTAGAACACCGTGTCGGCACGCTGAAAGGCGCGTGGCAACTGCACTCCAGTAGCAAAATGCAGCATGGGAACCCATTGCGGAAGCCAGCGAAGATGGATCGCAGCGTCCAGATTGCGAAAACGGCTGCGATAGGCAGAGGTGTAAAGCGTGACAGCCATGCCGCGCTGTCGCAACAGATTGGCAGGGACAGCCGCGTGCGCCGGACGTCCGGTAGAAAATGCTGCCTTCATAAACAACCCTCGTCAATCCCACGCGCCATCACGTCCCGCATAGCTCCTCCAGCAAGCGCACCCAGCGGTCGCCGTAATCCTTCCATCCGCCAAGATACTGCACGCGCTCCAGCGCGGCGGCACGCATTCGTTGCTGAAGTTGCGGATCATCGGCCAGCAATTGCATTCGATCCGCCAGCGCCTGCGGATCGCGGATGGGAACAATGAAACCCTCTTTGCCGTCGGTAAACAAATCCTCTGCGCCGGTGTTGGTCGTGGCAATTACCGGACAGCCGCAGGCCATTGCCTCGGCCTGCACCAGCGCCAGACCTTCCTCCAGACTGGGCAGCACCAGAGCGTGGCTGGCGCTGAAATACCGCGATAGCTCTCCACGTGGAACGACACCCGTAAACTCCACATTATCAAGCGGCAGCTTGGGCAATAAGGAGCGTATCTCCGGCTGAATGGCACCCACTATGCGCAGCCGCTTGCGCGGATGGCGCAGGCGAGCGAACGCCTCCAGCAAATAGGGCACGCCCTTGCGCAAGCCAATTTGACCTACAAAGATCAAGTTGAAGGCTTCCGAGTCTTTGATGACTCCTGCGTCGGGTTTCGCCTGCGGAGAAAAATGATCCAGCCGCGCGCCATATGGAATGATCCGTACTTTCTCTGCTGCAATTCCCTCCGCAACGAAACTCTGCGCGGCAAAATGCGAGGGCACAGTGATGCAATCGGCCATTTCGTACTGTTGCTCTTCGCGTTTGGTGTCGCGCTCGTCGTGTATTTTGAGCGGAATATCCCAGCGGCGAAACTCTTCTTCGAGAAGCCTTCCCTGATAGCGCGCGTGCGTGGATCCGCGGTCGCAAATGTATTTTCCTCCGCGGGATTGCACCAACCGCCCGGCAGCCAGGCCCGCGCCAGCGATGGCAATCAGAGCGTCCGTCTCTGGAATGCGCCTCTTCAGCCAGGCATCGAAGGCCAGGCCGCTCCACCAGTCCAGCGTCTCTGTCCACGGCGAAGGATACAGACCATAGCGGGCCAGAGCGATTACTCCGGCGTGATACCAGGGAAAGGTTTCGACGAATGCATGTGGCAGACCTTCGCGCTTCAGGCGAAACCACGGAAAGGTGGAATAAATCTTTTGCAGATGGCCGTGCTGGCGCAGTTGATGCGCCAATTCAAAGTGATGAAACACGCCAAAAACGGCCAGCGAGACACGCATGGACTCAGCCTTTCGTTGCTGCATAAGGACGCGAACGCAGGAAACTTCTTCCATCTTTCGCTCCGTTCTTTTAACGTAACAGGATGTAGATGGCTGGAGGAATTTTTGCTGGGCGCGCGAAACTTTGATCCCTGAGCGGCAACCCGCCGCCCACTTTATCGTTTCCCGCCATACAATAGGAAAAGAAGTCGGCAATCAGAAGGTCAGACGCTGTTCCCACACTCAGGAAACGCTGAGAGTGATGGGCTTGCACTTTTAGGGGGTTCTGGTGAAGTTGGGTACTCTGGCAGTCGCCATCATGCTATGCAGCGGCACGCTGCTGCACGCGCAACAAAATTCGCAGGTGCCAAATACTCCGGGCACGCTTCCACCGGCAGCACCTGCGCCGCAGCAGCCCGTCCATACGCCGGGATCGTTAACGCTGCCAGGATTACTCCAGGGCGTAACGCCGGGACAAGGCTCCCTCGCTGGCAGCGATGATAGTGCTGACGCGCAGACGAACCCGCCAGCAACACCTGCGTCATCCGCAGCTCCGATTGCCCCGCCCTCCAGTCAGGCCGAGAGCGACATTCTTCCGCCAGCGCAGCCCGCCGCTGGATTGGGGTCTTCCACCGCAGCCTACACGCTGCGCACACGCGTCAACTTTGTGCTGGTTCCGGTGATCGTAAAGGACAGCAAGGGCCACTTGGTTCCTGGTTTGACATGGCATGATTTCAAAGTGTTTGAAGATGGAGTGCAGCAACAGCTCACCTTCTTTACCGTGGATCCCTTCCCGCTCTCCGTCGCATTTGTCATCGACCAAAGCTTGCCGTCCGACACAATGAAGAAGGTGAATGACGCGCTGGGCGCGTTGCAGGGCGCGTTCACGCCATATGACGAAATCTCTGTCTACACCTACGCCTCGCACGTCAATCAGGCCACGGCATTTACCGGCGCGCAGAGCCAGCGTCTAACCGCCGTTCTGGGGCGCATCCAATCGCCGGGCCGCGATATGCAGGTACCCGGCGGCTACGGCCCAATGTCTGAGGGGCCAGTGCTCAACGGACATACCATTGATCCCAATGTGACGCCGATGCACAATGGCAGTTATATTCCGATCATTCCGCATGAAATTCACACGCTGAATGATGCGATTCTTGAGGCTGCCAACGGTCTGGCGCAGCGCGGCAAAGGTCGCCGCCGTATCATCTACGTCATCAGCGATGGCAAGGAGCACGGCAGCACGGCCTCTTACAAGGAGGTCATCCGGTACCTGCTGACCAACCAGATCGCCGTCTATGGCACGCTGGTGGGCGATTCGGCAACGCCGGTGCTGGGATTCCTAGACAAGTTCCACCTGCCATTGGTGGGCGTAGATAACATTCTTCCCAAGTACACAACGGCCAGTGGCGGGCAATTGGATGCGGAGCTTTCCCGCAATGGCATCGAGCGTAGCTTTTCCAGGATTGCCGAAGAGGTACGCACAGAATACACGCTGGGCTATAACAGTCACCGCTCGGTCTTCGACAGCCGATTCCGCAAGATTGAGGTTCAGGTGTTGCGTCCAAACCTGACCGTCGTCTCCAAGCAGGGCTACTACCCAACGGCCAGTTCCATGCACTAGAACCCGTGGAAAAATAGGGAGCTTGTGGGGGAACAGGCTCCCTATCGGAGGAATCCATGCGAAAGGGCTGCCCGCATCCGAACCTGCGAAGGTGGTTGGCCAGAGCCACAGCGGTGCTGGGGCCGCTCTCCCTTGTCGCTATTGCTTTCGGACAACAGCCCCCTCTCCCCGGCACGTCGCGGGCAGGCACATCCCAACCATATCCGTCGCCATCCATAACGCCGATCTCGCGCGCGGTGTCCGCAGATGATGATGCCTCTGCTGTATCCACAGCGCACATCAACTTCGCGCAAGCAGAGGAGCGGGCGCGCAAGATCGAACCGATCTGGCTGGCGCAGCAGACAGCGCGCGGTAGCGCTGTCTATGATCGCCGTCTGGCGCTGGCTGGATTGCTGCCGCAGGCCACCTATCATGGCGAGGCACTCTACACTCAACCGAATGGCGTTCCAGATTCCGGGCCGCTTCCCGGCACTGTTGGCCCAGTCTTTATCGCCAACAACAGCGTGCGGGAGTATATCAGCCAAGCGCAGGTGATCGACAAGCTGAGCCTGACGGGCGTGGCGCGTTACCGCCAGGCCAGCGCATTATCGAAGCAGGCGCAGGCGCAGAGCGAGATTGCCGCGCGTGGATTGCATGTGGTCGTCACCTTGGATTACTACGCGGTGTTGGCCGCGCAGCACAAGCTGATCGCCGCGCAGTCGGCTGAGCGGGAGGCCCAGCGCTTCGACGACCTGACACGCAAGCTGGAAGTCGGTCGCGAGGTCGCTCACGCCGATGTCCTCAAAGCGCAGTTGCAGTGGGAGCAGCGACAGCGCGATCTGGCTGACGCGAAACAAGCGTTGCTGGCTGCGAAGGAAACTCTCGGCGTGCTGCTGTTTCCCGATCCATCGACTCCATATGATTTGGACGATACGTTAAACGCGCAACCGGATCTTCCCCCAGAGGCGCAGGCGCGCGCGCTGGCGGGTGCCTCCAATCCAGAGTTGCACAGCGCATTGGCGACATTGCAGGCATCCAGAGAGGATGTCCGCGCCGCATGGGGAGAGTATTTCCCGGCCCTGACACTGGCCTACAATTATGGAATCGATGCGCCCTACTTCGCGGCCAGCGGCCCTAACGGGCGTCAGTTTCTCGGCTACTCGGTTGGAGCAGGACTGGACATTCCGTTATGGAATTGGTTCTCCACCCATGACAAGATCAAGCAGAGCCAGTTGCGCGAGCATCAGGCGCAGGTTGGGCTGGATTACACGCAGCGGCAGTTGATTGCCGCGCTCGACCAGAGCTACAGCGAACTGCGAACGGCTGCGACGGTTCTCACCTCTTTACAGGCGAGCGTGGGCCAGGCGCAGGAGAGCCTGCATCTGACCACACTGCGCTATCAGGCTGGAGAGGCGAACGTGCTCGAAGTGGTCGATGCGCAAAACACGCTTCTTGCGGCGGAATCCGCCGTAGCCGATGGCGCTGCGCGCTATCATGTGGCGCGCGCCGATCTGGAACAATGGACGGGGCCGCTGCCGTGAAAAGAATGAGCCAAAAATACATGTCGCTATTGCGCCAAAATTCGATGCGTTGCTGGACAATCTCCATCGTCGGCGTGGCGCTGCTGTCGGGATGCAGCGGCGACCATCCCGCGCCCACGCCCGTGGTGAGCGTGCAAACAGCGACCGCGCGGCGCGCGCCTCTGCCCATCACGGTGACTGGAGAAGCGACGCTGGAGCCGCTGCATCAGGCAATTCTCGCGACAAAGATCAGCGCGCCGATAGCCAGGTATTATGTCCAGCGCGGCGATCGCGTCCACAAGGGAGAACTGCTGGCTACGCTGAAAAATGGCGATCTGCAGGGCGCGGCGCTTGGTAGCCAGGGACAATATCAGCAGGCCAAGGCGCTGTATGCAACCACCACGCAGGCCACAGTTCCACAGGAGATGCAAAAAGCGGAGCTGGAGCTGGCGCAGACCAAGGCTCAGGTCGATTTGCAGCGACGCATTTACCATAGCCGCAAGCAATTGTTTGAAGAAGGCGCGCTGCCCGGTCGCGATGTGGATCAAGCCAAAGTTGCGCTGGTGCAGGCCAAGACGCTCCATGACATTGCGCGGCGTCATCTGGAGGCTCTGGAAAAAGTCAGTCGCAGCGCGGAGCTATCCAGCGCGACCGGACAATTACAGCAGGCGCAGGGCCAATATCAACAGGCACAGGCCATGCTGTCGTACTCGGAGATTCGCAGCCCCATCAATGGCTATGTAACCGACCGCCCTTTGTACGCCGGAGAAATGGCTGCTGCTGGCGCACCGCTGTTGACGGTGATGGATCTGGACGTGCTGGTGGCCAAGGCGCATCTGCCGCAGCCGGAGGTTGCGGGCCTCGCTGTCGGCGCTCCCGCGCAGGTGGTTGTTCCCGGCTTCTCCGCTCCCGTATCGGGCAAGGTGATGCTGGTCAGCCCAGCGCTTGATCCTGGCTCCACCACGGTTGAGATTTGGATTCGCATCGAAAATAAAAACAAGCATCTGCAACCGGGGACGCCTGTGCATGTCGCCATCCAGTCTCGCGTGATTCCTGACGCGCTCGTGGTTCCAGCCGCCGCCATCATGCAGAATGCAGGTGGCGAACAACATGTAATGATCGTGGGCGCGGACAACGTCGCGCATTCGCAGGAAGTCAAAATTGGTATTGAGTCCGAAGGGCAGGCACAGATTCTCTCCGGCATCGTTGCAGGCGCGCAGGTCATCACCGTCGGCGCGTATGCGATGGACGACGGCACGCAGGTGCGCGTTGTGACCGCTCCCGATGCGCCTCCGCAGCAGACGAGCATGACCAGCGGAGGCGGAAATTGATGACGACTCCCCCATCGGACGAAAGAGAAGAGGCGCGCCCGCCGCATCCTTCCCCGCTGCGTCCCTTTTGGGTTGTGCGCCACACGCGCACCATCATTTTTTTCTCGCTTGTACTGGCGCTCACCGGAGCGTACTTGGCCTTTCAGCTTCCCGTCGCCGTCTTTCCGCATACCAGCTTTCCGCGCGTCACCATCGGTATTGATAACGGCGTCATGCCAGTGGAGCAAATGGAAGTCACGATCACGCGGCCCGTCGAGAACGCCGTAAACACCGTGCCGGGACTGGAAACCGTGCGCAGCATCACCAGCCGTGGCGAGGCCGAGGTTGATCTTTTCTTTAACTGGAATGTTGATATGGTCGAGACGCTGCAGATGGTCAACTCTGCCGTCGCCGAGGTGCGCCAGAGCTTGCCGCCCACAGCACAGATCACCACGCATCGGCTCAGCTTCGCCTCATTTCCTATCCTCGGCTACAGCCTCACATCGAGCAGCGTGCCGCAGACCGATTTGTGGGAGATGGCCACCTATCAGCTCCAGCCGCGTTTGAATCGCCTGCCCGGTGTCAGTCAAGTGACGGTGCAGGGCGGAAAAATCCCAGAGGTTCACGTCATCCCTGATCCGGCCAAGCTGCTGGCGGCGCGCATGACCATCGGCGACCTGTTGCAGGCCATCGCTCGCACGAACCTCATCGAATCGCCGGGGCTGTATCAAAGCCACCACGAATTGCTGCTGGCGCTGGTGGGCGGACAAGTACATTCGGCGCAGGAGCTGGCACAAGTCGTCATCAAAACGACCGCCGCAGGCGTGCCCATTCGTATTGGCGATGTGGCAAGAGTCGAGGATGCCACCGAGCCGGTCTACACCATCGTGACGGCCAACGGAAAGCCCGCCGTGCTGCTCAACGTGTTGCGCCAGATTGGCTCCAACGCGCTGGGCGTCTCGCGTGAAGTGACTGCGGAAATCACCAGCATCCGCAGGACGCTGCCGCCGGGCGTGCGCCTGGAGCCATTCTACGATCAATCGCAATTGATTCAGGATTCCATTCACAGCGTGCGCGACGCGATCCTTCTCGGCCTCATCCTAGCTTCCATTATTCTGGTCGTCTTCCTGCGCGATTGGGGATCGTCACTGGTCGCGGGCCTGGTTATTCCGGTTACTGTGCTGGTCACCATTGTTGTTCTGAGTGTCATGGGAGAAAGCTTCAATCTGATGACGCTTGGCGGTCTGGCCGCTGCTGTTGGCCTGGTCATCGACGATGCCATTGTTGTGGTTGAAAATATCGTGCTGCACATCGACGCGGGGCAGAATCGTATCGAGGCCGTTCGCAGCGCGCTTGGCGAGATCACGGTTCCGCTCGTCGGTTCCACCATCACGCCTATTGTCGTTTTTCTGCCGTTGATTGGGGTCACGGGAGTCACGGGGGTTTTCTTTCGCGCCCTTGCCATCACCATGACCGTTGCGCTGCTCACCTCACTGGCGCTGGCGCTTACCTGGACACCCAGCCTCAGCCTGCTCTTCATTCGCAAGAAGCACGGCAACAGCGAGATTGCAGCATCCGAAATGAGCGCGCGCACGCTATTGAAGCAGGAAGAAAAGGCACAAACCCCGTGGATGCGCCGTGTTTTGGATTGCTATGCGCGTTCCATGCGCGCTGCGCTGCGCCACCCTCTCTGGCTCGGCATCGGCTGCCTGATTATTGCCGCTGGCGGTCTGCTGGCCTATCGTGGTCTTGGCTCCGATCTGCTGCCCGCGATGGATGAAGGCGCATTTATTCTGGATTACCTGATGCCCGCCGGAACGTCTCTGACTGAGACCAATCGCGTGTTGCTGCAAGTGGAAAAAGTGCTGCATGACACCCCGGAAGTAGAGACCACCTCGCGCAGAACGGGCTTGCAACTGGGGCTGGCCGCAGTTACGGAGGCCAATCGCGGTGACTTTACCGTCAAGCTTAGAAGCAATCGCGACCGAAGCACAGAAGCTGTTATGAAAGATGTTCGCGAGCGCGTCCACACCATTGCGCCGCAGTTGGATATTGAAGTCGCGCAGATGTTGCAGGACAATATCGACGATCTCTCCAACGCGCCAGAGCCGATTCAGATTCGCTTATTCTCGACCAACATCGGACTGCTGCAACAACTGGCCCCGCGTGTGGCCGACACCATCGCGCAGGTTCCCGGCGTGGTGGATGTGCGCAACGGCATCGACGACAGCCTGAGCAGTCCGGCGACTAACTTCAGCGTGTTACCCGCCGTGGCCGCGCGGATGGGCTTCACTCCGCAGGAAGTCGCCACCGATGCGCGCGCCATGATCGAAGGCGTGCCCACAGATCAGCCCTTGATTCGCGATGGCCTCCCCTACACCATTCGTGTCCGCTTCGCGCATATCTATCGCGCTTCGCTCGCAGCCATCCAGAATATGGTTCTGATTAGCGCTACCGGACGCGCGGCCACGCTTGGCTCGCTGGCCGAGATTACAGAGCTGCCGCCGCAAAATGAAATCTTCCGCGAAAATCTGCAACGCGACATCACCGTCACCGGGGGCCTTGAAGGTTCTGATCTTGGTACCAGCATGGGACGCATTCAGAAAAAAGTAGCCGCGTTGAGTCTGCCCTCCTCGGTGCGTGTCGTGTATGGAGGCATGTATCAGCAGCAACAGCAATCCTTCCACGAACTGCTGCGCGTGTTGCTGCTGGCGCTGGCTCTGGTTTTCGGCGTGTTGCTCACGGAGTTTCGCGGTTTCGCCGCGCCCATCGCCATTCTTACTTCGTCCATCTTGTCGGTCGCCGGAGTTATGTTGGCGCTGCTGCTCACCCATGTCACCTTTAACGTCGCGTCCTTCATGGGGCTAATTATGGTAATTGGCATCGTGGCGAAAAATGGCATTCTGCTGCTGGATGCAGATCACAAGTTTCGCGCGCTAGGTCTCTCCGCAGAAAAGGCGATTTTGGAATCGGGCCGTCGCCGCCTGCGCCCCATCCTGATGACGGCAATGGCGGCAGTGGCGGGCATGTTGCCGCTGGCCTTTGGCATCGGTGCTGGTTCGCAGATGTTGCAGCCCTTGGCCATTGCCGTCATCGGCGGGGTGGCGCTTTCAATGGTGCTCTCGCTGCTGGTCACTCCAGCCATCTACTACTGGCTAACGCGATAAGCAATCAGCCTACCGCAGCCCAAGGTCGCCGCAGCCGCAACGAAATGAAGGAGACAACGCAGGTTCCTCCACTCCGCTTCGCTCCGGTCGGGATGACAGCATTTTGCAGGTAAGCGATCTTGTGGTTGGGATGACAGCATTTTGTAGGCACCAGCAATACAACGTCATTCTGAATTCTTCGCGGAGCTTATTCTGAGCGAAGTCGAAGGACTTAAGCGTGGTGGAGGCGGCGGGAGTCGAACCCGCGTCCGAAATTGTTAGCAGCAAAGAGACTCCATGCGTAGTCGAGTTCCGATGGTGTTCGCGCTACGCGCTCAGAACCGACAAGATGCGCGCAGAACTAGCCTGAAAATCTCGCTCCAGAAGCCCAGACGTAGCTTCTGAAACCAGTCCGCTGTATGACGTTCTTCCCCAGCCCGCAGACAAAGCCAAAGAGAACGGCTACTTATTTAATTAAGCAGCAAGTGCTAGTTGATTGTTAGCAATTGTGTTTTTGCAAGCGATTACGGGTGCTCACACCCCGGCATGCCTCTCTACCGTAAGCGATTCCGTCGAAACCGTGACGCCCCCATTGGGGCCGATGTCGATCGCATCGGCGTTCAAAGAACTATCTCCCATTGTACGCCGATTGCCACTTCCCTCCGCGCCAGGGGCTGGGGCGAAGGCGATGGGATGCCCAAAAGTATCCTACAAAACATCTAGGCGGTAGGTGTACTCTTCGATGACTGGGTTGACCAGCACTTCGCGCGCAATGCGTTCGACCTCGGTCTGCGCCTCTGGCAGGCTCAGCGTATCGCTGAGCGTGAGCTGGAAATATTTCCCTTGCCGCACCTCCTCGACTCCCTGATATTGCATCTTGCGCAGAGCGCCGTGGATGGTCTGGCCCTGCGGATCCAGAACCGTGGTTCGCAGCGTAACGTAGACATGTGCCTTCATCCTCCCGATTATACTGGGGGAAGGTCGCAGCCAACAGCGCGGCAGGCCAGAGCATCCAAAGAAAGCGGACATGACAAATTATCTTGAACTTCCTGTTGGAAAAAAATCGCCAGAGGTGATCCACGCGGTCATCGAAATTCCTGGCGGCGGCGTCAACAAATATGAGTATGACAAGCAACTGCACGTCTTCCGTCTGGATCGCAATCTCCACTCCCCGGTGCATTACCCCGGAGATTATGGCTTCATTCCCAGCACGCTCAGCAAAGACGGCGATCCGCTGGATGTGCTGGTGTTGGTTGATGATCCCAGCTTCTCTGGCTGCATCATGGATGTGCGCCCCATCGGCCTGCTGGAAATGCTGGATCAGGGTATTCCCGATGAAAAAATTCTCGCCGTCGGCCACGGCAATCCCCGCTACAACGATGTCTGGAATTATTCGGAAATCTATCCGCACATGCTGCGCGAGATCACGCATTTTTTTGCCATCTATAAAGATTTGGAAGGCAAGCGCGTGGAGGTGAAAGGTTGGCGCGATGCGGCCCGCGCTCGCGAGGTGGTCGTGGAATCTGCCGAGCGCTTTCTCTCCGACAAAGCGGAGCAGGCCTTCGTCAGCAAGCAGTAAAAGCTTCAAATGGTACAAGCTACAAACGGTACAAACATGGCCTTTGCCTCTGGACGCTCCCGGAAACCGAAGCAACCGCTGGAGGCCGCCGCGCTGTATGAGTACGCAGTGCGCAGTCTGGGCCGCAAGATGCGCACCGTGGCGGAGTTGAAGCGCCTGCTGCGCGCCCGCGTCGAACCGGGCGAGGGCGGCGATGCGAAAGTCGCCGCCGTGCTGTTTAAGCTGACCGAGCAGCGCTATCTGGATGATGTTGCCTACGCCAGCTACTACCCCCGCCAGCGGCAGGAGCATGAGAAGTTCGGCAAGCGCCGCGTGCAACAAGACCTGATGCAGCGCGGCGTGCATAGCGAGATCGTCGCCCAGACGCTTGATGCCGCCTACGAGGGCTTGCCGGAGGAGACGCAGCTTCGGCGTTTTCTGGAGCGCAAGCGCTTGCGTCCGCCACAAGACGACAAACAGACCGCCCGATTGCTTCGGATGCTGGTGCGCGCTGGATTCTCCACGAGCAGCATTTTCAAAGTCCTAAAGCAGTGGAATGCTCCGGAGGATGCGCTGGCCGCCATCGAGAGCATGGAGGAAGAAGGCGGCAGCGAAGGCCAGGAGTCATAGCGCCGCGAGAAATTTTTGTCCGACACGGCACATGGCTTGCGCCAGATGCCAGCCATGCTCGTCGCAGCCTTTGTCGAACGGCTCGCCAGTGTGGTCAATGGCGTTGGTGACATGGGCCACGATGCCCACCGTTGCCTGACGCGCCTCCGCAAATGCAAACAGAGAAGCAGCTTGCATTTCGACGGCCAGCACTCCTGCCCGCGCATATTCTGACAACTCTTCCAGCGTCTCGCGGTATGGAGCATCGGTTGTCCAGAGCAGTCCCTGCGAGACGGGAAGGCCCAACGCTTGCAGTCCGTCATGCAGGCGATGCGCCAGGGCTTCGGGCGCGGCGACGCTCTCTGCCGCAGGCAGGTAGTGATGCGAGGTGCCTTCATCGCGAATGGCGCGGGTGCCAACCACTAAACTCGGCACCGGGAGAGAGGGATGAACCCGGCCCGCCGAGGTGAGTCCCAAAAGAACTTGCGCCCCGGAGACGTGGAGCTGCTCCGCGACCAGAACAGCATAGGGGCCGCCGATGGTGCGAGCGACGATGCCACATTCCATGCCGTCCACGGAGAAAGAATACATCGTGGTGTGGAAACATGCCCAGGTTGGATGCGGTTGCGCCACGCCTGTCCGTACCAGCCAGTCTGTCAGGTCGCCATCAAAATCCAGCAGACACACCACAGGTATCGGAGCTGTTTCTATTGCGCGTTCTGCGCGGACGGCCTCGACAACCGCCTCTGGCCGAAAGGCGCTGGGCAAAGAAAGTCGATGGCGCAATAACGGCAGGCAGGAATCGTTTCCATTCATTTCTTTGCGGTGTAGCGCCTCTCGTAGGTCTGTCATCCCCACAACCCTACGTCGTCGCCGCGTGCTCCGCAGAGGAAAGATGCCGCGGCACCTTGCTTCCACTAAAGCCGTAATAGCCAACGTAGAGATAGCAGAGCAGTGGCAGCAGGAAGGCGTGATGGATGCCGATGCGGTCGGCCAATATGCCCTGCGCCAGCGGAACCAGCGCTCCCCCGATAATAGCGGCCACCAGCAGGCTGGAGCCTTTATTGGTCAGCGGCCCCAGATCGGTCAGAGCCAGAACAAAGATATTCGGCCACATGATGGAGTTGCACAGACCGACCAAAATTAAGCTCCACATAGCCAGATACCCAAAGCTGAACATCGACGTACCCACCAGCAAGAGAGCAATGATCGACGCTACGCCCAGCATCCTGTCTGCGCGCATCTTTTGCATCAGGCCCGCCCCGATAACCCTGCCAACCATGATGCCGCCCCAATAGAACGTCACAAACCCGGCGGCGGCCTTCAGGCTGAAATTGCCAATTTCCGGCTGGGTCAGGTAGCTCACCATAAAGCTGCCGACGGCAACCTCCGCGCCCACGTACACGAAGATGGCCACCACGCCCAGGATCAAATGGCGATACTCCCAAATGCTCCTGTCTGCCTGAAATTCAGGGTGCGCCGTTAAATTGTGCGTGGCCAGTTCTGGCAGCTTGAAGCGCGCCATCGCCACGGCAAAGGCCAGCAGGATCATGGCAATGCCAAAGTAGGGCAGCTTGACCACGGAAGCCTGACTCACCTGATAGGCGTGTCGCGCAGCGGGCGCGAAGTGTTGCAACACTGCGGGAGCCAGCGGAACCGCGCCCAGAATAAACAGCCCACCCACATAGGGAGCGACGGTCGTCCCCAGAGAATTAAATGCGCCTGCCATGCTCAATCGGCTGGCGGCTGTCTTGGCTGGCCCCAACGCCGCAACGTACGGGTTGGCCGAAACCTGTAACAAGGTCATGCCTGCGGCCACCACGCTGAGCGCGACAAGAAATAGCGGAAACGAGGGAGCCATCGCTGCCGGAATAAAAAGCATTGCCCCTGCTGCCATAACGATCAATCCAACGACCATCGTCCACTTGTAGCCAATCAGGCTGATGACCTTTCCCGATGGCAGCGCAAAAACGAAGTACGCGGAAAAAAAGAAGGTCTGCACCAACATTACTTCCGCATAATTCAACGTGAAGACGCTCTTGAGGTGTGGGATCAGAATGTCATTCAGGCAGGTGATGAAGCCCCACAGAAAAAAGAGGGTTGTGACCATCGCCAATGCGCTCTTCATGCTAACGCCAGAATCGGGACTTTCTGAATCGAGGCTGACTTGTGCGGATGTGTTTGCTATGGCCATCGCCATCGGTATCTGTTTCCTTTAGTGCTTCAGAGTGCGCGGTCGCTGATTTCCCCCGCAAAGCCTCAGGATCATCCTTTTTCATGCAACCGTCAATCTTCGCATCGCTTAACCCGAAAAATTCTGCGCCTCTTGTACTCTGGTATAAAGCATGAACCAAGCCTCGCCGATCCCCGATGTTGCCAGCGTAGAACGCGAAACTGCCCTGCCGGCAACCGAAACGGCTGGGGCGACGGGCATTGGCCCCATCTCCAGCGTGCTAGCCGTTATGCTCTGCGGCGCCTGCGCCTTTGCCGATCTCTACGCCACGCAACCCCTGTTGCCGCTGTTTGTTCACATCTTCCATGCCTCCAAATCCGCCGTCGGACTGACCGTCAGCGCCTCCACACTGGGAGTAGCCCTGTCCGCGCCCATCGTGAGCACATACGCCGAGCGGCTCAACCGCAAGCGCATCATCGTTGCCTCCATTCTGGCGCTGGCCGTTCCCACGCTGCTGGCCGCCACCGCTTCCAGCCTGCACGCGTTGGTCTTCTGGCGCTTTTTGCAGGGCATTTTGATGCCGGGCATCTTTGCCACCACCATCGCCTATATTACGGAAGAGTGGTCGGCGCAGACCGTCGCGCAGGTTATGGCGTTCTACGTCAGCGGCACAGTTCTGGGCGGATTTTTGGGCCGCCTGATTGCGGGCCTCCTCACCGAACGGTACAACTGGCAGGCCGCGTTTCTCGCCCTAGGAGCAATCAATCTGCTGGGTGGATTGCTGGTTGCACGCTGGCTGCCGCATGGTCGTCCCCACTCGCATTTTTCCGCCGCACACGCGCCCGATGCCAGCCAGCCAAGATTCAACCACTTTGCCCAGATGCTGCGGAATCTTCGCAGCCCGCGTTTGTTGTCCACCTTTGCCGTGGGCTTCAACGTGCTGTTTTCTCTGGTGGCCATCTTCACCTATGTCACGTTCCATCTGGCCACTCCGCCCTTTGGACTTTCCACGGCGCAGCTCAGCCTGCTCTTCACCGTGTATCTGGCGGGCCTTGTCGCAACGCCCGTGGCGGGCCTCGTGCTCACGCGGATTGACCTGCGCAGCGGCCTGATTGGATCTGTGTTGCTCTCGCTGCTTGGCGTGCTCCTAACGCTGGCCCCATCGCTGCTCTGGATCATCGTAGGGCTGGGGCTGTGTTCGAGCGGCGTCTTCATCTCCCATGCCGCAGCCATCAGCTATCTGCGTCAGGCGGCTCCGCTGGGTGGCCGCGTCTCGGCGGCTGGACTCTATCTCTCCTGCTACTACGTTGGCGGCACGGTCGCAGGCATTCTCCCCGGCTATTTGTGGCGCTTCGGCGGCTGGACGACCTGCGTGGCGCTCACCGCCGTCTTGCAGTTGGTTACGATCACAATTGTGTTTCGAGGATGGAAGCCGACAGTGGTTGCCGCCTAAGGTGAGGTCTGATTCAGCCCAATGCTGTCTCTCGGGGGCTGGAGCCTTGCTCTTATTTCAACCGCTTACGGCGGGACTAAAGTCCCGCCCCTTCAAACCCAGGCTTGTTCAGCGCTTCCCTGGAATCTCCGTCTTCAAGCCAACCTATTTCTCAAGATAGGCACGATACTGCTGCTGCAAAATTCCCAGATTTCGCGCCAGCCCCAGCTTGGATTGGTTGAACTGGTACAGGCTGCCCACCCATTGCGCCTGCGCTGCCGCCAACACGGCCTGCGCCTGCACTACAGCCAGATTGTCCTCCACGCCGTTCGTGAAGCGATCCGCTGCGTCACTGAGCGATTGGCGGGCCAGATCGACATTGCTGCGCGCCACCTCCACCAATTGCTTCGCGGCGGCCACATCCAGCAGGCTGTCTCGGAGTTGCGCGTCAATATGAACGCGCAAATCCGCAAGCTGCGCCAGCGCCCGACTGCGCGCGGCCTCAGCTACATCATGATCTCCGCGCAGTCCGGCCTCGCGAAAGATGGGCACACTCAACTCTCCAGACGCGATAAAGGTGCCGTGATAGATACCACCCACCGTGCCCGTAACACCATAATTTCCACCAAAGTTCAGCGTTGGCAGCCGCTCAAACCGCGCCGCGCTCCGCTGAAAATTCGCGGCCCGCGCCTGCGCCTGCGCTCCTTGGTAATCCTGGCGATTCGCGTAGGCCATCTGCCGCGCCTGCGCGAGAGTCATCGTGTCCAGATCGGCGTAAGGGGTGACATCGATCAGTTGGATGGGTTGCTCAGCGGCCAGACCAATCTGCCGATTCAATGCGATCCTGGCCTTGGCCAGCGCATTTTCCGCAGCGATTTCCACCTGCTCCTGCTGCTGCATCTGCACTTGAGCGCGCAAGAAATCCAGGTGTGTTGCTGTCCCGGCTTGTACTGCGTCCCCGGCCTGTCGTTGCAGCAGGGCATCTGTGGCCAGCAGCGCGCGCGCGTTATCGAGAGTGGCCATATCGGCCAGCGCTTGCAGATAGGTTGAGGCGACGTTTTGAATCACCTGCCCACGCGCTGACTGCGTGCTGTAGTATGCGGCAACGCGATTTTCTTTTGCCGCGCGAAACTCCTCAATGGCGCCCAGGTTAAAGAGCGGCTGCTGCAAGTTGGCCTGCGCCGTGACCACATTCACCGTGATGATTGGGCCGAAGGTCATCCCGGCGGGAAAGATTCCCGGTGGAAACTGCGCCAGCAATCCGGGCCGAAAGCCCAGCGCTGCCAGATTGATCTGATTGCGCTGCCGCACCGCAACCGCAGAGATATTCGGCAGCAAATCATTCAATCGCTGCAACTGCTGGCCGCTGGTGATGCGTTCATTTTGCTCGGCCAGCACCACGGCCAGATTATGCGCCAATCCCCGCTGGACAGCATCGTCCAGCGAAAGCGGAATTGCTTCCGTCGTGGCATGGGCCGTGGTCACGCTGCCAGCGTAGGCGTTGGCTGCAAGATCAAACCCCTGGCCAGCATTCAGGCCAACGCTAACGCCCGTGTTCAGACCAGAGATGCTTTGCCCCTGCGCCTGCACGCAGGCCAGCATCGCCAGCAGCAGAACGCTGCCTACGGATGCCGCCTTCCACTTCCATACATGAAGAGATATTTCCATGCCGCTGTTACCAGTTTAGATGGTTCATCTGGTTGGCAGTACTCCTGATTGCAAAAAAACGACTGGCAAGAATTTCCGTTAGCCGTGGTGGCTTGATCTGAGTTTTCCGAATGCGCATGGATTCTGGCACATTCATTCGACGGGGGACTCTGCCATTTCCACTTGGGCGGGAGCCGCAATGCTGGCGGCAACAGACTCAACGGACTTGGGCGCGGCAGGCTTTTTCGGAGCTTCGGCCTTCTTAGACGGGGCCAGAATCGCGTGCAGCGTGGTACCTTCCATGCGCGGCATAAACTCCACCACGCCTGCGTCGCCAATGTCCTGAATCAAGCGGTTGACGATCTGGTAGCCCAGCTCGCGATGGGCCATCTGGCGACCACGAAAACGCAGCGATACCTTGACCTTGTCGCCTTCATGCAAAAAGCGCACGGCCTGGTTCTTCTTGGTCTGGTAGTCATGCTCATCCACAGTGACGGAGAACTTGACCTCTTTGATGGTGATGATTTTTTGCTTTTTACGCGCGGCTCGCTCGCTCTTGTCTCGCTCGTACAGGAACTTTCCATAGTCCTGAATGCGGCAGACAGGCGGGACAGCATTGGGCGATATCTCCACCAGATCCAGCCCGCGCTCACGGGCGATCTTGAGTGCCTCAAAGGGTGGAAGAATGCCAAGCTGCTCACCGTTTTCGTCAATCACGCGGATTTCGCGTGCGCGAATCCGGTCGTTGATGCGGATGAATGATTTAGCAGAACGCTTATCGATGGGTTGCCTCCAAAGTCAGCGGGCATGCACCCCCGCCAGTAACAGAGTATACCATTTGCCGACATTCATATTGAGGCCATGCGGCGGCTTGCGGGGCAAGCCGTCTTTTTGGGAGGGGGAAGCGCAGAGCAAGAACATTCGCTGAAATTATTTGCTACAATAAATCCACGGAAACGGTGACAGTTTCTTGATTCGCATGGGCCTGTGTGCGTCAGGCTGGATGCGAGTGGTTCTTGCTGTTCCTGCCGTCGTTTTATGGCAAATTGATGTAAGGTAAGGGGACGTAGCTCAGTTGGTTAGAGCGCTGCCCTGTCACGGCAGAGGTCGCGGGTTCGAGCCCCGTCGTCCCCGCCATAGATTCTAAAAGACTTAGAAGCTATGGCGACCTAAAGTGACAGTCGAATCCAAGTTCGATATGTGTGCGACAAGCAAATTATCGAGCAATTGCAGGGGGCGTTTTCCCCTTCATTTCCTGCTTGCTTTCGCAACCGGATGAACTATCCCCCGTCGAAGATCGTGTGCGACAAGCAAATTTTTCTCAGTCACCCGTTCCTGTTGTAGCCGCACGCGGCGCATTGGTTTCCGAATATCGGCCACGCAGGTGCGCGACGCGCATCTGCAATTTATCCCAGAACAGATACACCACCGGCGTGGTAAAAAGCGTGAGCGCCTGCGAGACAATCAGGCCGCCGACAATGGCAATACCAAGTGGTCGGCGCAGCTCGGAGCCAGTGCCGTGGCCCAGCGCCAGCGGCAATCCGCCAAAAAGTGCAGCCATCGTGGTCATCATAATGGGGCGAAAACGCAACAGGCAGGCTTGATAGATGGCCTCGTCCGGCGACATGCCTTTGGTGCGCTCAGCATCCAGGGCAAAGTCAATCATCAAAATCGCGTTCTTCTTCACAATGCCAATCAGCAGAATGATGCCGATTAGCGCAATCACGCTAAATTCGATGTGAAAGAGCAGCAGCGCCAGAATAGCTCCAATGCCAGCCGATGGCAGCGTGGTGAGAATCGTAATGGGGTGGATGTAGCTCTCGTAAAGAATGCCTAGCACTACATAGACGGCCAGAAGCGCGGCGAGGATCAGGTATGGCTCGCTGGCCAGCGAAGTTTGAAATGCCTGCGCCACGCCTTGGAATCCAGCATGGATACTGGAGGGCATGCGCATCTCATCCTCGGCGCGGTTGATGGCATCGACGGCTTGGCCGAGCGCCACGTTGGGAGCCAGATTGAAAGTAAGCGTAATGGCCGGGAATTGTCCCTGATGATTCACCTGCAAGTATGTGCGGCGCGACTCAAAGTGGGAGATGGCGCTCAGCGGCACCTCGGTTCCAGTCGAGGATTTCACGTAGATATTGTGCAGCGCGTCTGGATCGCGCTGATACTCCGGAGCCACGCCCAGCACTACGTTATATTGGTTCATTTGCGTGTAGATGGTGGAGACTTGCCGCTGGCCGAAGGCATCATAGAGCGTGTTGTCGATCACCTGCGGCGTAATTCCCAGCCGCGAGGCCGTGTCGCGATCCATCACCAGTTGCGTTTCCAGTCCACGATTCTGCTGATCTGTGGAAACATCGCGCAGCTCTGGAAGTTGGGCAAGCTTCGCTTGCAAGCGTGGCGTCCACTCCAGCAATTCGTGCAGGTCTTGATCCTCCAGCGTGTACTGGTACTGCGCATCAGCAATACGTCCGCCAACGCCGACATCCTGCGCCGCCTGCATAAATAGAGTCGCGCCGGGAACGTGAGCAAGCTTGCCGCGTAGTCGATTGATGATCTGATCCACGCTGGCATGGCGAACACCTATCGGTTTGAGCGAGATGAACACGCGCCCAGTGTTCATGGTATTGCCGCTGCCCCCAATAAAGCTGATGACGCTGTGAACGGCGGGATCCTGCATCACAATGCTGCTGAATTGCCGCTGTTTGATGCGCATAGCGTCGAAGGAAATATCCTGATCGGCGCGAATCGATCCCATGATGCGTCCGGTATCCTGCTGCGGGAAAAATCCTTTGGGGATGATGACAAAGAGATAGACATTCACCACGAAGGTGAGCAGTGTAACCGCAAACATGAACGTCTGATGCGCAAGCACCCAATGCAGCGCCCTGCGATAGACATCCAGCGAACGATCGAAGAGCCACTCGCAGGCATGGTAGAGGCGGCCATGCTGGTGATGCTGATCGCGCAGAAGGTAGGCGCTCATCATGGGAGTCGTGGTCAGCGAGACAACCAGAGAGACGCTGATGGCTAGGCTGAGCGTGACAGCAAATTCGCGAAAGAGACGACCCACGATGCCGCCCATCAGCAAAATGGGAATGAAAACGGCAATCAGCGAAAGGCTCATGGAGACAACGGTGAAGCCAATCTCACGCGAGCCGCGCATCGCGGAATCAAACGCGCCCATACCCTGTTCGCGATAGCGGGAGATATTTTCGATGACGACAATGGCATCATCCACCACAAATCCAGTGGAGATGGTGAGCGCCATCAGCGAGAGATTGTCCAGCGTATAACCGAGCAGATACATCAGGCCAAAGGTGCCCAGCAGGGAAAGCGGCACGGCAATGCTGGGAATCAGCGTGGCCATTGGATCGCGCAGAAAAAAGAAGACCACCAGCACCACAAGAAAGACGGAGAGCACCAGCGTCCATTCCACATCGTTGATGGCAGCGCGAATGGTCAGCGTTCGGTCAAGAACCGGGTTGAGCTGAATGCTGGGCGGCACAGAGGCGGCCAGTTGCGGCATGGCCTTCTTGATGGCATCCACAGTGCGAATGATGTTGGCTCCGGGAGCCTTAAAGATGACCACCAGGATGGCTGGTTTTCCGTTGGCCAGCCCGGAGGTATAGATATTTACAAGCGAATCCGTAACCTGGCCAACATCCTGTAATCGCACAGCGTGGCCGTTTTTGTACGTGATAATCAGCGGCCTGTAGTCGCGGGCTGCAAAGATTTGGTCAGTGTCCGCAATCTGCATCTGGTCGCGCTCGTTTTGCAACGCGCCCTTGGGCATATTGACGTTGACCGTTCCAAGCACCGCGCGCACGGCTTCCAAGCCGATGCCATAGGAACTGAGTACCGTAGGATTGATCGCCACCCGCACCGCCGGACTGGCGCTGCCGCCGATGTACACCTGACCCACGCCGTCGATCTGCGCGAGCTTCTGCGCCAGAATTGAGTTGGCGTAATCGTAGATGCGCGGCTTGGTCAACACATCGGAGGTCATCGCGATCACATAGATCGGCGCGTCGGCAGGATTGTATTTTCGGTAAGTCGGATTTTCAGGCAAATTGCTGGGCAGTTGTCCACGCGCCGCATTGATGGCGGCCTGCACATCGCGCGCGGCGGCATTGATGTCGCGGCTCAGATCGAATTGCAGCGTGACGGCAGAGCCTCCCGTCGTGCTGACAGAGGTCATTTGGGTCACGCCCGCGATGCGTCCAAACTCGCGTTCCAGCGGCGTTGCCACAGCGGAGGCCATCACCTCCGGACTGGCGCCGGGCAGCGATGCGCTGACGCCAATCGTTGGAAACTCCACCTCCGGCATGGGCGCGACGGGCAGCAGGTAATAGGCGATGATGCCGGAGAGCATCAGAGCCAGGGTCAACAGCGAGGTGCCGATCGGCCTGCGGATGAATGGAGCAGAGAGATGCATAAAGTTAATCCGCCAAAACGGCGTTGGGGATTGGTTGCGCGTTGCCGGGATACTCCGGCTGGCGTTTTTTGAAGCGCCGCGCCAGACCATCAAAGAACAGATACACCACCGGAGTGGTGTAGAGCGTGAGAACCTGCGAGAAGATGAGACCGCCGACGATAGTGACACCCAGCGGACGGCGCAGCTCCGAGCCAGTGCCTGTACCCAGCGCCAGCGGCAGGCCGCCCAGCAGCGCAGCCATCGTGGTCATCATAATGGGACGAAAGCGCAGCAGGCAGGCTTGATAGATGGATTCCTCCGGCGACTTGCCTTGATTGCGCTCAGCCTCCAGCGCAAAGTCGATCATCATAATGGCATTTTTCTTCACGATGCCAATCAGCAGAATGATGCCGATCAACCCAACGACGTCGAGATCCATGTGAAACAACTGCAAGGCCAGCAGCGCTCCCACGCCCGCTGAAGGCAGCGTAGAAAGAATCGTGAGAGGGTGGATGTAGCTTTCATACAGCACGCCGAGAACGATGTAGACGGTGACGATGGCGGCGAGAATCAGCAACGGCTCATTGGCCAGTGAAGCCAGAAACGCAGCGGCGGTTCCCTGGAAATCTCCGCTGATCGACGCTGGCATATTTAACTCTTCTTTTACTTTGTTGATCGCGCCCACGGCCTGTCCGAGCGAAACGCCGGGAGCCAGATTGAACGACAGCGTTACGACAGGAAACTGGCCCTGATGGTTGATTGCCAACGCCGTGCGGCGCTGCTCGTAGTGGGTAAAAGCGCTCAGAGGCACCTGTTGGCCGGTGGCTGATTTAACGTACAGATTATTGAAATCCGCCGGATTTTTTTGATATTGCGGCGAAACTTCCAGCACCACATGATACTGGTTGAGCTGCGTAAAGATCGTCGAGACTAGGCGCTGCCCAAAGGCATCATAGAGCGTGTTGTCGATGTCCTGCGGATCAACGCCCAGCCGCGAAGCGGTATCGCGGTCGATCACCAGCATGGCCTCCAGGCCGTCATTCTGCTGGTCGGTGGCCACGTCGCGCAACTGCGGCAACGCTTGCAACTTGCTTACCATGCGCGGTGCCCAAGTCATTAGCTCCTGTCGACTGGCATCCTCCAGCGTGTACTGATACTGCGTGCGGCTAACGCGATCTTCAACGGTCAAATCCTGTAGCGGCTGCAAAAAGAGCTGGATGCCCTGCACCTGATCGACCTTCGGTTGCAGGCGGCGGATAATCTCCAGCGCTGTCGATTTGCGCTCGTCGCGTGGCTTTAAGTTGATCTGCAAGCGTCCGCTGTTCATCTCCATGTTGGTGCCATCGACGCCAATAAACGAGGCCAGACTGTCCACGTCTGGGTCTTGCAGCACAACGCGGGCCAACTGCTGTTGTCGCTCCGCCATCGCGCCAAAAGAGATGGTCTGCGGCGCTTCAGAGATACCGAGAAGCCCACCTGTATCTTGCACCGGAAAAAATCCCTTGGGAATGTAGATGTACATCACCAGCGTCAACACCAGCGTGGCCAGCGTAACCAGCAGCGTGGCGGTGCGATAGCGCAGCACCCATTGCAGCGTGATGCCATACTTGGCAATCACCCACGTATAGAAGCGTTCCGTCGCGTGATAGAAGCGGCTCTGCTCCTTCTCCGACTTGTGGCGTAGCAGTCGCGAGCACATCATCGGCGTCAACGTAAGCGAAATGAAGGCAGAGACGAGGATCGTCACCGCCAGCGTGACGGCAAATTCGCGAAAGAGTCGGCCCACCACATCGCCCATAAAGAGCAGCGGGATCAACACCGCGATCAACGAAACCGTCAGCGAGACAATGGTGAAGCCGATCTGCGCCGAACCTTTGAAGGCCGCCTGCATTGGCGAGTCGCCTTCTTCCAGAAAGCGCGTGATGTTCTCGATCATCACAATGGCATCATCGACCACAAAACCCGTGGAGATGGTCAGCGCCATCAGCGAAAGATTGTCCAGCGTGTAGCCCAGCAGATACATCACGCAGAAGGTGCCGACAATGGAGAGCGGCACGGCGATGCTGGGAATCACGGTCGCAGCCAGATTCCGTAGAAAGAGAAAAATGACCATCACCACCAGCGCGATGGTCAGCATCAGCTCGAATTGCACGTCCTTCACTGAGGCGCGAATGGTGCTGGTGCGATCTGTGAGCACCAGCAGTTTGACGGATGTAGGCAGGCTGGCCTGCAACTGCGGCAGCACCTTGCGGATGCGATCCACCACGGTAATGATGTTAGCTCCGGGCTGGCGCTGCACATTCAAAATCACGGCGGGAACATTGTTCATCCACGCCGACTCTTCCGCGTTTTCCGTCCCGTTGATGATGGTAGAGACGTCCGAAAGCCGAACCGGCGAGCCATTGCGATAGGCAATCACAACCGGCTCATACTGCTGCGCCGTGGTCAGTTGGTCATTGTCGTTGATGGTGAAGGATTGACGACGGCCATTCAGATTTCCCTTGGCCTGATTGACGTTGGTGGCGGCCAGCGCCGCGCGAACATCCTCCAGACTGAGTCCATAGGAGGCCAGCGCCATTGGATTGGCCTGCACGCGCACCGCAGGTTTTTCTCCACCAACAATCGAGACCATCCCCACGCCGGAAAGCTGCGAGATTTTCTGCGCCAACGTCGTGTCGGCCAGGTCTTCCACGCTGCTCAGCGGCATGGTGTTGGAGGTGAGCGCCAGCGTCAGAATGGGGAAATCCGCTGGATTCACCTTGCTATAAACCGGAGGGTTCGGCAGATCGACAGGCAGATAGGTGCCAGCGGCGTTGATGGCAGCCTGCACCTCCTGCTCGGCCACGTCGATGTTCTCGTTCAGATCAAATTGCAGCGTGATGACCGATGCCGTGAAGGAGCTGATCGAGGTCATCTGATTCAGACCCGGCATCTGGCCGAACTGGCCCTCCAGCGACGCAGTGACGGAACTGGCCATCACCTCCGGGCTGGCACCCGGATAAAAAGTGGTAACTTGGATGGTCGGATACTCGACCTCCGGCAGCGCCGAGACTGGCAGTTGCGTGTAGGCGATGATGCCCGCCAGCAAAATGGCCGCCATCATCAGCGACGTGGCAACAGGCCGCTCAATAAAAATCCGCGAGGGACTCACAGCATTGTTCCTTGCGCTTTCTTCTTGTAGGCCACGTCATCGGTGACGACGTGCGCCGACACTTTGCTGCCAGCGCGCAGTTTTTCTGCGCCGTCGATCACCACTTTGTCTCCCGGTGCCACGCCCTTGTCCACCACCAGCGTGGAGCTTTCCGCCAGCAAAACGTGAACCGGTTGTATCTTGACGATGTTGTCCGGCTGGACGGCAAAAACAAAATCTCCATCCGGCCCATGTTGCAGCGCGGCTGCTGGCATCACAATCGCACGCGGTAACTGGTTAATAATGAGGCGGACATTGACGAACTGATCCGGGAAGAGACTCTCGTGTCTATTGGGAAAAATGGCTTTGAACTTGGCCGTGCCTGTTGTCGGATCAATCTCATTGTCCACGGTGAGCAGCTTGCCCGTAGCCAGATGGCCGAAGGAGGAGCGATCATACGCATCGACCACCAGCCCTTGCTTGCTGCGCATCTTGGGCAGAATCTTGGAGAGATCGTCCTCCGGCAGCGTGAAATCCACGGCGATGGGATGCATCTGCGTTACGATCAACATTCCCGTGGTGGCCGTGGATTGCACGATGTTGCCGGGATCGACCAACCGCAGGCCCACGCGCCCATCAATGGGAGAACGAATGTCGCAGTAGCTGAGATTTACCTTCGCCGTGTCAATGGTGGCCTGGTCAAGCTCAACTGTGCCAAGATACTGGCCGTAGAGCGCCTGCTCGGCATCCAGTTGCTCTTTGGAGTAGACACCCTGCTGATACAGCGATTTATAGCGGCCCAACTCAATTTTATAATCGTCCAGTTGCGCCTGATCGCGCACCAACTGCCCCTTGGCCTGATCCAGCGCGGCTTTGTACGGAGCCGGGTCAATCACAATCAGAAGATCGCCTTTGCGTACATCCTGACCTTCTTTGAAATTGACTTGGAGAATCTGTCCGGTCACGCGAGAGTTGATCGTCACCGTGTAATAGGCGGTCACGGAACCAAGGCCCTCCAGATACACGGGCACATCTTTTTGCTTCACCACGGCGACTTGCACGGGAACCTGCATGTACGCCGCCATCATGGCGGCGCGCGCGGCGACCTTCTTGTCTTTCTCGGTGCGGGCGGTAGCGATGCGCCAGATTGCTCCCGCAACAGCGGCAACAATCAGCAGCAGCACCAGCGCGCGCGCCCAGGCGTGCTTCTTCGGAGCGGATTCCCAAGGGGAACCGTTGCCGGGAGGATTCGTTCCCCGATGGGGCGCGGGCGAGGGAGTTTCAACGGTCGGCATAGCGATTTTCCAGGCTGTCCTTTTCCAGTTCCAGAGATATCCAGGTGAAGGTGGTGATGGCGCGTTCCCTGCACGGACTGTGCCTGGCGCAACGCACAGTACCTCACATATCAAGACGCAACCGACAAGAAAAAAGTTTCCGGTTTGCGACCCCTAGCCTCTTCCGCGAAACCGTTCCCAGAGTCGTTCCCGGAAGAGCCTTCCTCCCATCAGTATAGAAACTCTTATGCTTTCCGTCTCATCCTATGGCCGATATCCGCGGCAGGCGATTCTTGCATGGTTCCCAAAACGCGCCGCCGAGTGTTGTAGCATAAGGCATTCCTCGGTTGGCAAACTGCCAGGAGTGGAAGCGACCCACATGGATGGAATGAGCCACCAACCCGTCAGTATACCTGTCGATACCGTTGCTGCTGTTGAACGGCGCGCGAAAAAACCTCCCCCCCTCTGCGTTGATCTGGATGGGACGCTGGTAAAAACCGATGCGATGGTGGATTCTTTTTGCGCGATGATGCACCAAGCTCCGTGGCTGCTAGCCCAGGCTCCGCTCTGGCTGTTGCGGGGCAAGGCAGCATTCAAGCGTCAGGTGGCGACCCATGTTTTTCTCGATGCTGCGCATCTTCCCTACAACTCCGAATTGATGGCATTTCTGCGGGAAGAAGCGGCCACAGGACGCGCAATCGTTCTGGCCACGGGCGCAGATCGGCAATTAGCGGAGAACGTAGCCAACCATCTGGGAATTTTTCAGGAGGTGCTGGCCAGCGATGGAACCACCAATCTGACTGGCACGCGCAAGCTCCACGCTTTGCAGCAACACTTTGGCGCAGACGGCTTTGATTACATCGGCAACAGCGAAGTAGATTTGCCGATTTTGACCCATGCGGCCACGCCAATGCTGGCGAACCCCAGTTGGGGGCTGCCCCGCCGCCTGCGCGCGCAACGCGCCCAAAATGGGGAGACGCAGCCAGTGCGAATTTTTCAAGATCGCCGCTCCTTTGGAGCCACCGTCCTGCGCGCTCTCCGGGTGCATCAATGGGCAAAGAACGCGCTTCTTTTTCTCCCCTTGCTGTTGGCGCATGCGCTGCATTGGCAGACGGCGCGACTGGCAGCGCTGGCGTTTCTCTGTTTTTGCTGCGCGGCATCAGGCACATACATCGTCAACGATCTGCTGGATATGGAAGCCGACCGCCAGCATCCACGCAAAAGCCACCGTCCCTTTGCAGCCGGCGATCTTTCCGCAGTGACTGGGGCGGGGATGGCGATCCTTCTCCTCGGCCTGGCCGGATGGATGGCCATTTGGCTCTTGCCCTCCGCGTTTCTTGCATGGCTGGCGCTGTACTGTGTCGCCACGCTCTCCTATTCTCTGTACTTCAAGCGCAAGGTGCTGGTGGACGTGATTCTCCTGTCCGCGCTGTATACCCTACGCATTCTTGCAGGGGCCACCGCCGTTCGCGTGGCCGTTTCCCCCTGGCTGACGGGATTCGCCATCTTCTTCTTCTTCAGTCTGGCCCTGGTCAAACGCTTCAGTGAGCTGGAACATCTGCGCCTGCGCGATGCCGTCCCCGCCAATGGACGCGGCTACCGAGTGCAGGATTTAGAACAATTGCGCAGCTTCGGCACCGCCAGCGCCTATGCATCGATTGTTATTTTCACCCTCTACATCAACAACCCGGAGGTGGGTCGGCTCTACCAGCATCCCCATCGTTTGTGGCTGATGACGCCGATCTTGATCTGGTGGCTCAGCCGCATCTGGCTGCGAGCCTCGCGTGGCCAGATGGAAGAAGACCCCGTAGTCTTCGCTCTAACGGATCGCTCCAGCTTGCTGGCTGGCGCAGCCATGCTGCTCGTCGCAATCTATGCAGTCCTTTGAGAGGCTGCCCGGGAGATCAACCTCTCCTCGCATCGCAGGCTGCAACCGTAAAAGCAGGGGCACCCGCACTCCATCGAGAACACCTGACAAAGATGGCACGCCGGGGTTAGGTCGTATACTCTGGACAACGTACTGGAAGATAGGTATCCATGCAGGTATACGTCATCATTCCGGCGGCTGGATTGGGAACGCGCATGAGCGCTTCCGTCCCTGTCGCGTTAAATGCCACACCGAACGCCGCGTCCAGTTCCACGCCCGCGCCCAAGCAGTTTTTGCAACTGCGTGGCATTCCCATCCTTGTCCACACGCTGCGCGCCTTTGCCGCCGTCGCCACCGTGCAGCGCATCCACGTTGCCGTGCGTGCCCATGAGATCGACCGGGTACAGGCGCAGGTTCACGAGTACGCCCTCGACACTCGCGCCACGGTCGTCGCCGGTGGCGACACCCGACAGGAGTCCGTGGGTGCCGCACTGCGCTCCCTGCGTGCCAGCGATGACGACATTGTTCTGGTGCATGATGCCGTGCGCCCACTGATCGACCCGGCCACAATCGAGCGCACCATTGAGGCCGTCATCAAGCATGGCGCAGCGATCGTCGGCGTGCCCGCCATTGACACCATCAAGCAGGTGGAGCGCACCGCCGAAGGAGCCATCATCGGCACCACCATCCCCCGCGAACGCATTGTGCTGGCGCAGACTCCGCAGGGCTTTCGCTGCGACCTGCTACGCCGCATCTTTCGCGAGGCGGAGGCAGACGGTTTTCTGGGCACCGACGAGGCATCGCTAGCCGAGCGCGCCGGAGTTCCCGTTGCCGTCGTCTTGGGTTCGCCGCGCAACTTCAAAATCACGCAGCCCGGAGACTTGGAGCTGGCGGAGTTTTACCTGCAACAAAGCAAGCGGTAATATCAACAGAGGGAAGAAAGCACGCACAATGAGAATTGGGTACGGCTGGGATTCCCACGCCTTCAAATCCGGAGTTCCCCTGAAGATTGGCGGACTGACGCTTGACCACACTGAGGGTCTCTCCGGTCACTCCGACGGCGATGTGCTGCTGCACGCCATTACCGATGCGCTACTCGGAGCCGTGGCCGCTGGCGATATTGGCAGCTTCTTTCCACCGGGCGATGCGCGCTGGAAAAATGCAGATTCCTCCATTTTCCTGGAGACCGCGCTGGAGGAGATTCGCCACGCGGGATACACCATCGCCAATGTTGATACGACCCTGGTGCTGGCCGCGCCCAAGATCGGCCCTATCGCGGAAAAACTGCGCGAAAACGTGGCCATGCTGCTACATCTGGAGCCACGCGATGTCGGCATCAAAGCCAAGACCCCCGAAGGACTGGATCAGGATCACGTCGCCATCGCCCACGCCGTTGTTCTACTGGAGAAGCTGGATTCTGGCAGGAAGCTGCGACACCGAATCGCAGCCGCAGACGCATCTGTGGATTCCCCCAAAAGCGTTGAGGATGTCGTCCGCAAATTACTGGAAGAGCCAATCGTGCTGCCTGCGCGCAAGCCGACCTTCAATACCGAGGACATCACCTGAGATTAAAGTAGGGAGTCAAAGAGGGAGTCATCTTTTTTGACTCCCAGCATCAATCAAACAACCTCAGAAGTGGTAGGCGAAACCAATGGATGGCTGCGAAACAATATACCACCGACCCGTATTGTAGATGTTTATGCCAAAGTCCTGCGGCTTGGAAACATAACCACGATATTCCATCCGCAGATCCCAGCTTGGGCTTATCTCATACGCGATGCCGCCGCCAGCCAAAGCAACCAGCGCATTTACCTGTTGCGCGTCATACACGGTCGTCTTGATGCTGCCCAGCGGGAAAAAGAACAAGACCCCGCCACCAACCTCAAAGAATGGATTGAATTTTTTGAATGGAATGGTGCGGACATAGGCAACCGTCGCCTCCTGCATAGAGGTGAGCACGCGAGCACTGTTGGCAATGCCTTCGTTGAATTTTGCGGTATAGCGCATGTAGGAATAATTGGCTTCGGCTGCGCCATTGGGAGTCATCTGGAAGCGATAGCTGAGCAACATGCCCGGCCCCATCGTGGCCTTGGCGCGAACAGTATTCGTCCCTCCCCCCTCGACATAGGGTTGAATGGTGTCCATCAAGCTGAGACTCACGTCCTGACGCATCTCCTGTGCCCGCGCGAAGGTGGCCAGCATGGGCAACAAACAGAGTAAAAAAAACAACTTCTTCATTCGGTAGTGAACCCCTGCTCCGGGAATCTGCGTGCCGACAATTCAAAATTCGCCGCGCACACAGTTTGAATCCAGCTAGAAGTGATAAGCAAAGCCAATCGCCGGTTGATTGATCACGTAATAGCGATCCGTGTCGTAGATTTTCATTCCATAGTAGAAATCCTTGACGATACTTCCACGATATTCCACCCTCAAATCCCAGCTTGGGCTTAGCTCATACGCAACGCCACCGCCAAATAGTTCCTCAATGGCTGTACCCTTGTTAGCCAGCAACGTGGTCGTGTGCGTGTCATCAATCACGTTGAAGAAAAACAGGCCCACTCCTCCCGCAATAAAAGGGTTGAACCTTTTGTAGGAAAGACTCCGCACATATTCAAACGAAGCCTCCTGATACCGACTGTGTATGCGCGCATTGGCGAAACTGGTGATGTATTTCTGCGTGAACTGGCTGTATTGGTAGTTGGCCTCAAGCGCATTGTTCGGATTCATCATGAAGCGATATTCAATCAAATCCCCGATGCCAATGGTCGATGACTGCGTCACGTCATTACCCGTGACAACGGGCTGGAACGTACCAACAAAACTCATACTGACATCTTGTCTGCTCTCCTGCGCAAAACCGACCACGGCCAGCAGGGGCAGCAACCCGAGGAAAAAAACCAACTTCTTCATTCGCAAATAAACCCTTCATCCGCCAAACTCGACGCGCAACCTCCGCGAACAAGCTGAACGTAAAAATACGTGCCTGGCTCTGAATCCTTAGCTGCCCTAATTGTACCTGTCGAATCGCTCATGCGGGAGGGTAGAAAAAAGTTGTGCCGAATGTTTGCTTTGAGAGAGGCCACGGGACAACGGATTTTGCGAAATCTGGCAAAACCCCCGGAACAAGCGAAGCAAAGCTGGGGCCACGCAGCCTTGCTCCGCCTGCACGATTACTGTACGGGTGGCTGGCTTCCGTTGTTGGCAGGTGGCGCTGGCTGTGCGCCGTTCGCTGGAGACGCACCGTTTTGCTGCATCCGCTGCTGCCGACGCGCCTGCATCCGTTGACGACGCTTGGCCAACATCGCGTCAAACTGCTTTTTCTGCGTATCGTTCAATACGGCCTTGATCTTCTGCTGCGTGGTTACATGGATGCTGTACCACTGTTGACGACGAACCTGCCGCGTAAACGACTGGTCTTTGCGGAGTGATTGCAGTTGATGATCCTGATCCTGCAATATAGGCAGAATCTCCTGCTGTTCTGCAGGGCTTAGATTCAACTTCTGGGTCAAATGCCGAAGCTGCTTCTTCGGGTTCATGCGGTGGGGGTGCGACGGTGCCGACATCGGCGCGTTCATCATTGGCGCATTCTGCGCGGGGGGCGGAGGCGCATTCTGCGCGCGCATGGCGACCGGGAAAAACAGCAGCAGCGCCAGCGTACAAGACAAACCTGCCGCAGGGACATTGCGAATGGATCGGTTCATGGCGATACAATCTCCTTCGTGTAGTTGGATGCGCTGCCTGCACACTACCCGCAAACAGTCCTAAGGTATGAGACGTTGCAAGAGCGGCAAGGGTTTTCCTTCTTGTATCGCTGCTTTGTCGTCCTTGCCGGGCTTTCCCGATCCCGCCAGCGCTACATAGAAAAGATGACGTGCCGACGATGCGCTAGCTGTGATCGCCGTTCCAACCACATCTTCGGCACGCCCATCTGCGCGATTACTGCGCCGGGGGTTGGCTTCCGTTATTGGCAGGAGAACTCGGCTGTGCTCCGTTCGCTGGAGACGCGCCCTCCTGCTGCTGCATCTGCTGCCAGTGTTCCCGCATGCGCTTGCGGCGCGCGGCCAACATCGCATCAAACTGCTGTTTCTGGGTGTCGGTTAATACCGCTTCCACTTTCCATTGGAATTCTTTCTGTTTGTGCATCATCTTCTGCATCTGCCAATCCCGCTCCCGCAGGATCGGTAAAATCTGCTTCTGCTGATCAGGACTTAGATTGAGCATCTTCGTCAGGTGCTCCAACTGTTTATGTGGATTCATGGGGTGGGGGTGCATCGGCGTGTCGTTCATGGGAACATTCTGCGCGGAGGGCGGAGGCGCATTCTGCGCGCGTAATCCGGGGGAAAGCAGTAGGGATAGGGCAAGGGCAAAGGACAGGCTGGCCCAGGGGATGGCGCGAAGGATTGTGCTGCGAATGGATCGGTTCATGGCGATTGCAATCTCCTTTGTGGGGCTGGGTTCTGCTGTTTCCAGCGCACCTTTGGCACCCAGAGACCTAGACGGATTCCTCGCAATGAAAGTTGCACCAAGGCTCCAGAAACCTGGCGATTGCAGGGCGTTCGTTCCTACGTGGCAGCCTCACGCGCCGCGCTCCGGTTGAAAATAAAAGGGATCTCCGTGCCGCGTGGCCATTGATTCCACCACCTTCAAAAACGCCAGCGCCGCGTGGGAGAGATTGGCGTGCTTGCGATGCACCAGCCGCAAGCGCCGTTCAAATTGCAACTCTGGCACGCGCACCTGCGCCAGCTCACCGCTTTGGAGTTCGCGCTCCACCGACAGACCCGGCAACAACGCCACGCCGTTGCCCATCGCCACAAAGCGCTTGACCGCCTCCAAGCTGGGCAGCTCCACTCCCATGTTCAACGGCGTGCGGTGGCGGCGAAAGGCCTGCAGCACCTTCTGCCGCAGCGGAGACGAGATATGATGCGCCACAAAATTCTCCGCGCCAAGCTGGTGAATGGAAACCTCCTTCGCTTTGGCCAGCGGATGCTTTGGATGCATGGTAAACACCAGTTCGTCGCGATATACCACAATGGATCGCACCTGCGGATCGTCGGGACGATACGAGACAATTCCGCACTCCACCGCGTGCGACAACACCTCATCGGCCATGCGGCTGGCCAGTGAGCGTTGCACCGTCACCTTGATCTGCGGCGAGAGCCGACAGAAGGCATCCACCACCGGCAGCAGATACAGGCAGGTGTACTCATTGGCGGCCAGATTCAATTTGCCCCGGTGCAGCGAGCGCAACTCGGCCAGCGCTCCGGTGGCCTCGCCGCGCAGATTCAGCAGCTTCTGCGCATAATCACGCAGCACCTCCCCGGCGGAGGTCAGGGTCGCATCCCGCGAGGCGCGGTCGAAGACCACCTCACCAAGTTCATCTTCCAGCTTGCGAATCACCTGACTGACCGCAGACTGCGTGCGATGCAGTCGAACAGCGGCGCGGGAGAAGCTGCGCTCCTCGGCCACAGCAAGAAATGTTTCCAGTTGAAACATATCCATAAGGCATTGCCCTTCCTACCAGGAAATACGGCTTATAGTATAACTTATTCTAATGATAAAGCGGCATCCCATAAGACAACCTTATGATAAAGTTGTAAAGAAGTCGTCAAATGACACGGCACGCATCCTTGAAGAAGAAAGCAATACAGGAAGATTGAATGGGCCAGGAACGCATCCAATTTTTTGATACGACGCTGCGCGATGGAGAGCAATCGCCGGGGTGCAGCATGCACACGGCGGAAAAGCTGCGCATGGCCCGACAACTGGAGACCTTGGGCGTTGATGTGCTGGAGGCTGGCTTTGCCGTCGCCTCCGATGGCGACTTTGACGCCGTGCAGTTGATTGCCACCGAGGTGCACGGCCCGCAGATCGCCAGCCTGGCGCGCGCCAAGCGGGAAGATATCGAAACTGCGGCGCGAGCCTTGGAGGATGCCGGAAGATCTCGCATCCACATCTTTCTTGCCAGCTCGGACATTCATCTGCAATACAAGCTGAAGATCACCCGCGAACAGGCGCTCGAACAGGCCGACGCTGCGGTTCGTCTGGCCTGCCAGTACGTCCATACTGTGGAGTTTTCCCCGGAGGATTCCACGCGCACCGACCCAGATTTTCTCTGCAAGATCGTCTCCGTGGCCGTCGAGGCCGGGGCAACGATCATCAACCTTCCTGACACCGTTGGCTATACCATTCCGCAGGAGTACGCTGCGTTGTTTCGCCTGCTGCGGCAACGGGTGCCCGGCATGGAGAAGGTCACGCTCTCCTGTCATTGCCATAACGATCTTGGCTTGGCAGTTGCCAACACGCTGGCTGCCATTGAAGCGGGAGCGCGTCAGGTGGAATGCACCATCAACGGCATCGGCGAGCGGGCAGGCAACGCAGCGCTGGAAGAAATTGCCGCCGCCATCCATGTGCGCGCCGACAAGCTGCCGTTCGTGCATGGGCTAATGCTCGATCAACTTTATCCGACCAGTCAACTGCTCAGCCAGATCATCAGCTATGGGCCGTCCCCGAATAAAGCCATCGTGGGCAGCAACGCCTTTGCGCATGAGGCGGGCATCCACCAGCACGGCATGTTGTCCAACCCTCTGTGCTACGAGATCATCACGCCCGCCGCCGTCGGCGTGCCCAGCAATCGCATGGTTCTGGGCAAGCATTCGGGACGACACGCGCTGGCTCATCGCTTGAGCGAATTGGGGCATCCCCTGGATAGTGAGCATTTGGAGATCGTGTACCAGAGATTTATTCACCTCGCCGACCGAAAAAAGTCGGTCTATGACCAGGATTTACTTGCGCTGCTATCGGAGGCATCGGCCCCGGTTCCAACGCAGAAACCCTAGGTCGGGAAGTTGGATATTTGGAGGAAGTCATTCTGAACGGAGCGCAGCAGAGTGAAGAATCCAGACAATTTTTACGGAGAGAAGTCAAAGTGTTCTGAACGAAAAAACACGATTTTGCATTCCTGAAAAAGTTGCATCGCAGTCGAAATCAGACTGCAAAGAATCAACAACACGAACGGATGAGGTTTGAATCATGCAATTGAAGATCACAGTAGTCGCAGGCGACGGCATCGGGCCAGAGGTCACTCGCGAGGCAGTCAGCATTCTCCGCGCTGTGGCGGAGTTGAACGGCCATCAATTCACATACACCGACATGCCCATCGGCGGCGTTGCGATTCGGCAACACGGCTCCCCGCTGCCAGCGGCGACGCTGGATGCATCGCTTGCAAGCGATGCCGTGCTACTGGGCGCGGTCGGCGGCAATGAGTTCAATTCCCTGCCCCCAAGTCAGCGTCCCGAAGCTGGATTGCTGCAATTGCGACAGGCGCTTGGCGGATTCGCCAATCTGCGTCCGTCAATTGCGTATCCGGCGCTGGCGGGCAACTCGCCGCTGCGGCCAGAGGTCACCGAAGGCGCGAATATTCTCTTCGTCCGCGAACTGCTCAGCGGCCTCTATTTTGGTTCGCCGCGCTCTTGGAACAAGGACACGGGCGTGGCCTTAAACACCATGTATTACACCCGCGAAGAGGTACTGCGCGTGGCCCGCGTTGCATTTGAGCAGGCCCGCAAGCGTCGCAAAAAAGTTACCTCCGTGGACAAGGCCAATGTGCTCGAAGTCTCGCAGCTCTGGCGCGCCGCCGTCACCGAAGTCGCCGCCGAGTATCCCGACGTGACGCTGGAGCACCAATATGTGGATGCCTGCGCCATGCACCTGATGAACACGCCGCGCAACTTTGATGTTGTGCTGGCCGAGAATCTCTTCGGCGACATCCTTACCGACGAAGCTGCCGTTATCACCGGCTCGCTAGGCATGTTGCCTTCGGCCACCGTCGGCGGCAAGGTCAATCTGTATGAGCCGGTTCACGGATCGGCTCCTGATATCGCGGGCACAGGCAAGGCCAATCCGCTGGGAGCAATTTTGACTGCGGCGATGTTGCTGCGCCATTCCGCTGGGTTGGAGCAGGACGCGCTGGCCGTGGAAAGCGCCGTCAACAACGTGCTCAGTCAGGGACATCGCACAACGGACATTGCCCGCAGCGGCCAGCCTGGACAGCAATCGGGCCAGCACATCGTCAGCACGCAGGAGATGGGCAAGCTGGTCTTTGCCGCGCTGCATGAAATCTTCAATCGCAAGCAGGCGCTGCACGCGGTGTAAATCTTTTGCAACAGAGTGGTTTTTTGTAACAACAAAGTTTTTTAGACAACAGAAGAAATGGAAAATGATGGCCGCAAAAGCAAAGACACTTTTCGAGAAAATATGGGACGCACATCTGGTGGCCGAGCCTGCGGGCGAACCAGCACTGCTCTACGTTGACCTACACCTGCTGCATGAAGTCACTTCGCCGCAGGCATTTGAAGGTCTGCGCCTAACGAATCGCAAGGTTCGCCGCCCAGACCGCTGCCTGGCTACCGTGGATCACAACGTTCCCACCAGCAATGTTCAGGATCGGCTGGTGATTGTCGATGCCATCGCCGCCAAGCAGATTGAAACGCTGCGCCACAACTGCAAGGAATTTGGCATTGAGATGTACGACGTGCAATCACCCAAGCAGGGCATTGTCCACGTCATCGGGCCGGAGCAGGGCTTCACCAAGCCGGGCATGACCATCGTCTGCGGCGACAGCCACACCAGCACGCACGGAGCCTTCGGCGCGTTGGCCTTCGGCATCGGCACCAGCGAAGTTGAGCACACTCTGGCCACGCAATGCCTGCAACAATCGCGGGCCAAGTCCTTCCGCATTTCAGTAGAAGGCACACTGCCGCCTGCCGTCACCGCCAAGGATATTGCGCTCGGCATCATTGGCCGCATCGGCACCGATGGAGCCACCGGCTATGTGATCGAGTACGCTGGCTCGGCCATTCGCGCATTGTCGATGGAAGGCCGCATGACGCTCTGCAATATGAGTATCGAAGCAGGCGCACGCGCTGGCATGATCGCGCCCGATGCCACCACCTTCGCCTATCTGAAGGGTCGCCCCAACGCGCCGCAGGGCAAGGCGTGGGAGCAGGCCGTTGCCGAGTGGAGCCAACTCTCCTCCGACGCGGATGCAAAGTTTGATCGCGAACTGGTCATTGCCGCCAGTGAATTGACCCCCTACGTTTCTTGGGGAACGAATCCCGGCATGGTGCTTCCGATTACGGGCAGCATCCCCGATCCGGCTGCCTCGACAACGGAAACCGATCGTCGCGCCTGTGAACAGGCATTGAACTATATGGATCTGAAACCGGGCACGCAGATCGAAGCGATTCCGGTCGATCGCGTCTTTATTGGTTCCTGCACCAATGGCCGCATTGAAGATCTGCGCGCGGCAGCCAAAGTCGTCTCTGGGTATAAGGTCAGCACACACGTCCACGCGATGGTGGTTCCCGGCTCGCAATTGGTCAAAGAAGAGGCCGAGCGCGAAGGCCTGGATACTATCTTCCGCAACGCAGGTTTTGAGTGGCGCGAACCGGGCTGCTCCATGTGCCTGGGCATGAACCCGGACATTTTGCAGCCGGGCGAACGTTGTGCTTCCACCAGCAATCGCAACTTTGAAGGCCGCCAGGGTCGTGGCGGACGCACGCATCTTGTTAGCCCAGCGATGGCCGCAGCCGCAGCCGTCGCTGGCCACTTTACCGATGTTCGCAATTGGGAGTTTCGTAAATAGCCATGCAACCCTTTCGCACACTTACGTCGCTGGCAGCCCCGCTCGACCGCGTCAATGTCGATACGGATCAGATCATTCCAAAGCAGTTCTTAAAGCGCATTGAGCGCACCGGCTACGGAGAATTTCTCTTCTTCGACTGGCGTCGCAAGGCCGATGGTTCCCCAGATGCAGCCTTCGTCCTGAACCAGCCGCAATATAAGGACGCGAAGATTCTGCTGGCTGGGCGCAACTTCGGCTGTGGCTCCTCGCGGGAACACGCCGCTTGGGCGCTCTCCGACTTTGGCTTCCGCTGCGTCATTGCGTCGGCCTTCGCGGATATATTTTTCTCGAACGCTGGCAAAAATGGCATCGTACTGGTCGTGCTCTCGGACGAGCAAGTCGCCACGTTGATGGAGCGCGCGAAAAAGCCCGGCTATCGGCTCACCGTCTCGCTGGAAGATCAGACTGTGCGCGACGATCAGGGATTTTTGCAGAGCTTTCAGATCGACGAGTTCCGCCGCTACTGCCTGCTCGAAGGTTTGGATGACATTGGCCTGACGCTGCGTCACGCCGCTGCGCTCGACACGTTTGAGAAGCAGCACGACAAGGAATTTTGGGTTGCGCCCCGTCCGCAAGCCACCAGCACAGTGACAACACTAGGAGCGCGCGCATGAGCACTCCGGAAAAGAAAAATGAAATGAAAAACGGCACTCACAATCCGAAGCGCAACAGCATCCCGCTCACCGAAGGCTCCAGCCGCGCTGCGGCACGCGCCATGCTCCATGCCGTTGGCTACACCCGCGAAGATCTGGCCAAGCCCATCATCGGCATCGCCAACACCTGGACGGAGATCGGCCCGTGCAACTTCCATCTGCGCATCATCTCCGAGGCCGTCAAACAAGGCATCCGCGATGCGGGGGGCACGCCGATGGAGTTCAACACCATCACCATCTCTGATGGCATCACGATGGGCACGCAGGGCATGAAGGCCTCACTCATCAGCCGCGAAGTGATTGCGGATTCGGTCGAGCTGGTCGCGCGCGGCAATCTCTTCGACGGTCTGATTGCCATCGCAGGCTGCGATAAAAATCTGCCCGGAACGGTCATGGCGCTGGCGCGTCTCGACATTCCCTCGCTTATGCTCTACGGCGGCTCCATTGCGCCCGGACACCTCCACGGAAAAGACCTTACCGTGCAGGATGTCTTTGAAGCGCAAGGCTCCTATGCGGCTGGAAAAATAGACGACAAGGAACTGGAAGCCGTGGAAACCCACGCCTGCCCCGGTGTTGGAGCGTGCGGCGGCCAGTTCACGGCCAACACAATGGCGATGGCCTTCGAGTTTCTTGGCATCTCGCCCATTGGACTAACCGGCGTGCCCGCGCTTTCTCCAGAAAAGGGCAAGGCCTCGCGTGCTGCTGGCGCGCTTGTCATCGAACTGGCAAAAAACGACCTGCGCCCATCAAAAATTATCACCCGCGCCTCGCTTGAAAATGCCATCGCCAGCGTCGCCGCCTCCGGTGGATCGACCAATGCCGTGCTGCATCTGATCGCTATCGCGCATGAGGCGGGCATCGAACTTTCTGTCGATGATTTTGATCGCATCAGCCGCCAGACTCCCCTGCTCTGCGACATGAAGCCCGGTGGCCGCTATGTAGCCACGGACTATCAGGAAGCTGGCGGCAGCCGACTGCTGGCGCAGCGTTTGCTTGCTGGCAAAAAAATTGATGGCAGCACGCTGAATGTCTCTGGCCGCACGCTGGCCGAAGAGGCTGCGCTCGCAAAAGAAAAACCAGGCCAGATTGTCATCCACTCGCTCGACAAACCCCTGAAGGCGACCGGAGGATTGGTTATCCTCAAAGGCAACCTCACCCCCGAAGGCTGCGTCATCAAAGTTGCCGGGCACGAACGTCTGACGCATCGCGGTCCGGCCCGTGTCTTTGAAACCGAAGAAGCGTGCTTTGCCGCCGTGCAATCTGGAAAGATTCTGCCCAATGATGTATTGGTGATTCGCTATGAAGGCCCACGCGGTGGCCCCGGAATGAGAGAAATGCTGCACGTCACCGCAGCCATTGCGGGCATACCAGAATTGAGCGAGACCGTCGCGCTGCTCACCGATGGTCGATTCTCCGGCGCGACACGCGGCCTGATGGCTGGACATGTCTCTCCCGAAGCCGCGCTCGGCGGGCCAATTGCCGCTGTGCGCGATGGCGACATCATCGTCTTTGATATTCCAAAGCGCGAGCTGCGCGTCGAGTTGAGCGATGCTGAAATTGCAGCCCGCATGAAGAACTGGCAAGCCCCTGCACCGCAGTTTACGCGCGGTGTCTTTCGTAAATATGCCGACCGTGTGTCCTCAGCGGCGCACGGCGCCATCACCAACTGACGGAGATACCCTGCCATGAATAACTCCGACAACGCGAATCATGCAGACCCTGCGATTTACAGCCATCCCACGCGCCTGACTGGTGCCGAAACCCTATGGGCCACGCTGGTCGGCGAAGGCGTGCGCGATGTCTTCGGCTATCCCGGCGGAGCGATTCTGCCCGCCTACGATGCGCTGCGGAAATTCCCCCTCCGCCACATTCTGGTGCGCCATGAGCAGGGCGCAGCCCACATGGCCGATGGCTATGCGCGCGCCTCAGGCCGCGTCGGCGTAGCCGTGGCTACCTCCGGCCCCGGCGCAACCAACATGGTCACTGGCATTGCCAACGCGATGATGGATTCCATTCCGCTGGTCTGCATCACCGGACAAGTCTCCAGCACTGTGCTCGGCACGGACGCATTTCAGGAAGTGGACATCACAGGCATTACGCTGCCCATCACCAAACACAACTATCTGATTCATCGCGCCGAAGACATTGCCCCCGCCATTCGCGAGGCATTTCTCATCGCAAAATCTGGTCGTCCCGGCCCGGTGCTGATTGACATCACCAAGAATGCACAGCAGGCATCCGCCATCTTCGATTTCGCCGCCGCCGCGCCCGCTGCCTATCGCCCGCATCCCATGCTGCGCGCCGATGCCAGCTCCATCCGTGATGCTGCCGAGCTGCTGCGCTCAGCCAAGCGCCCGGTCATTCTAGCCGGACACGGCATTCTGCAATCGAATGCTATGGAGCAAGTCCGCGCGCTCGCCGAACGGATGCAGATTCCCGTTGCCTGCACGCTGCTCGGACTCGGAGCCTTCCCTGCCTCGCATCCGCTGAATCTGGGCATGATGGGGATGCACGGCGAAAGCTGGGTCAATCAGGCCATCCAGCAATCTGACCTGCTGCTTGCCTGCGGAATGCGCTTTGATGATCGCGTTACCGGATCCTTGGCGACATACGCGCTCCAAGCCAAAAAAATTCATATCGAGATCGACCCCTCAGAGATCGGAAAAAATGTTCCGGTCGATGTCGCGCTGATCGGCGACCTGAAGGAAGTGCTGGAAGTCTTGCTGCCAGCGCTACCAAAAATCAAAAGCAGTGAGTGGCTGCAAGCCATCGACGCCATGAAGGGCGATGCCGCCGTGCGCGACATCCAGAACCTTCCCGACGATGGCCATCTCTACGCCGCGCATGTGATGCACGATCTCTGGCACGCCACGAGCGGCAACGCCATCATCGCCACCGACGTAGGCCAGCATCAAATGTGGGAAGCGCAGTATTACAAGCATGAGCATCCACGCACACTCATCACCTCCGGCGGCTTGGGCACGATGGGCTTCGCGCTGCCAGCGGCCATTGGAGCCAAGATTGCCTGCCCCGACAAAGAAGTCTGGGTCATTGCAGGCGACGGCGGCTTCCAGATGACCAGCCCAGAGTTGGCCACCATCGCGCAGGAAAAAATCAAAGTCAACCTTGCCGTCATCAACAATGGGTATCTCGGCATGGTGCGCCAGTGGCAGGAGCGCTTCTACGACAAGAATTACGAATGCACGCCGCTGCTCAGCCCGGATTTTGTCAAACTGGCTGGCGCGCACGGCATCGCCGGAGCCACGGCGCGGAAACGCCCTGAAGCCGTGTCCGCCATTGAGGCTGCGCGCAAACATGACGGCGCATTCCTTATCGACTTCCGCGTGGAGCAGGAGGATTCCGTCTACCCGATGGTACCCGCCGGAGCCGCGCTGCATGAGATGATTCGTCGCCCGAAAAGCGATCCGCTTAAAAATAATCAACGTCGCAATCCGCTGGTGGAAACCGCATCCGACGTTTAACGCTTCAAGCAACAACAAGAGAGGATACATCCATGCTGCACACCTTTGTCGCGCTGGTAGAAAACAAGCCCGGAGTTTTGACTCGCGTGGCCTCCCTCTTTCGGCGTTTGAACATCAACATCACGTCGCTCACCGTTGGCGAATCCGAGCGCAGCGGTGTTTCGCGCATGACCATTGTTGCCGAGGCGGCGGTTGACCGCGCCCATCGCATCATGGCCTCGCTCTACAAGCTGGAAAATGTACTCGAAGTGGACGATGTCGGTCGCCACTCCGCCGTGGTTCGCGAGCTGGCCATCGTCAAAGTTGCCGCTGGCCCCAAGACGCGCGCGCACCTGTTTGAACTGGCTAAAGTCTTCCATGCGCGCATCGTCGATCTTGCCCCAGAGTCCCTGATGCTGGAAATTACCGGCGGCGCGAGTAAGATTGAGGGATTGGTGCAGGTGCTGGTTGAAAGCGATTACCAGATTTTAGAAATGGCTCGCACCGGTCGCATGGCCATGCGACGCGGCCAGCATACCAGCCGCGTTCTGGACGCTCTCCGGGAGGTTCCGGCAACGTCGGAGTCTACGCTGGCAGGCAAGCCAAAGCACACAGCGCTCGGCAAGGTATCCACAGAAGGTCACGCATAAATTTACACACTACGGAAGGATCACCAACATGGCAAAAACATACTACGACGCAGACGCGGATCTTGATTTAATCCGCAAGAAGAAAGTAGCCATCATCGGCTACGGATCGCAGGGCCATGCCCACGCGCTCAACCTGAAGGATTCCGGTGTCGATGTTTGCATCGGGCTGCCAGCAACCAGCAAGTCCATCGCGCGCGCGCAGCAGGCGGGGCTGTCCGTCAAAACAAATGCGGAGGCCACGCAATGGGCCGATGTCATCATGATGCTGGTGCCCGACCAGACGGCAGCAAAGATTTATGCCGAATCCATTGCCCCGCATCTCTCCAAGGGCAAGACTCTGATGTTCGCGCATGGCTTCAACATTCGCTTCGGCACCATTGCGCCGCCCAAGGATGTTGATGTCAGCATGACTGCGCCCAAGGCTCCTGGTCATCGCGTCCGCGAGGTCTTTAGTGAAGGCGGCGGCACGCCCGCTCTGATTGCCGTTGAGCAGGATGCCAGTGGCAACGCCTTTGCGCTCGCGCTCTCCTATGCCAAGGGCATCGGCTGCACCCGCGCCGGAGTTCTGCAGACCACCTTCAAGGAAGAGACCGAGACCGATCTCTTTGGCGAACAGGCTGTCCTCTGCGGCGGCACCAGCGCGCTGGTCAAGGCCGCCTTTGAGACGCTGGTCAACGCTGGCTATCAGCCGGAGGTCGCCTATTACGAGTGTCTGCACGAACTCAAGCTGATTGTCGATCTGATGTATCGCGGCGGCCTGGCCTACATGCGCTACTCTGTCTCCGAAACCGCCGAGTATGGCGACTACGTTGCTGGCCCGCGCATCGTCACCGATCAGACTCGCACCGCCATGAAAGGCTTGCTGACCGATATTCAGGATGGCACCTTCGCCAAAAACTGGATCAACGAAAATGCCACGGGACGCAAGTGGTTTGAAGAGACCCGTGTGCAGGAGGCCAAGCACCCGATCGAGACTGTCGGCGAGACCCTCCGCGCAGGGATGCAGTTTCTTGATCCGGTTACGGTCAAGGACAATGTGGTGCATCGCGTCGCCAAGACATCTCCCACGACCAAGGCCAAGGAATCGGCAACCGTCGGAGCCTAGGCAAACGCCGCTATTCTCGGCGGCATTTTACGGCCATCATCAAAAAAAATAGGGGGCGCCAATAATTTGGATCCCCCTATTTTCTTGTTTGCGTCTTCCCTTCTAGGTGATGGTGAGGGTGATGGTTGTGGTCTGGGGTGTTCCCGATGTTGGGGTCGCCGTGACGGTCACGGTTGTAGTCCCCGCAGGCGTGACGCGCACCGCCGCCGTATTCGAAGTCAAGCCAGCGCAGCCGGAGATCCCTGCGGCCAGCGCTCCCGTCATCAACACCAGCAGGCAGAGTTGCAACATCCGCTGCCGCGTCTTTGAGAGATTCCGCTTGCGTCCGAAGGCGGCCAGTCCGGCCATGCTCCCCGGCCACCAAAAGGCCAGCGCGGGCAGGATCGGACTCAGCGGGCTTTGTTGCGAACCGAACGGGTTGGGCATGGCCTGCATCCGCGCCAACGGCGGCGTGGTCGTTGCCCCGGTCTCGATGTTCAGCGCGACACTGACCGCCGTATTGCTGCCATTCAGCGTCACGACGGTGGTTTGCGCCCCCGCATTCCCTGGAAAGTAGCAGTATGTATTGGCGGGCAGGCCCGTGCAGCTCAGCGTCAGCTTGCCGCTGTAGCCGCCCGTCGGCGTAATCGTCAGCGTGCTGGCGTCAATTCCTCCCGTCGGAATCGTCAGCGCGGTTGGCGTTGCCGCCATCGTATAGCTGGGCGGAATCGGCGCAGCCACCGTCACCATCACCGTCGAAGAGGTGCTGGCTGCGTAGTCCGTCGTTCCCACATAGCTGGCCGTGAAGGCTGGATTGCCGCCCGCTACCAGCGTGGTGGTGGTAAAGGTTGCCACGCCATTGGTCACCGTGCCTGGGCCGAGAAGCGTGGTTCCGTTGTAGAAGTTCACCGTGCCACTCGGCGTTCCAGCGCTGCTACTTACCGTCGCCGTTAACGTTACGCTACCGCCTGCAGTCGCGCTTGTCGGAGATGCTGTTAGCGCTGTTGT